>JBEKUT010000072.1:0-21070 GCA_049514735.1 Bryobacteraceae bacterium
CAGATGTGATCGACGAAACTCCGGCGGCTTATAAGGCGATAGATGCTGTGATGGCGGCTCAGGCCGACCTGGTTGAGATCGTCCACACGCTTCGGCAGGTGGTTTGTGTGAAGGGTTAGGACAACGTGATTCGGATTGATGGATCGTTCGGCGAGGGCGGCGGGCAAATCCTGCGGACGTCGCTGAGCCTGTCCCTCGCGACTGGGAAACCATTTCGGATTGAGAAGGTTCGTGCTGGACGCGAACGTCCAGGCTTGCTGCGTCAGCACCTGACGGCAGTATTGGCCGCTGCCGAAGTGGGTGGCGCCGCGGTCCAGGGGGCGACTCTCGGCTCAACCGATCTGACTTTTTCTCCGGGTACAATTCGCGCCGGCGAGTATCGGTTCTGCGTGGGAACGGCCGGGAGCGGAACCCTCGTGTTTCAGACGGTGCTGCCAGCTCTGATGCTCGCGGCGGAACCGAGCCGCGTCGCGATTGAAGGAGGCACGCACAATACAGCGGCGCCTCCGTTCGATTTTCTTGTGCGGACGTTCCTGCCTTTAGTGGAACGAATGGGCCCTACGGTTACGCTGCAGCTCGAGCGTTATGGCTTCTACCCGGCGGGCGGCGGCCGATTCTGCGCTGAGATTCATCCGGTGAAGGCTCTGAAAGGCTTCGAAATCGGCGAGCGTGGCGAAATCGTCTCGCGGCGGGCGATTGGAGTCGCTGCAAATCTGCCCCGGCATATCGCGCAACGAGAAGTCGAGACGGTGGGAAAAATGTTGAACTGGGGACCGGAGACCTTCGTGGTTGAGGAGAGCCGCAATTCGGCCGGGCCGGGAAATATTGTGATGATCGAAATCGGTTGTAGCGAGGTCACGGAGATTTTCTCGGCTTTTGGACAAATCGGAATGAGCGCCGAGAAAGTCGCGTCGATCGCGGCGCGCGACGCCCGTGGATATCTGGTTTCCCGGGCGGCAGCCGGCGAGCATCTGACCGATCAGTTGCTGCTTCCGCTCGCGCTGGCCGGAGCGGGATCGTTTACGGCCGAAAAGATCAACTTGCACGCGCGGACAAATATGGAGGTGATTGCGGAGTTCCTGCCTGTAACATTCGACACGCAGCTACATGCGGATTACACAACGGTC
Source organism: Bryobacteraceae bacterium (assembly GCA_049514735.1). Lineage (GTDB taxonomy): Bacteria > Acidobacteriota > Terriglobia > Bryobacterales > Bryobacteraceae > JAICMB01. Next base: position 1,128 of record JBEKUT010000072.1, read on the forward strand.
AGCGTCGGATCGCGCGACCAGCGGGTTACTATGACTCGGGCTTCGGATCGATCACAAAGAGGGTGCGGCCGGACAGAAAACTATTCTCGTTGAAGAGAACGATTTTGGTGATCCACGGCTGCTCAGTCACCAGGACACGAAGGTTCCCGGAATCCTTGGGAATATCGAAGGCCTGCCTGGTAATGAAGGAATCGCCGGGACCGACGGGATTTGTGAGCGGCAGTTGTGTACCGGCGGATTTTTCGAGAGATGCCTGGGCAGCGGGTGAGGGCTCGTATTTGTGTCCTTTGGCATCGATGAGGTAAACGTGCGGATCCGAACCCTTCTGAACAACCCGCCTGGATTCAGCGAGGACCTTGACGTCGACAACGATGAAACGGCCCAGCGGAGAAACCCCGGACAGTGAACCGTATTCGGCAGCGTGTGTCACCGTTACACACCAATCGTCGAAGCATTTGACGGTGCCGGGAGCAACGAGGCTCTCGCTGGTTAGAACACCAGCGACGAGTACGGCGGCGAAATATAACACCGCGAGACAAGCCATCGAGATGAACGTTCGAAGAACGGGACGGTGAGCCAACAGGCGGTATACAAGGCGGATGAACATTATGGCCAGCGTCAGAACCACCACAATGAAGATCAGGTCGCCGAGGGAATTATCGGTTTGGACTCGAATAGTAGCCTCCCGAGATTAGAGATTCGTATCGCACGATGTGACTAAAGTCCCATAATGCGCCGATACTAATCGGTTGCAATTATCGCCAGCGTGTGGCAAGTTGTCAAGCAGTAATCGGTTAAAGTATTAAAAACATTTGAAAATGTCACGCTGCACGATACTTGCTTGACACGCCCAGGCGATTCCCGCATACTGGGGCGATGCCAAGGGCCATCGGGTTCCTTGCGGCGCCGCACAGACGCCGCTGTGGCGGCAGCCTGCCGATTTAGAATCCCTTCAGAATTTCTCAACTACAACTCACTCGCCTGACGTTTCACGTTCCGTGACGATTCTCCAAGATATTCGATTTGCCCTGCGGTTGATGGTCCGCAGTCCGGGATTAACGGCTGCCGTTGTGATGACCATGGGCCTGGGAATTGGCGTCAATACCAACGTATTCACGCTGGCTAATGCCGTTTTGTTCAAAGCACTTCCCTTCCGAAATCCCGGACAGATCATGTATGTAAGCAGCGCGAACTCAGCCAGCGGGGGAGAGGATATCGATACGTCCTATCCCGACTTCGTCGATTGGCGTGCGCAGACCAAAGCGTTTCGCGAGATGTCGGCGGTGGCTCCCGCGGCTCTGAACATCAGCGACGCTAAGATGGCGCCGCAGCGCTATTCCGGGGCGCGGATCACGAGCAATACGTTTTCCTTCGTGGGAACGCAGCCGGCGTTCGGACGCGATTTCGGGCCCGCTGATGATCAGCCTGGAGCGCCAGCGGTAGTCCTGCTCAGCGATGCGATTTGGGAGAACCGCTACGGGCGCGACCCGAACATTCTGGGCAGAACGATTCGCGTGAACGGCGTGCCGACGACAGTGGTGGGCGTGATGCGGGCGGGCATGCGATATCCATCCGAAGAAGATGCCTGGATCCCGTTGAGAGCCGCTGCCGACCTTAACGCGCGAGACGCGCGGGTTGTATCCGTGGCCGGAAGGCTTGCCGACGGGGTGACACCGGAGATGGCGCGCCTGGATATGGCGCGAATCGCACAGTCGCTGGAGGCGGCGTATCCGGACACTAATCGCAACGTAGGTTCGATCGTACAACCGTACACGGAACAGTTAAACGGAGGCCCGGTGCGCAGTGTGTTTCTGGCGCTGCTGGGCGCTGTGACATTCGTGCTGCTGATTGCCTGCTCCAACGTGGCGAACCTTCTGCTGGCGCGGGCCGTTTCGCGATCGCGGGAAATCGCGGTGCGCTCCGCGCTGGGCGCCACAAGATGGCGCATCGCCCGCCAGCTCATGGTGGAGAGCATCGTCTACGCGTTTATGGGCGGAGTCGCGGGCATGGTGGTGGCTGCGATCGGCGTCAAGCTATTTATGGCGGCGATCGCGAAGGTGCCGAAGCCATACTGGATCGATTTCTCGATGGACTATCGCGTCTTCGCCTATGCGGCGGCGATCTGTCTGCTTAGCGGCGTCGCCTTTGGGTTAGCGCCAATCGTGCATATGGCGAAGCGCGACCTGAATGAAGCAATTCGAGAAGCCAGCGCCTCCGCGACTGCAAGCTCCCGGAGCCGCTACCTGTCGGCGGCATTTGTCGCGCTGGAGTTTTCACTTGCCATGGCGCTGCTGGCCGGCGCGGGTTTAATGGTCCGAAGCTTGTTTCAGTCATACTCCATCGGGCGCGATCTGGATGGAGCTCACCTGCTCACGTTGCGGCTGTCGTTGCCGACCGAGGTGTATGCGACCAACGACGACGTAGTCAGGTTCCTGGCGCAGGCGAAGACGAAGCTGGAGAGCATACCAGGAGTGAAATCGGCCGCCTACGGTTCGAACCTACCGTTTGGAGGCGCGATGCGCTGGCGGTTCGAAGTGCAGGGCGAGAATCGTCCCGTCACGCAAGCAAAGGCGACGGCGGCGACAACGATGGCGAGCGAGAGTTACTTCGAGACGGCGGGAATCAAGTTGGTGCGCGGGCGGGGGTTCAACGAGGCGGATGGCACAGAGAGCAGTCACGCCGCGGTGGTGAATCAAAGGTTCGCGGCGAAATACTGGCCGAACGACTCCGCCATTGGGAAAAAGATCCGGCTGGTGGGTAGCACGGAGCTGCCCTGGCTCGATATCGTGGGCGTCGCGCCGGATATGCGGCAAACGAATGCAAACCGGACGCAGATCGATCCGTTGATCGTCATCCCGTTTCGAGAACAGCCGATGGTATCGGCGGTTATGATTCTGCGCTGTGGGAGTTCGCCCTCCACGTTGGTGCGGCCGGTAACGGAAGCGATTCATGGGATGGACCGCGATCTGCCGGTTTACTCGGTGATGACGCTGTCGGATTTTCTCGCGGAGCGCCGCTGGGCGGTGCGTGTGTTCGGTATTATCTTCGCGCTACTGGCAGGCGTGGCGCTGGCTCTTTCGTGCGTGGGAATTTACGGGGTCGCAGCGTATTCGGTGAGCCGGCGGACCGCCGAGTTCGGAATTCGCGTGGCGCTGGGCGCGCGGCCGGCACGCGTAATGAGCATGGTGCTGGCGGAGGGCGTGGTGCAGTTACTGGTGGGGCTGCTGATCGGCCTGGGGCTGGCGTTTGCGCTGACGCGCGTTCTATCGGCGATCCTGTTTCAGACGCGTCCGACCGATACATTTTCTTTCGTGGCCGCATCCAGCATTCTGCTAGCCGCGGGGATCGCCGCATGTTGTCTTCCCGCGATCCGAATCCTGCGGCTCGATCCGGGACGCGCGCTGCGCCATGAGTGATCTTGGTTGTTTCAAAAATCCAATTGACGAGGTGTAAACGATGCCGAACGAAGAGACTGAAGACAAGACTATCTATAACGTGGTTGTGAATCACGAAGAGCAGTACTCGATCTGGCCGACGTATCGCGACATTCCGCTGGGTTGGCGCGCCGTTGGCAAGAGCGGTTTGAAAGACGAATGTCTGGCCTACATCAAGGAAGTGTGGACAGACATGCGGCCGCTGAGTCTGCGAAAGAAGATGGAGGAGAACGAACGTGAGCAGCAGAAGACGGTATCCGCATGAGGCGGGGACATGGATGAATTAGTGGAGCGGCTGTCGCAGGGTGAGCACCCGGTCGAGGTTGCTTTGCGTCCGAATCGAACGGTGGAAGCATTGCGACACGCTCTCGATTTAGGGTTTGTCCAAATCCGTTTCACGGGGACACGCGGAGGGACAGAGCTGGGCGTCCGGATTGACAGGGCGGCAAGCCAGTTTGCCGACGCCGATCTCGTGGCTGGGCGGGGAAAGGTTCACCTGGAAGGCGATCTGACCTTGAATTATGTTCCGGTGCGGTGTGCGGCCGACATCGATTTGGAGCAGTTTGCGGGGATGGGGCAGTTGCGGGTAAGGAGCAATTAGCCGGTCGGCCCGCGGCCAGGCAGAGATCTTGTCGAAAGGTCACGGGCTATTCCGCGCCGCCCCTGGAGAACATGAATGATTGGGGCAACCGCTCCCTGCCGGTCACGGCTCGGTTACGGTCGGGCTTCTACATCACCTTCAGTGGAGAAGAAGGCAGGTCACGTAAGACGATGACCTGCCCTACTCGAACAGTCGGGTTTTTGAGATGGAAGATGTAGCGCAAAAGCGGAAGCCGCTCGAGCGGGTTCGCGTGCTTGAAATGGGGCACCTGATCGCGGGGCCCTATGGCGCGGAGTTGCTGGCTGGATTCGGCGCGGCGGTAACGAAAATCGAGCGGCCCGGTTCAGGCGACCCTTTGCGGTGCTGGCGCGGCATGTACCGAGGCTCTTCGCTGTGGTGGTCCACAATGTCGCGAAACAAGAGATGCATCACGCTCGATCTGGAGCACCCGAAAGGGCAGGAGATGGTGCGGCGAATGATTCCGCACTTCGATGTCCTGATCGAGAATTTCAAGCCCGGGACGATCGAAGGTTGGGGGCTTGGTCCGGACCAACTGCAAGCGATTCATCCGGGATTGATTGTGGTTCGCGTATCGGGTTGGGGGCTGACGGGACCGTACGCCAACAGGCCGGGGTACGCAAGCGTGGCCGAAGCGATGGGAGGTCTGCGGTATACCACGGGTTACCCGGAGCTTCCGCCGGCGCGAAATGGGGTGTCTCTAGGGGACTCGATTGCCGGGCTCCATGCCGCGCTGGGTGCATTGATGGCGCTCTATCATCGCGACACTGGCGACAGCGGGCGAGGACAAGTGATCGACGTTTCGCTGGCGGAGTCGGTATTCAGCCTAATGGAAGCAACGCTTCCCGAATTCGACAAATTAGGCCGCGTGCGTGAGCGAACAGGAGCGCGAATGGACGGCATCGTTCCTTCTTCGACGTATCTTTCGTCCGATAGCAAGCATGTCGTGATCGCGGCAAACGGAGACTCGATTTTCGTGCGATTGATGCGAGTGATAGGACGGGAGGAGATGGCGCATGATCCGAGGCTGGCACACAATAACGGGCGGGTGGCTCACGCCGAGACGATCGACCGGGCGATCGGCGAATGGGCGGCCGAGCGTCCGTGCGCGGAGATTTTGGACGTTCTGAACGAAGCGGGCGTGGTATGCGGTCCGATCTACTCGATCCGCGATATTGTCGCCGATCCCCATTTCGCGGCTCGCGGGATGTGGGAGGATGTCGATCTCGGCGATGGCGACACGGTGCGTATGCCGAGCTTCGTGCCGAAGTTGTCGGAGACTCCGGGAGGGACGGAATGGGCGGGTCCCGCACTCGGCGCCCACAACGACGCCGTTTATCGAGAGCTGCTGGGCATGGACGATGAGGAGATGCGCGAACTGACCGAGCTTGGAGTCATCTAAGAACGATGGAGGACAAGAAACGCGGACATCGAGGGATGCTCCAATTGTTGCGCGAAGTTTGGCAACTGCTGGAGAGGCGGCGATGGAGCATCGTTGTGGCAGCCGTGCTGATGATCGTCGGGCGGTGCCTGGGTTTCGCGCTACCGTTCGCAGCTCGATTTCTGATTGACGAGGTCATTGGGGCGAACAGGCACGATTTGTTGTTGCCGTTGCTTGGCGCGATTGTGGCGGCGGGGCTGCTGCAGGGCGCCGCTTCGTTTTGGACGACGCAACTGCTGGCGCGTGCATCGTTGACGCTGATCGCGGATCTGCGCGCCAAAGTGCAAGCGCATGTGATGCGGCTGCCGGTCTCGTTTCACGATCGGAACCAAACGGGAGCTTTGGTCTCGCGCATCATGACCGATCTGGAGGGTCTGCGAGCGCTGGCCGGTCCGGTGCTGGTGCAGATTCCGGGAGCGGTGATCGGCGCGGCGTTGGCGGTGGTGTGGTTGTTCTTGATTAGCGCGAGAATGACCGGGCTGGCGTTGTTGCTGCTCGCGTTTTTCGCCCTTTTGGTGAGGCTCGGCATGTTGCGGATGAGGCCGATATTCCTGGAGCGCTCGCGCATCAGCGCGGAGGTAACCGGGCGGCTTACGGAGTCTCTGGGCGGTGTGCGAGTAGTAAAGGGCTATCGCGCGGAGGGATTTGAGAGTGACGTTTTCGCCGCGGGGACACGCCGGATTCTTGCGAATGGTCTGCGATCGTTGACGATGACGTCGCTGGTCTCGTCGGCGGTTTCGGTCTTCATTGCTTTGGCGGCCAGCGCAGTGCTCTACGTTGGCGCATCGCAGATCTTTGCCGGCACCCTTACGGCAGGCGGGCTGATGGCGTACTGCGGCCTTCTGTTGCTTCTAGTGGCTCCGGTGATGCAGACGGTCTCGCTAGGCACGCAATTATCCGAAGCGGCGGCGGGGTTGGAACGAGTTCACGATTTGCTCGCGTTAGCGAGGGAGTCCGACGACCCGCGCCGGACGGTCCGTCTGGAGTCGATCGAAGGGCAGGTGGTTTTCGAGGATGTGGTGTTCGGCTACGAGCCGGGCAAGAAGGTATTGCCGAATCTCAGTTTTAACGCCGAGCCAGGAACGGTGACGGCGCTGGTGGGAAGTTCGGGAGCAGGAAAATCGACTGTGACGGGTCTGGTGAGTGCGTTCTACACGCCGGACTCCGGACGAATCCTGGTGGATGGAACGGATTTGGCGACGGTGGACCTTGACAACTACCGCGCGCATCTGGGGCTGGTGTTGCAAGAATCCTTTCTGTTCGACGGGAGCATTCGCGAGAATGTCGCATTTGCGCGGCGGGAAGCGTCGAGCGAGGAGATCGAACGAGCTTGCAGAATCGCGCGTGTTGACGAGTTTGCCGAGAGGATGCCTGAGAAATACAACGCGATCGTGGGTGAGCGAGGGGTGAGGCTTTCGGGAGGGCAGCGGCAACGTATTTCTATCGCGCGAGCGATTCTAGCGGACCCCCGAATTCTGATTCTGGATGAAGCGACTTCCAGCCTGGATAGTGAGTCGGAAGCTCTGATTCAGGAAGCGTTAGGGGCTGTGATGGAGGGGCGGACGACATTCGTGATCGCACACCGGATGTCGACGATCCGGCGCGCGGACCAGATCTTAGTGCTGGAGGAGGGTCGAATTGTGGAGCGCGGCACCCACGACGAGCTGTACGCGAAGGGCGGCCGCTATTTCGATCTGTTCACGCGGCAGCATGTCATTGTCGATGGGCGCTCCGATGAGAGTTTGTTGATGGCACAAGCGGCGATGGCGGAGTAAGAACTATATGGCCGAGGCGACAACCTATCTTTCTTTTCGGGAGGATCGTTACCGCGAGTTCTTCCGCTACGGCGGCACGAGTGAACTGCTGACGAAGATTTATCGCGATGTTTATCGGGACGACTATCCCGAAGAAGCGTCGCCTTTCGGCTTCGTAACTCGCCGCGATCTGGACTGGATCGCCGATGAATTGCGATTGTCAGCGGGCGCGAATCTGCTGGATGTGGGATGCGGCCGCGGAGGTCCAGGGATGGTTGTCGCGCAGAAGTTGGATGCGCGGCTGACAGGAATCGATATCGTCGCGGAGGCAATTGCGCTGGCCAGTCAGTTGCAGAATCGGTTCCGTCTGCGATCTGCGCCTGTTTTTGCGCAGGGCTCGTTCGATAGGACGGGGCTGGCGGACGAGTCGATGGATGGCGTGATGAGCGTCGATTGTTTCTGGATGGTCCTTGACAAGATGGCGGCTTTGGGCGAAGTGAAGCGCGTGATGAGGCCGGGAGCAAAGCTGGCGATGACCACGTGGGTACCGTCGTATCTCGACATGAAATCGCTGCTGGCAGGCGCTTCGCTGCGATTGTGCCATCAGGAAATCGCGCCGCTGTGGATGGAACGGCAGTTGCGGGTTTACGAGCAGATCCTCAAGAATCGGCAAGAATTGGAACGTGAACTGGGCGCCGACGCGGTACGGGTTTTAGTATCGGAATCGGAGAGCGCGCCTGCGCATCTGGCGGAAACGCCTAGGATGCGGATTGTGGCGGAACGGGCGAGCTAGCGTTCGTGGTTGGTGGCCGCCGGCCAATAAGGGTGGTTGCATAAGTGGTACGGTCGGATTAGCGTTCTTAGTTGTTGGTTCGTGGTTCGGGGTTCTGAAGCAAGGGGGACATCGCTTCGGCCAGTTGGGCTACGAATGGTGGTTTCAAGATTGTGTTGTGACTGCCTGGGACGTCGTGAATGATGAAGCGGCCGGGTGAGATGCGCTGCCAGTCTTCGGAGGGGTCGAGAGACTCGCGATCCCGGGCACGGAAAAACACGATGTCGCCATCGTATTCAGAGACGCGGTAGCGTCTGATTGCGTCTCCTTGTGCCTGCCATATCGACAAGGACTTCTCATAGCGGCTGAGAAGATTCTCGTCGACACCAGCGGCACGCGCCTGGTTTATTACGCAGTCCCGCTGTTCTCCCGCGGACATCTGGTGGAACGTTTGAACCGGCAGGTCCAGCGAGCGGCCCAGATTTCTTAGCAGAGAGGCGGCGTCGTTGTGTTCCTCATCTTCGGGAATCTCGGCGTAGGTGTCCAGAAGGGCGAGCAGATCCACGGGCTGGCCGGATAATCGCAGCTGGCGCGCCATTTCGAAAGCGATGGTTCCGCCCATGGACCATCCGCAGAGACGGAAGTTTCCTGACGGCCGATGCTGGCGGAGTTGTCGCACGAATTCCGAGGCCATCGCTTCGATTGTCCGGTGCGGTTCGCAGTCGGCATGTAAGGCGAAAGGCTCGAAAGCGAACACGGGCTGGTCCGGTCCTAAGCGATTCGCCAGTTCCGAATAGCAAAACGCTGAGAGCCCTCGAGGATGCACGCAGTAGAGCGGCGGACGGCCGCCCGACGCTTGCAGAGTAATCAGCGAAGACGGGGCCCGTTCGGCCGGGCCGCGAATTCTTCGTGCTAGTTCTTCGAGCACGGGAGCTTCAAATACGACAGACACGGGAAGGTCGAGGCCGAACTCCCTATTTATGCGCGTGACCATCCCGACCGCGAGGAGCGAATGGCCGCCGAGTTTGAAGAAGTGGTCGTCGACGCTGACCTCCGGGATGTGAAAAATATCTTTCCAAAGCGCGGTGAGTCGATGTTCTACCGAGTCGGTTGGCGACTTGCGGGATGACGGCGCGGCGGGCGTTTCCAATCGCTCTAAGGCGGCGCGGTCGATCTTTCCATTGGGAAGTGCGGGCAGGTGCGGTAGCGAGACGAAAGTGGCCGGAACCATGTAGTCGGGGAGCTTGGCGCGGGCGAACTGTTCAACGTTCGGCATGTGTCCGGCCTCATTGAGGACGACGTGGGCTCGCAGGCTGCGTTCTCCCGTGACGCTTTCATGGACCGACGTTACGGCTTGGCGAATTTGGGGACACTCGCTCAGAACGGAGTCGATCTCCGACAATTCAATGCGATGGCCGCGGATTTTGACCTGCCCGTCCTTACGTCCCAGGAACTCGAGATCGCCACTGGGCAAGAACCGCGCCAAGTCGCCGGTGCGATAGAGTCTTGCACCCGGAGTTTCGCTGAATGGATCGGGCACAAATAGCTCGGCGGTGGTGTCCGGACGTTGCCAGTAGCCGCGCGCCAGATGGACTCCTGAAATGTATAGTTCACCCGCCACGCCAACGGGAACGCGGCAGCCGTTTTCATCGAGCAGAAACACGCGCGTGTTGGCGATCGGTTTGCCGATCGGCGTGTTTTTGCCGGCGGTGCATTGGGAGGCGTCAAATGTTGTGCTCCAACACGTGCCCTCGGTGGGGCCGTATTCGTTCGACAGGTGTGTTGTCGGCAGCCGCTCGCGCTGCTTCTGAACGATCGAGGGTGAGCAGGCTTCGCCCGCTACGATCACGGTGTCGAGCGAATCGGTTGGGTCTGAGTCGAGGAGCACTTCGAAGAGCGATGGGATGCAGAGAAGATGCGATATGCGATGAGTGCGGATGAGATCGGGAAGGCGGGATGCTGCGGCAGTAAGATCTCCGGGAGGCAAGCAGAGAGTTCCTCCTTGGCAGAGGGTCCAGAAGATGCCGCACAGCGAACTGTCGAATGCAAAGGACGAGAGCAGCAGAAAGCTACGGATCGGCGTGTGATCTTCAATGCCAGCGAGCGTGAAATTGAGAAGCCCGCGATGAGTGGCAACTACGCCCTTGGGACGCCCCGTGGAGCCGGAGGTGTAGATGGCGTAGGCGGCGTGGTCTGGCAGGGATGGAGACGAGGGGTCGGCACTGGGCTGAGTATCGATGACTTGGGCGTGGCGGTCGAGCAATACTTTAGTTCCGGAATAGGAAGGAAAGAGGGCGAGGTGATCCTCGCGTGCGATCAGAACTGGCGCGGCGGCGTCTTTCAAAATGAACTGGAGGCGGTCTTGCGGGTACGTTGGATCGAGAGGAACGTAGGCTGCGCCGGCCTTGAGCACGGCGAGGATGGACACGATCATCGCCGGGGAGCGCTCCACACAAATCCCCACAAATGTTTCGGGACCGACATGGAGGGCGAGGAGGTAATGCGCCAACCGATTGGCCTGGGAATTGAGTTCGCCATATGTGAGACTTCCGCTAGCGGAGGCTAGTGCGACGGCCGTGTTTTTTTGCTCCGCCGTCTTCTGGAATAACTGGACAACGGTCGTTTCGGGGCGCGGGCGATCGGTCGCATTCCAGTCCTCCATTTGCCTTTGCTCGCCGAGCGTGAGGAAGTCGACCAAGCCGAGGCGCATCGAGAGGCTCGCGGCGAGTTGCGGCATCAAGATGGCGAGGTGCTCTCCCATGCGCGCGATGACTGCGTGGGATACGCGCTCGTCATGGGTGAAATGCAGTGTGAGCTGTGCGCGCGGCATCACGAGAAGGTTGATGGGGTAGTTGGTTTTCTCGTGAACCACGACATCACGGAATGGGTTGTTCGATTTTCTATCCGTCTGGGTGTTTCGCGATCCGTAGTTTTGTAATCCAATGATGCTTTGAAACAGGGGCGTACCGCGGGGGACATCGCTCCATTGCTGCACGTCAGTGAGCGGTGTGTGGTCGTATTGGCGGGCTTCGGACTGGCTTAGTTGCAGTTGTTGCAGCCAATCGCGCACGGTGCCTTCCGGGTTTACTCGTACTCTTACGGGGAGCGTGTTGATGAACAGGCCGACGGTGTTCTCCATGCCTTCCAATTCAGGCGGGCGGCCGGAGACGGTGAGTCCGAAAACGACCTCATCGTTACCGGAGTAGCGTCTGAGCAAGAGCGCCCAAGCGCCTTGCATGAGCGTGTTGAGAGTGAGCTGCGAACGGCGGAGTTGCTCGGTGAGCAATGTTGTCTGCGCTTCGGTGAGAGTGAATTCGAGGACTCCACTGGCGGGCTCGGAATCGGGGAGGTCCAGTCCCAAGGGCGTGGGCGCGGTGAAGCCGGCGAGTTCCTTGCGCCAGTAACGCTCGATTGCGGAACGATCCTGACGGGCAAGCCATGCGATGTAGTCGCGATAAGGGCGGGTGCGTGCGAGCTGAGGAGTCTTGCCGGTGCGGAACGCCTCATAACAGACGAAAACCTCTTGGAATAGAATGGGGCCGCTCCAGCCGTCCTGAAGCGCGTGATGAAAGGCCCATATGATGAAATGCCGTTTCGAGTCCAGGCGAATTATCGATATGCGCATGAGCGGAGCCGTGCCCATGTCGAAGTCGCGTTTGCGATCGGCGTGGAGGATTCGATTGAGATCCGGTCTGTCTGCTTTCGGAATGGAAGTCCAGTCTTCGAAAGTGAGAGGAAGCGTGACGTGTTTGTGGACGATTTGCAGGGGTTCGTCGAGGCCCTCCCAGAGAAACGAGGTGCGCAAGATCGCGTGGCGCTCCATCACCTTATTCCATGCTTTTTGGAAGGCGGCGAGGTCGAGGTCTCCCTCCAATGTGCAGCTCATCTGCTCCAGGTAGACGCCTGAACCGGGCTGGTAGAGAGTGTGGAACAGGAGTCCCTGCTGCATGGGGGAGAGCGGATAGATGTCCTCAATGTGGCGGCGTCCGGGGAACCAACGATCAAGCTGATGCTGGGCGAGTTTAGCCAGCGGGAAGTCGGATGGCGTGTAGCCACCGGAGTCGGGCCGGTGGCAATGCTCGACGATGGCGTGAAGAGTGGAGGTGAAGCGCGAGGCCACTGCTTCAACTTCTTCGGCCTGGTGTTTGGCGGCGTTGTAGGTCAGCCAAACGCGGAGGCGGCCGGACATGACGTTTGCGGTAACAATGAAGTCGTTCGTGAGGGTCACGCCGGCACTTCGGGTGGGGCCTTTGTTTTCGCGGGCGGCCTGAAACAGGCTTTCGCGCGGCAGGGTGCTATCGAGTTGTCCGAGATAATTGAAGCTGACCTTGGGACGGTGGCGCAGGTTTTTGCGGCGTTCCAGGTCTGCTCCGCAATAGCGCAGGAGTCCATAGCCCAGGCCTCCGCCGGGCACGCTGCGAAGTTGCTCTTTGGTGGATTTTAGTTTGTCTGCGATGTCGCCGGTGTGGTGCGTGTCGAGACGGATGGGATATTGCACGGTGAACCAACCGACCGTGCGAGTGATGTTGAGGCCGGCGGTTTCATCGCGTCCATGCCCTTCCAGTTCGACGGTGAGTTGGCCGTCTGTGCCGAGCGCTTCGGTCAAGGCTGTCAGGAGCGCATCGTTAATTTGGGTGCCATAGACGGGTGGCACATCCTGGAGGAGAGCACGGGTGGCCTCTTCGTCTAATTGCAGGGAGACCGTCGCGATCTGTTCGGGTTCGGCGCGGTTGTCTGGAAGCTGATCGGAGGCGCATTGCTGTTCCCAGTAAGGCCACTCCGCTTCCACGGCGGGACTGGTGGCCTGTTGTTTGAGATGCGCCGCCCAGCGCTGGAAGCTGGCGGTTTTGGCGGGCAGCTCGATCTCTTGACTCTGACGCCATTGCGCGTAGCCGTGCTCCAAGTCTTCGAGTAAAATGCGCCAGGAAACACCGTCGACCACCAAGTGGTGAGCGATGAGCAAGACGCGATCCGTTTCGCCGCGGCTCATGCGGAACAGCACGACGCGCAGAAGCAATCCGCTGGTGAGATCGAACTGCTTTTGCCAGTGAGCGGCGCGCTCTTCCAACTCGGCCGAACCGCTCACTTGTTCCATGACGAGGGCGTCGTGCGCGCTGTGCGCGATTGTCTCCTGAAGCCGTTCAAGCCATTCACCTGGATCGAACTGAAAGCGAGTGCGCAGGGCATCGTGATGGTGCACCAGAGCGGCGACGGCGGCTCGAAGACCATCTTCGTTCAGGGGCTCAACGCAGTTCAGTAGAACGGCTTGATTGAAGTGCCAGGGTTCGTTCCAGTTCTGTTCGAAGAACCATTGCTGGATGGGGGTCAGTTCGACCGATCCACTGACGGGCGCCTGCGAGCTGTCCGCATCTGCGGTGGTGCAGTGTTCGGCGACGGCCGCCAGTTCGGCGATGGTCTGATGCTGGAATAGCTGTTTGACGGTGATGCGCAGTCCTTGAGTTTGGGCACGCGCCACGATCTGGATGCTGAGGATGGAATCGCCGCCGAGTTCGAAAAAGTTCTGGTGGATGCCGGCGTGCGGGACGCGCAGCACTTCGCTCCAGATGCCGGCTAGGATTTTCTCGGCATCGGTAGATGGTTCGGCTCCCGCGTCAGGCTCGGCCTCGCCCCAGGCCGGCGGCGGCAAAGCGTCGCGATCCAGTTTGCCGTGAGCGTTGCGGGGCAGGGCGGTCAGCGCGATGAAGGCGCTGGGGATCATGTATTCGGGAAGGCGGTCCTTGAGCCAGCGGCGCAGGTCACCGCTAGAGAGGACTGTGGAAGGGACTGGCTCTTCAGCGGCGACGAAGTAGGCGACGAGACGTTTGTCACCGGGGGCGAGTTGGCGGGCATCGACTACGGCGTCGGCAATGCCGGGGCAGGCGCGAAGAGCGGATTCAATCTCAGCGAGCTCAATGCGGTAACCGCGGATTTTGACCTGCTGGTCTTTGCGGCCAAGGAATTCGAGGTTGCCGTTGGGAAGGAAGCGGGCCAGATCGCCGGTGCGATAGAGACGGCCGCCGTGGGCGCCGAAGGGATCGGGGACGAAGGACGCGGCGGTCTGATCGGGACGATTCAGGTATCCTCGCGCCAGACAGGCTCCGCCGATGTACAACTCGCCAGCGGCGCCGGTTGGCAGGGGTTCCATCTCCTGGTCCAGGACGTAGACTTGCGTGTTGGGAAGCGGACGTCCTATCGGGATGCGCCATAAAGACTCGAGCTCGCTAGCGTTGTTGAGCGGGGCTTCCCACACGGCTGCGGTGATGGTCGCTTCGGATGGACCGTAGGCGTTCATCCACCTGCTCTGCGGTGCGAGATGCGCCCACTTACGAAGCTGGTCCGGAGATGTACGATCGCCTCCCACGATGAAAAGATCGATAGCGTGCGCGAGGTTGTTGCGACCGGCGGCGAAACTATCGTAAACCGGTGCGCTCAGCGCAGCCGTCATGTGCAACGCGTTTGCGGCGTAGCGGCGGCAGGCGTCTAAGGTGTCGATTTCGTCACCCGCCAGGATCAATGTTCCGCCGGCGCAAAGGACGGGAAAGACCTCTTCGGCGAAGGCATCGAAGCTGGGCGCTACCGATTGCAACATGCGATGAGCGCTGCCAATGCCGTACTTCTCGACTTGAGCCGTTACGCGCCGTGACAACGCGCCGCGAGTGACCATCACACCTTTGGGTACGCCCGATGAACCCGAGGTGAAGACGATGTAAGACAACTGCTCGGGATCGGCGGGAGGGAACGACGCGGCCTCTGTTGGCAGTTTCGCCGGGGAATCCGAGCGGAGTACGGCAAGTCCAGCCGCCGCGAGATCCGCCAGCATCGTCTCCCGTCGTTGTCGAGGCAGCGTAAGGTCAAGGGGCACGTATGCCGCGCCAGCTTTTAATACGGCGAGCGTCTGCGTGACAAACTCGATGGTCCGCGCAGACGGGACAGCGACGCAGCTATCTGCTCCGGCACCCGCATCACGCAACTGCGCGGCGATTTGTTCGACGCGCCGAAAGAGCGCAGAGTAGGTGATTTCGCAATCCGGACCGTCTAACGCTATTGCGTCGGGTGTTTGAAACGCCTGACGCTCGAATTGTTCGATGACATCGATGTACCCTGGGTCGTCCCGGGGTCCACAAAACTTTGTTAGCAGCGTGGTGCGTTCGTCGCGAGGAAGCAAATTCAGGCGGTTCAGGGGACGATCAGGCGCTGCGAGTGCAGTTTCGAGGATCGCTTCAAAGGACGCCAGCATTCGGACGATGGTGTCGCGTTCAAAGAGATCGACGTTGTAGTTCAAGCTTGCCGATAGGCCCTGACGCCCTTCGGCCATCGACATGGTGAGGTCGAATTTGGCGGACTCCGAGGCGAGCGGGAACGGCGTAATTCGCAATCCGACGCCGACGGGTTGCTTCGGAGGGATGTTCTGGAACACGAACATGGTTTGGAATAACGGCGACTGCGAGGTGCTGCGGGTGAGGTGCAATTCGTCGATCAGCACCTCGAAGGGCAGGCTCTGGTGTTGGAACGCACCGAGACTGGTGCGGCGCACTTGCCGCAAGAGAGAGCGGAAGCTGTCGTTCGATTCCAGTTTCGTGCGAATCGCAATGGTGTTGACGAAGAACCCGATGAGCGGCTCGAGTTCAGGGTAGAGCCGGCCGGCTATGGGCGTGCCGACGACGATATCGCGTTGATTGGTGTAGCGATTTATGAGGACCTGAAACGCAGCCATCGAGAGCATGAAGGGAGTGACGCCTTCGGAGCGGCACAGCTCTTTCATCTCCCCGTGTAGAACGGGGCTGAAGATTCGCGTTTCATGCGCCCCTTCGAAGCGCTGGAAGGCCGGCCGCGGACGATCGAGCGGCAAATCGAGCACGGGTAGATCGCCTTCGAACTGGCTTTTCCAATAGTCGAGGTTGCGAGCGAGCGTGTCGCCTTGGAGCCAAATGCGCTGGTGGACGGCGAAGTCCGCGTACTGCACGGGCAGGGGCGGCAGAGGGTCCGATTCTCCGTTCCGCGCGGCGAGATAGAACATGCTCAGCTCGCGAATGAGAATGCCCATCGACCAGCCATCGCTGGCGATGTGATGAATCGTCAAAAGGACGATGTGGTCGTCCTCGGCGAGGCGCAGGACACGGACGCGCAGTGGAGGATCGTTTGGGAGGTCGAAAGGTACGCGCGCTTCTTCGCGTGCGATGGATCTTATCAGAGCATCCCGCTCTGACAGCGAGGCTGGGTTAATGCCGGTTACGGGCACTTCAACATTCTGGGTTGGGAGAACTTTTTGAACGCCTACGCCGGCGACGGTGAGAAAGCGCGTGCGCAGGATTTCGTGCCGGTCCATGAGGCGCGACACAGCGGTATTCAGGTGGGGCAGGGACATCGGCCCCTCGATGCGGATCGCCTCGGCGATGTTGTAGAAGGCGCTCGCGGGCTCAAGCTGGCTGAGAAACCACAGTCGCTGTTGGGCGAAAGAGAGAGGCTCGTGGAGCGCGGGGCGGCGTGGTTGGATTACTTGAGAGACGCCGACGGGAAGAGCGATATCTTTTCTCTTCAGGTCAAGCAGCGCGCGCTTTTCGGGTGAGAGGCGGGCGAGGCGGTTCGCAAGATCGTTCATGATGGATGGGTCAGTTTTCTAGGAGTTTTGGAACACACGCGCTTAAAGGATCGCGACCGTCTCTGTCTGATGTGCGAGCACCGCTCCCTGCCGGTCACGGCTCGGAAAAACAACGTCGCGCGGATCGCGGAGGGCCGGGGAAAAACGTTAGGCGGGCTCGCGGACGTTGCGCTTTCAGGAATGTGTCTGGGCTTCGTACAGGAGTTTCTGCGCCTCTTCATCGGAGAGTGTTTCGAGTTCGTCTAAGAGCTGGGCTATTTCGCCGTCCCCAGTATTGACGGCAGCCTCGATCGTTACGGCGAGGGCCGCGAGCGAAGGCTTGTCGAATACCTCGCTGAGTGGGATCGCGACGCCGAACGACTGTTGGATGCGGGAGACTAACTGCGTGGCGAGAAGGGAGTGGCCGCCTAGTTCGAAGAAGTTGTCGCCAGGGCCGATCGCATCGACGTGGAGTACTTCGGTCCAGATCGCGGCGAGTTTGCGCTGCGCGTCCGTGGTCAACTCGCCGGCGGCGTCGCCGGAACCCTCCCAAACAGGAGGAGGCAAAGCGTCGCGATTTAATTTGCCGTGCGGTCCACGCGGGAGCTCCGATTGCAGCACCCACGCGGAGGGAATCATGTATTCGGGCAAGCGCTGCTTCAGCCAGGCGCGGAGGTCGGCCGCGGATGGGATGGAGTCCGTGGCCGGAACCAAATAGGCTGCGAGACGTTTGTCGGCTTCGGCCACCGTGCATGCATGCACCACGACATCGCGAACCGCGGGATGCTTGCGCAGCACGGACTCAATCTCACCGAGTTCGATGCGATAGCCACGCAGTTTCACCTGCCGATCTTTGCGGCCTACGAACTCGATCTTGCCATCCGGAAGATACCTGGCGAGGTCGCCGGTGCGATAGAGGCGTTCCCCTGAGGCGCCAAACGGGTCCGGGATGAATCTTTCAGCCGTCAGGTTCGGGCGGTTGAGATAGCCACGCGTCAAGCCAGTTCCGCCGATGTAAAGCTCACCGGCAACGGCGGCGGGCGCTAGCGTCATATTATCGTCGAGGATGTAAGTTCGAACGTTGGCGAGCGGGCGTCCGATGGAGATGCGGGACAGTTCGTTCAAATCGCTACCCGAGGGCGCCTGCCAGAGGGTTGACGTTATTGTCGCCTCCGCTGGGCCGTATTCGTTTATCCAGCGGGAACCGGGGGGGAACAGCTTCATCCACTTCGATAATTGCGTGGGAGAAGAGATTTCCGCTCCGGTCACCAGGAGCAAGGGATCCTGAGGGAGGGATTGCGGGTTGGCCGCAGCTTCGTCGACGAGTGCGTGCCAATAGCTGGGCGGCATGTGGACGGCGTTAATGCGTTCCGTTCGGAGCGTCCGCAACAAATCCGCAGTCGTCATCGCAGTGGGATCGTAACCCACGACGAGAGTCCCGCCGCTACACAAGAGCGGGAAAATTTCTTCTCCAAACGCGTCGAAGCCGGGAGAGACGAATTGAAGACGGCGGTGCGATGGTCCGAGTCCATAATGGGCGATTACGGCTTGGGTGACATTGCCGAGCCCGGCGTCGCGGACCATGACTCCGCGCGGCGTGCCCGTCGATCCCGACGTGTAAACAACGTAGGAACAGCTTTCGGGATGGCGACTCGACTCGAGCGGATCCGAGCTTTCGCGTTGGATATCGTCCCACTCTTCGTCGAGCATGACGAGGCGCGCGTCGCCCGCGGCAGTTAGCAGGCGAGGAGTCGTTTCCGCGATGCAGAGAACGAGCCGCGCGGCCGTGTCGTCTATGATGAAGCGCCAACGTTCATCCGGATATTTTTCTTCGAGCACGACGTAGGCTGCGCCGGCTTTCCATATGCCGAGAATGCTCTCGATGAGCTGTGGCGTGCGGCCGCAACATGCGGCGACGACATCTCCCGCTCTTATGCCGAGGCGTTGAAGAAAACGCGCGAGTTGATTGGAGCGGCGGTCGAGGTCAGCGTAGGAGAGGGATTGATTTCCTGCATGCTCCACGGCGGTCAAATCCGGTGTCTTGTGACATTGCCGATTCCAGAGATCCAACACGCTGACGCATTGGTCATCGGTATCGGGGCCACGCGACCAAGTTTTGAGTTGCGTTTCGCGCTCGGCTGGCGTGAGGAGGTCCAGCTCTGCGACGGGCCGGTCTGCATGACGCGCGAGATTCAGCAACGCGTTTTTCAAATGCTGCAGCATTCTTTCGATGCCGGCAGTACTGAAGCGGCGAGCATCGTAACCAATTCGGAGAGAGAACTCCGTTGCGGGGACGGCCTCGATGGTGAGCGCGAAGTTCGTCTGCTCTTTGCTTTGGACCGAGGAGATGGCCAGTTCGCCTTTTACCTCGCGGAGAGATGCTTTGACGGGGTAGTTCTCGAAGATCAGGAGGCTCTCGAAAAGAGGCGTGCCGCGCGGAAGAGCGGTCCAGGATTGGATGCGCACCAATGGCGCGTAGTCGAATTGCCGCGCTTCCGCCTGGCGATCCTGCAGCGCGCGCAACCAATCGCCGGCGGTTTGTGCGGGATCGATCCGTGTGCGAACTGGCAGTGTGTTGATGAACAGGCCGACCGTCTGGTCCGCTCCCTTCAATTCCGCGGGACGTCCCGAGACAGTTGCACCGAATATGATGTCCGACTCGCCACTGTAGCGATTGATGAGTAAAGCCCAGGCGGCTTGCGTCAACGTGTTTAGCGTGAGCTGGTGTTTGCGCGCCATCGTCTCGATCTGGGTGGTCTCTTCGGCGCTCAGACGGGTGCGCAGGATACCGTAGCTTGGACCGCTCTCCGCCGGATCGTCATTTGCGGCTGGAAGAGCGGTGGGCGCGTGGACATCCCCGACTTCGGAACGCCAGAATCGCTCAGCGGCGGTCTGGTCCTGTCGCTGCAGCCATGCGATGTAGTCACTATAAGGAGCGGCGGGTTCAAAGACGGGCGTGACGCCGCGATGATAAGCGTCGTATCCCTGCATGACGTTCTTCAATAGAAGCGGACCGCTCCAGCCGTCTTGAAGAACGTGATGATACGACCAGATGAGGTGGCGTTTCAGCGGACCACCCGCGATCAGTCTTAGACGGAAGAGCGGCGCGGCCAGGGGGTCGAAGGGTTTGGAGCGCTCATTGTTTAATTCGATTGCGAGGCGCTGCTGTTGCCCGGGATCGGGAAGCGCGGCCCAGTCTTCGAACGTGAGAGGAACGGGAACGTGTTTGTGGACGATCTGCAGGGGCTCTTCAAGGTCTTCCCAGAGAAACGACGTGCGCAGGATAGCGTGCCGTTCCATGGCCTTCTCCCAGGCTTTTTGGAAGGCGGCGAGGTCGAAGTCTCC
>JBEKUT010000073.1:0-22695 GCA_049514735.1 Bryobacteraceae bacterium
TTCGTCAATGGACTGCTCAAGAAGAAGGGTCTTTCACAGCTCGTTTCCTACTGCTACTTGAAGTTCGGATTGCAGATCACCGTCGGAATGCTCGACGAGGTGAAGAAGCTCGGGTTCCTCTACGCGACCCGCGCCGGAATCTCCATCGGCATCGACGACATGGTTGTTCCGCAGTCGAAGGAAAAGCTGGTGAAGGACGCCGAAAAGGCCGTCATCGAGGTGATGCAGCAGTATCAGGAAGGCGCCATCACCCAGGGCGAACGCTACAACAAAATCATTGAAATATGGTCGAAGGTCACGGAACGCGTTTCGGACGAAATGTTTAAATCGATGGAAGAGGACGACCGAACCGGCCGCTATCTCAACCCGATTTATATCATGGCCGACTCCGGCGCGCGCGGATCGAAACAGCAGATCCGCCAGCTCTCCGGTATGCGCGGACTGATGGCCAAACCATCCGGCGAAATCATCGAGAGCCCCATCACGGCCAACTTCCGTGAAGGTCTCAACGTGCTGCAATACTTCATCTCGACGCACGGCGCCCGCAAGGGTCTGGCCGACACCGCTTTGAAGACGGCCGATTCCGGTTACCTGACCCGCCGCCTTTGCGACGTGGCGCAGGACGTGATCGTCACCGACACCGATTGCGGAACCGGCGACGGAATCTACGTCGAGCCCATCATCGAATCGGGCGAAATCATCGAGCCGTTGCGCGACCGCATCGTCGGCCGCGTCGCTCTCGAAGACCAGCTCGATTACGAAGGCAACGTGATCGTCCATGTGAATCAGGAGATCACCGAAGACCTGGCGGCTGCGATTCAAGCGGCCGGCATTGAGCGCGTAAAAATCCGTTCGGTGCTGACCTGCGAATCGAAACGCGGCGTCTGCAAGCTTTGCTATGGCCGCAATCTCGCGACCGGCAGGCTGGTGGAACGCGGCGAAGCGGTTGGAATTATCTCGGCGCAATCCATCGGCGAACCTGGAACGCAGCTCACCATGCGCACGTTCCACGTCGGCGGCACGGCTACCGGATCGAGCGAACAATCGAAGCAGGATGCCAAGACCGGCGGCTTCGTGAAGTTCCTCAACATCATCACGGTCCGCAATGCGAAGGGCGAGTTGATCGCCATGAATCGCAACGGCATCATCGCGGTGCTCGACGAAAAGGGCCGCGAGCGCGAACGCTACCCGGTGGTGTACGGCGCGAAGATCCTCTTCGAGGACGGCGCACCCGTGAAGGCCAACCAGGTCCTGACCGAATGGGATCCCTACACCTTCTCGATCCTGACCGAAGTGAGCGGTCCGGTGCACTTCAAAGATCTGCACGAAGGCATTTCGCTGCAGGAGCAGGTTGACGAAATCACCGGCATGTCGCAATGGGTTGTGACGGATTCGCCCGATGAAAAGCGCATCCCAATGATCATGGTCAGGCCGGAAGGCGGCGGGCGCGCCGATGAAAAGCGCTACCTCATGCCGACCCACGCTCACTTGATGGTGAACGATGGCGAAACAGTCCACGCGGGCGATGTTTTAGCGAAAATCCCGCGCGCGACCACCAAGACCAAGGACATCACGGGCGGTCTGCCTCGCGTGGTGGAGCTGTTCGAAGCGCGCAAGCCGCGTGAGACGGCGATCATCGCGGAGATCAACGGCACCGTGAAGTACGGCGAAGTGAGTAAGGGACAGCGCAAGATTTCGATCATCGGCGACGATGGCGAAGTCCGCGAATACTCCATGCCGCGCGGCGTGCACATCAACGTGCAGGAAGGCGAGCGCGTCCGGGCGGGCGATCCGCTGATGGACGGTCCTCGCAACCCTGCAGAAATATCTCGTGAATGAGATTCAAGAGGTCTATCGTCTGCAGGGCGTCAATATCAACGACAAGCACCTGGAAGTCATCTCTCGTCAGATGATGCGCTGGGTGAAGGTGGAAGAAATTGGCGACACCGAGTTCCTGCCCGAAGAGGTTGTGGACAAGTTCAAGTTCCGCGAAGAGAACGCGCGAACGGTGGACCAGGGTGGACGTCCGGCGACCGGTAAACCGGTGCTGCTCGGAATCACCAAGGCTTCGCTCTCGACCGACTCGTTCATCTCGGCTGCATCCTTCCAGGAAACTACGCGAGTACTCACCGAAGCCGCCATCAACGGCAAGGTAGACTACCTCCGCGGCCTGAAGGAAAACGTCATCATGGGCCGCCTGATCCCGGCCGGCACCGGCATGGAATACTATCGTTCCGTGAAGATCGCCGGCGAGGATGTGGTGGAAGAGGAGCCGATCCCAGAAGAGGCGCTGTCGACCGACCTGTCGATGTACGACGAAGACGCTCGGACGGTTTACTCGGGTGGGTTGACGGAAGAGCCGGGGGAAGAGCCGACGCTGGCGGAATAATCGTTAGGTTGATTTAGATTGTTGAAGGCGGGCCGAAAGGTCCGCCTTTCTTGTTGAGCGCGAGTCAGTTCCCGAATGTGAGCTTGGCTTTTAGCCTGACGGTTCCACCAGACCTCGTTATCCTTAAATCCCACACATGAAGGTTGAAGCCTGCCCTTGAAATACCTAACCAGTAAGCTGCCGTTTGCAACTTAGGGAGGTGGAACCGACCTTTCGCGTCGGCGGTTATGTCCAAAAGGATGGAATTCGACCCTTTGAGTTGTAATTGAATCCTGGCGTTCGGAAGTTCCAGGCCTGTCGGATCAAGAACTGTTCCTGTTACCTTGGCCGCCCTAATGGGTTCAGCCGACACGATCATTTCGTTACCACCGCAGTACATGCCTTGCGGTGCTGATGCATCTTGAGCTCCTGCGATTCCGGAACCCACGAGGTTCGTAATGACCACATAGGTATTGACGGCTCGAGACGTTGTCATCTGTCTTATGGCGATCATTCTGACGGACTACGTGGCGCCGCCGAGCCGGAACCGGAAGTCAAATTCCTGCCTCCACATCAAAAGCCCCGCGCCAGACGCATCACCCTAAAGCACCCTAAAGCGTACTCCCTTCGCGCCTGACTTGCGTTAACGCCAGTTATAGCTTACGGTATGGATGTGACCATAGAACAAAAGGCCAGCCTCGCGAGCGTGGTTTCGGTGAACGTCGAGATTATGCATGGCACACCCTGCTTCACGGGTACGCGCGTTCCCGTCCAAACCCTGCTCGATTATATCGAGGAGAGTGACACTCTAGACAACTTCCTTCGCGACTTCTCGACGGTCACGCGAGAGCAGCCGTTCAATTTCTTGAACTGGCCAAAGCCCAAATGATCGAGTGCGTATCCTCCTAGACGAATGTCTGAACCCGCGCTTGCGCCAAGCATTTCCGCACCACGAGTCAAAGCGGCCGCTGAGCGGAAGTTCATTTTCCCAAAACGCGGCGAACCGTGAGATCCATGAGTTTCTGGGGAGGTTGGGCGCCGATAGTCAACTCGGTCAGTTCGGTCCATTCGCCCTTCTCATTAAGGCGCAGCAACGAATTCGTTCTCATCTCACCCAGAGTGAAGCCCCAAGTTATGGCGCTCTCCCCTTCAACCAGTTTCACGTCGGTTTCGAGCCATCGCCCGTCGTTAAAAGCTCGCATCCGGTAGGTCCCGCGCTCATCGTCGAAAGAAATCAACCCCAAAGCTTGCAGGGACAGTTTGCCATCGGATTTCGTTCGGCCGACACCCTCGATCATCAACACTAAACCATCGAGCTTGAATTGTGCTTCCTCCGTCTGGGACAAAGCGACGAAAAGACCCGGACCACGGAGAACCGAGGCTTCACCCGACCAACTGCCTGTCATAAAGCTGAGCTTCTTCATCGCGGCCCGTTGAGCTTCAACGTCCGGTGTCCGAGGTACCTGCGCCATACAGGCGAGCCCAAGAGAAACAGCAGCGGCACAGAGCACCGTCAGGTGTAGCATTCCGACATTATAGGACAGCCGCTTGGAGACTCCCATTCCTCTGTTCTCGCGTTGTTTGAGTACCGCGCCCGCGCAGAGTGTAGCACTTGTGTATAATTTCACGGGGGTCTTCGCCCGTACTTAGCATCGAAAGTGTCACAAACTTATGAGCCTTTTCGACTACCCGCGCATTAATTTCGTTGGAACGATCCAACTCAGCCCCGGAACCGCCAACAACGACGATTATGCCGCTAACTTCACGTACAAGGGCCAACCGCTCGGCCTGATCGATTCCAAGAAAGTCGAACCGCGCACCTATGGAATGTCGGATGCCGATTTCATCGCCTGGGCGCAGCAGGTTCAGACGGTGGATGTGGTGGGCAGCCCAGGCCAGACGGCGACGACCATTCCCGCCGAATGGAATTACTACGGCGGCATGGATGCATCGCCTCTCTCCGTTTCGACGGTAGGCGTTCAGGCCAAGGCAACGGCGCCATCGAACCTGATCGGGGCCGCACTCACATTCTACGGTGTGATCACGGACGTAAACTCCGAAGGGTCGCCACCTTCGACCCAGTTTTTCTTCGACAACATTACTTTGGCAGCGGGCGGCACGACGTTCCTCAGCGGCGCGCCAAGTAAGGGCGCGTGCCAATGGCTCAACTTCTACCGCAATGTAAATCTCACCGCGGATGCCGGCGCTGGCGGCTACGTCTACCACGTTATGCGCAGGGGTCCGAAAACGACCATTAATCTGCCTGGATTCGAGGCCCCCGATGTCGCGGGTGTCATCTTCCGCTATTACCTGTATCGTCCGATTTCCATCACCGACAACGCGCAAATCGTGACCCTGTACAAGGAGGGAAAGACCAATCCGGTGACCGTCCAGATAGCGGGAACGTTCGCCCCGCTGTACGATCGCGAAACGATTTTCACGGGACCGGTTGGCCGTCTGATGGCCGCCAACACCGCGACGATCCCGAGCCCGCCGAAAGCCAAGAACAATGCCGGCGGCGGGCCCATCGCGCTTGCACCCGGAGTGCTCCAGCAGAAGAACAACGTCATCTCGGCCGATTTCATCGGAACGTTTCCGGAGAACTACCAGGGCAATCCCGGCTTGCCCGATCCGAAGTTCGATTTCGGGCCAGTTTCGCTCGTCGTGTCAGCGGCCGGCGGCAGCACCGTAATCGGAGCGGTGGACTACACCAATGTCGCCGCGGGCAATCGGAGTGGCTGGATCTTCGACTTCGATATTTCCGGCAACGCCGCCGCGCAAGAAATCCTGAAGGACCCCGACGCGTCGTTTACTCTGCAGAGCTCGAATCCCGCGCTGGGCAATGTCCTGCAGGAAACCGGTCATTACTTTGTTTCCAATCAGCAGGGCATTTACACGGAACAACACGGCAGCGGCGAATTGTTTCGCAACCAAGGCAGCGAGGAACACGCCACGGTTCACGTATACCGCCGTGGCCGCGAGCTGTCCGCCGCACACTGTCCGGCGATAACCGTGTGGCAGTATCGATCGATTCCACTGGAAGCGCCAGGCAACGCCGTGCCGCTCGCCACGAACTTCAAGCCGGGCCAGCCGATCGTGGTGGACACGTCGCAACCCGGAAATTTCCTGTTCACATTCTCGATCGACGCGGCGGAGGCGCCACCCACCAGCTACAGCACATTCATGAATCCGCCGTACATCACCAACTATCCGGCAATCAGCCTTCGCATCCTGCCAAACGACGTCGATTTCAGCCAATATTATGTCGATCCGCATGCAGCGGAACCTATGGGCAACGATTCGTTGACCTTCGACGTTGTTTACCAACACGTCTTGCGAACTTATTATCTGCTCTACCCGGCCATGAACCAGGTGATTCCGCTGAACTCGGAGACGGCGGTGGCGAAGTACGCCAGCGCGATCGTTGCACGCACGGAGCAATCGATCTGGATGACGGGCGGCTACATGCCACGCACTCGCGACATGTCGCTCAGCCGCAGGACTCTGCTGCGGGCGTGGTGCCGCAAAGTGCTGGCTGCAAAACCGTAGAAGGCAATCGAGCCACCGGATGGGCAATCGTTTCGCCGCGTGAATTGTGCTACACTGTAGCTCATGCGGAAAACGTCAGTCCGTGAACTTCACATTCATACTTCGGAGCTTGTACGAGAGGCTGCCGAAGGCGGCGTTATCATAATCGAACGCCGTGGCGAACCCGTCGCGGAACTGCGGCCGGTTACCGCAGCTTCGAGCATTCCTGCCGACAAGAAAGCCCTGATATTCGAAGCCATGCGAGAAATCTGGGATCGCATGCCGCAAGTCGGCGACAGTTCGAAGATTATCGAAGAAGATCGCAATCGATAGACATCGTGTATCTGGACAGTTCCTATATCGCCAAGTTTTATTTCAGTGAGCCCGAATCTCCCCGTGTTCGCGAACTGGTCCGAAGAGCCGATACAATCTATTCTTCGGTATGGGCATTGGCCGAGTACCACGGCGTAATTCATCGGCGTTTGCGCGAAGGCTCAATATCGCCAAGTGACGCCCATGAGCTTTCCTCCCGTTTTTACCGGCACGTGCAGGAGGGCCTTTGGAAGCTCATTCCCGTTCACGAAGCTTTGCTGCGGAGAACCAGTGCCCTGATTATTTCAGCTCCGCCCGATCTCTTCCTACGCACAGCCGACGCGGTTCACCTGGTCACGGCACAAGAGACCGGAGAATGCGATGTCTGGACTAACGACCGCCATATGCTTGCGTCGGCTTCTTACTTCGGACTGGTGGGCCGGTCTGTCTAGCGCCCGCGGGAGTCGGGCCCGGCCGGCTACGCCTCGCGAAGTAGTCCCGTGCGGTACTGGGGTGCGAGCGCTTTCACCTTCGCGATAAATGCGGCCTCCTCTTTTTCATCCAGCTTCGGCGGGGCTGTGGTGCGCGTGGCCACCGGTACCCCAACCTCGATGAAGAATTTCTCCTGTCCGGCGGGAGAGCAGATACAGAGCATTCGTACCGGCTCGGCGGAGATGTTGTGAAACTGATGGGGAGCGTTGGCGGGAATATTCAGTGTGTCGCCGGCGCGCACGATCGACTTCTTGCCGCGGAAGGTTGCCTGCATCTCGCCTTCGAGCAGGATAAAAGTTTCCTCGAAGTCATGCCGATGCGGGGGCGGTCCGCCGCCCGGCGGGATGTGCATATCGATTACGCAAAAGCGTCCAGCGGTGTGCTCGCCCGTCACGGTGATGGTGTAGGTATCGCCGACCAGACCGATGTGTGGAAGGTTATCGGGTTGCACGAGCGTCAGATGGCGTTGGGGGCTGTCCGGCGGGATCGTCGACATGTTGTTCTCCTTCGTGGGTGTATCGCGGCCGTGGTTTGAGCCCAGGTTAATAATCGCCGCGCACTGGGACTTCCACGCGGTGACTTTGGCCTGCCGATATGGTATCCAAGAAGAGAAAGGAGTGTTCCACGTATGAACACTAAGATTAATAAGCAAGACCCGAAGAAGCAAGGTCGCGGGACCCCCCAGGAGCAAAAGCCGAAGAAGCAGGCTCAGAATCCGAATAAACAGGACCACGAGCACGAGCACCCCGAGTTGCGGCTGACCCGTTAAGGTTCAGCCGGTCATCTCACTCTTTCAGTAAGCGCTCCCTCCTCCGGTAAACGTAGGAGGGAGTTTCAATTTTTACAACTAACAAGCGGACCGCAGAAGCTGTTTCATCGCACTGGTTCGAGCCGCCTGCAACGGCGTCAGGCCCTTGTTCCCCTTTGAGTGTACGTCGGCTCCTCTCGAGAGCAGTAGCGCGGCCACCTGAATCCGGCCGCAATTGACCGCACGCCGGAGTGGGGTGTCGCCCAGAGAATCCCGGGCATCGATTCTGGCGCCGCAATCCAATAATGCCTCGGCGATCTCCAGGTTGCCCCGCCGGGCCGCCATGTGCAAAGCAGTGCAATGTTTGACGCCGTCGTGAGCGTCGATATTCGCGCCGCGCTGGGCGAGAACGCGGACAACGTCTCCACCGCCCGTGGTCCTGAACTCGTTCGCCAGGCAATACAGCGGAGTGTGACCGCCCCCATCCTGGGCGTTTTGATCGGCGCCAAGGCGCAGAAGCAGCTCCACCATCGCCAGATTGCCCTGAGCAGACGCCTCGTGTAATAACGTGCGGCCAGCATATCGTTCCCGCACGAGCGCAGTGTCGTGAATCACTCTTTCTTGGACATAGCGCAGCAGCGCCGCATTGCGGCCGCCCATCATCAGCGCGAGCAGGCCTGCAAAAACGGAGCGGTTACGTTGGACGATTTCCGCGGCGGCGATGGCACGATCGGCCTCGCCTGCGCGCACGGCCGCCACAGCCTCGTCGAGCGTGCGTTGCGCCTCCCACCGTTGTGCGATCTCCTGGCGGATGGCGTCAAGGGGTGGGTCACTGGATTCCGCGGCGTGAACCGCTTCGCCGCTGTTGACGACATATGCGGACGAGTGCTCAAAGAATTCGCGTAAGGCGCTGCGCAGAGGCTCCTCAATGCGCGCGTCATCGATAGCGTTGACCATGTTCTCCATCCAGGCCAACTTTTCCTGGTGCCGAATCCGGAAGCGAAGGTGCGATTCCCGGAGGCTCAACCACCAACGGCGTTGCGTATCTTCGATGGGGCCAGCGAAGAGCTGAGCCAGAAAGGCGGTGAACTCCTCGATGGCGCAGTGAAGAGTCTTACCGGGAAAAAGTGGACGAAGCAGCGGATCGCGATCCACGCGAGAGTAAAAGGCCACCGCGAGCCGGCGCCACGCCGCCGTGCCGCCAATAGCCCGATGCACGCTGGGCTTCTCAGACATCGAACGAATTCTCTTCCACCCTTGATGAGCCCGCTGGGACATCAATCAAGCTAGGGTTGCGCAGCAATTGTGACCAACCTCTCCTGTTATCTGTCTGTCCAAGTGTAGGTCCTATCACGTCCCGATATCCAGCCCATAGAAAAAAGCTATAACCAGCGCCGCAAAAAACGCTTGCCGCGAGGCTATACTATAATCCATACTCTTAAGAATGTTGGACGGGCCACGCTGCAAATTCCGCGTGGAATGCGGTGATCGCTGTGCCCCAAGCCAACTTCCGTGAGACCGCGATTAGCTTTCCGCGAATTCATTTGGCGCCCCTGTCGGCTGTTACTGTGAAGCTCCGTCGCTAATCAAACCGAGAGTCCGGCGTTTGAGTGACTCAATCCACGAATTCCGACATCCTATGACAAAATACAAACTCGAATATATCTGGTTGGACGGCAAACGTCCTGTTCCCGGCCTGCGCGGCAAGACGCTGATAAAGGAATTTGCGCAACCACCCTCCCTGGCGGATCTACCCAAGTGGGGTTTTGACGGCAGTTCCACGATGCAGGCGGAGGGCAGAAGCTCCGACTGCGTGCTAAAACCTGTAGCGCTGTACCCCGATGGAAGCCGCAACAACGCTTATATCGTTCTGAGCGAGGTGATGCACCCCGATGGCACCCCGCATTCCACAAACGCGCGCGCCACGATCGAGGACGACCCCGACTTGTGGATTGGTCTTGAGCAGGAGTACTTCCTCTTTGAAGATGGACGTCCTCTGGGTTTCCCCAAAGACGGCTATCCGACCACGCCGCAGGGCCCATATTACTGCGGCGTTGGCTACAAGAACATGGGCAGCAAGGCGCGTCAAATCGTCGAGGAACACCTGGAGCTTTGTCTTACGGCCGGCATCAACCATGAAGGCATCAACGCCGAAGTCGCGAAAGGACAGTGGGAATTCCAGATCTTCGCGAAAGGTTCCTGCAAGGCCGCCGACGACACCTGGACGGCTCGCTATCTGATGATGCGCCTGTGTGAGAAATACGAGGTAGATGTCGAATTGCATTGCAAACCTATCAAGGGCGACTGGAATGGATCGGGCATGCACTGCAACTTCTCGTTTAAATATCTTCGCGAGGTGGGCGGTAAAGAGTACTTTGAAGCCCTCATGAAGGCGTTTGAAGAGCACATTCCCGAACACATTGCCGTTTACGGCCCGGATAACCACCTGCGTTTGACGGGTCTGCACGAAACGCAGGCGATCGACAAGTTCAGCTATGGTCTCTCGGATCGTGGCGCTTCGATCCGCATGCCGGTTAATTTCGTTAAGAACGGTTACACGGGGTATCTGGAAGATCGCCGTCCGAACTCGGAAGCCGATCCGTATCAGATCGTGTCGCGGATTTTGAAGACGGTGAATAGCGTTCCGAAGCCTGATGCTGTAGGAGCCATGGCGTAAACTCCGGGGAGACCGCTCCCCGCCGTTCGCTCGCTGACGCGCGCGGCTCGGTTACTTTCAGACAGAGTTGCAGAGCCGCGAGGGTTACCGAGCGCAGGGTGCCGATTGCGGTCGTCTCTTATTGTCGGTTTACGAGACAAGTAGCTTCCGGCAATAAGCTAAGCTACGTTCCATGTGTTCGAGCTGCTGACGCTTCAACGCGTCCATGTAGGTATCGCGAAGCTCCGGCGTGTCCGTCATAACTTGGCCTTTCTCATACGGTCCTCCGCGCTTCGCGAGTGCCAGGAATCGTGAGAAATCACTGGACCGGGCTTTGGGAAACCACTTCGTCCAGAACTCCTGTTTGTAGACCGGCAACACTTCCGGCGGACGGCCCGTGATCGGCTTGCAGTAGATGTGAACCGGCGGAAGAATAGCGGCAGCGTGGTCGACGAGCGCCTTGAAATCGACGGTGCCTTCGCCGAGCGGCACCCATTGCACCGCGATGCCGCCGGGATGTTCATAGACCACCGAATCGCGCAAATGAAAGGTCACGGCGTAAGGGCCGAGTTCGTCGATTGTGGTCCACGGATCCTCCATCACGAACACCGGATTCCCGGTATCCAAATAAGAGCCGACAAATTCCTTACCCGCTGCTTCAATGAATTGGCGCGTCTGCCAGGCCTGCAAATCTTTGTGGTTCTCGATGCCGATCTTCAAGCCCGCGTCCATCGCCTGGCTGCGCACTTCGCGCAGAATCTTCAAACCGGTCTCCATGTGCCGCTCCACCGGCCCGTCGTCCGGCATGTGATAACGATCGCTTGCCAGCAGCGCCCGCACAATCGGCGACCCCATGGCGGAGGCGCGCTCGATGTTCTTACGCAGCGTCGCGACCATCTCGGGAATTTCGGCCGTGGTCTTCGGCAGAATCGCGCCGCCTCCGGTTTCCATATGCAGTCCCATGTCCTTCGACCAGGCACGAACCTCCGCCCAATGCTTGGCATCCATGCGGCCCGGGTCGATGGAGTCTTGCAGGAAGCACGCTGCGAGTTTCTGTGAGACGCAATAATCCATCAACTGGCGGTCATTCCAGCGCTGGAAGCGGAGACAGTAAGTATTCAGCCCAAGCGGCCATTTGCGCGGGGCGGCGACAGCAGGTGCGGCGAGGACGGCGGAGCTGGCGAGGAAATTACGGCGCGTCATCTAGGGATAATAACGATAATCATGCGATTCTGCATCATCCTCTTTTTGCTTTCGACGACGGCCGCGGGAGCGGCGACCCCGCCGGAACTCGACGCGTTTCTGAACATGTATCGCGCCGGTCTCAAGAAATACGGAATCGTGGGAAGCAGCTTCGCGCTGATTCAGAACGGCGAGGTGGTTTCGCGGGAGTATTACGGCGACGCGGTTCGCGAGACGGGACGCAAAGTCGACGAAAATACTACCTTCCACTGGGCCTCAATCACGAAGACCTTCACGGGCATCGCGATCATGCAGCTTCGCGACCGCGGCATGCTGCAGTTGGACGATCCGGTGGTGAAATATGTACCGGAGCTGCGCGCCATCCACGATCCATATGGGCCCGTGGAAGCGATCACAATACGCCAGCTCATGACGCACAGCGCTGGATTTCGCAGTCCGACGTGGCCATGGAGCGGCGACAAACCGTGGGAGCCGTTCGAGCCGACCAAATGGTCGCAGATTGTAGCTATGTTGCCATATACGGAAGTGTTGTTTCCGCCGGGCAGCAAGCACAGCTATTCTAATCTTGGAGTCGTGTTCCTGGGTCAGATTATCGAGCGTCTTACCGACGACGATTATGAAGTGTATATCGATAAGAACATCTTGAAACCGCTCGAGATGTATCGCAGCTACTTCGATCAATCTCCGTATTATCTGCTCAAGAACCGAGCCGCCGGATACTATCAGGCCGGAGGCGCGATCAAGGCTGCGCCTTTCAATTTCGATAGCGGCATCACCGTCTCAAACAGCGGTTTGAACGCTCCGATTCCGGACATGCTGAAGTATCTGAGATTCCTGATCGGCGACCCAAAAAATGAGATATATGAGCAGGTGTTGAAGCGCGAATCGCTCGAAGAGATGTTCCGCAAACAGCTTCCACTCACTTCGACCGACCCCTCGCAAGGTAAGCCGGCGGCCGGAAGGGATTGGGTCGGGCTGAGTTTCTTTCTGCATGAAGATGGCGGGCGTCTGTATGTGGGGCATGGCGGCCAGCAGGGCGGTTTTATCAGTCACTTCTTTGTCGATGTGGCGGGCCGGAGCGCATATATCGTGGCGTTCAACACAGACATTACCGATGGCCTTCCGAACACGCAGACCCTCGATGGAGAGATCTCGGATTTTCTAATCCATAAGATCTTCCATCCAAATTCCGCGCACTGACCCTTTACTTTGTCTTTAATATCATGTACAAATCGAACCAGGGAGGTGTCCCTTGGACGAATTTCGTATCGAGCCAACTGCGCCCGATAATCCCTATCGCGATTCCGCCCGCTACGGCGCAAAGAATCGCAAGAAACACAATCCGGCCGCCGAGGTGGACGACGTCGTGTCGCTCTCGGGAGAGAATGCGGACTCTGGCGGGTCGCCTCAGGATTATTACTCGCCATCGAAGCCACCCGACGACCAGGAGTGATCGGGATCGCGGCTGTTACGATTGACTGGACGGGCCAGGAGGCCTGGTCCATCTGAAATTGCTTTGGGTTTACAGCGATTTTCTACATCCCACGACGCGCGGCGGACAGATCCGCACGCTAGAGACGCTCAAACGCCTCCACGCCCGGCATGAAG
Organism: Bryobacteraceae bacterium; assembly: GCA_049514735.1. Taxonomy (GTDB): domain Bacteria; phylum Acidobacteriota; class Terriglobia; order Bryobacterales; family Bryobacteraceae; genus JAICMB01. The sequence goes on from JBEKUT010000073.1 coordinate 12,916, forward strand.
TTCATTACGCCGGATTGTGGAATCCCGGGAATCCCGAGGGTCCGGCACGCGCGAATGAATATTCGTCACACTCTTACGCGATTCGACACGCGCCTCTGGAGAAGACGTCGCCGGCATTCGCGCTACAACTCGCGCGCGGTCTGTTCACGTCGATGCCGGTGCCGGTTTTCCGGTACTGTTCGGACGAGATGCGCGCGCAGGTCGATCGCCTCCGGCGCGAAGGCTCTTTCGATCATGTGGTGTGCGATTTTCTCAGCTCCGCGCCGCACTTCAGCGACCTTTCTGGCGTAGTGCTGTTTCAGCATAACGTGGAGGCGGTGATCTGGCAAAGGCACGCAGAGAATGCGCCGAACCCGCTGCATGGCGCGTATTTTCGGCTGCAGGCGAAGCGCATGGCGGCCTACGAGCGTCGCGTGTGCCAGACCGCAAAGAGCGTGATTGCGGTGTCGGACTCCGATGCCCGGACCATGCGCGAGACGTACGGAGTGACGCGCATCGGCGCGGTGCCCACTGGCGTCGACGTGGCGTTTTATACCCCGCCGCATGCGGTCGAACCTACAGCCGATCTTGTGTTCGTCGGTTCCATGGATTGGATGCCCAACATCGACGGCATCATGTGGTTCGTTGACGAGGTGTTGCCGCTGATTCGCGAAAAAGTCCCGGGCTGCACTCTCGCGGTGGTGGGACGAAAGCCGGGAAAAGAGATCGCGAGCCTGGGGCAGCGCGATGCTCTGATTCGGATCACGGGTACGGTGGACGACGTTCGGCCGTGGCTGTGGGGCGCGAAGGTCGCCATTGTGCCGCTGCGCATCGGCGGGGGTACGCGTCTCAAAATCTATGAAGCGATGGCGGCGCGTACTGCCGTGGTTTCGACTACGATTGGCGCCGAGGGGCTGGATGTCTCGCCGGGCGAAAACATCCTGATTGGCGACACTCCGCGGGCGTTCGCCGACTCGTGCATCCGTTTGATCGGCGATGCGGACGAGCGCCGTCTCTTGGCAGAGGCCGCGTGGGAGCACGTGGCCGCGCGGCATTCGTGGGAATCCGCCGCCGTGGCCTTCGAGCGGCTGCTCGAATTTTCCTATTGACCTTGACGTTACGTCAGGGCCGATTCTGTTCTTGAAAGGAATCCGGAGTGAGTAGGCAATATCGGGTGCATGAATTCGCCCAACTGGCAGGCGTCACAGTTCGGGCGTTGCACCATTACGATCGTTTGGGGTTGCTGCGCCCGAAGCGCGCCGGTTCCGGATACAGACTGTACGGTATCCGCGATCTGGAGCGTTTGGAACAAATCGTGGCGCTGAAGTTTCTCGGAATTCCTTTGAAGCAGATCAAGTCTATTCTGGAGCGGGATGCTCGTGAGTTGCCGGAAGTGTTGCGGTCGCAGCGGCAGGCGCTCGAAGAGAAACGAAGGTGGCTGGATCACGCGATCAGCGCGATCCAGGACGCCGAGCGGTCGGTTGTTCCCGGCAAGCAGGCTGACGCTGCGTTACTCAAAAAAATTATCGAGGTGATCGAAATGCAAGATAGCGCGGAATTTTTGAACCAGTATTACAGCGAGCCGGCACAAGCCAAATTGGTGGAGCGCCGAGCGCAATTTACTCCTGAAATGCAGGAAGAGGTTTCCAAGGCTTGGAACGAACTTTTTAAAGACGTGGAGGCTTCGCTTGACGAGGATCCCGCGAATGAGAAGTCGCAGGCCTTGGCCGCGAGGTGGCGGAAGCTGATTGAGGGCTTCACAGGCGGCGATGCGGAGGTTAGTGTGGGGTTGAGAAAAGCATGGTCGGATCGTGAACATTGGCCAGCGCCTTTGCAGCAGCAGACCACGCCGTTTGTAAATCCAAAGGTGTTCGAATTCATCGGTAAAGCGATGAACCGCGGAAAGCTTTAATCGATATCCGGGGTCCACTAACTGCACGGAGACGACGGCCAGGTAGACGATACTAGTAAAAAGCCTCATGCAGCCTTTCGTGATGCTTGCCGGCGGCGACGTTGGCACTTGTTTTGCCGCCGGCTTCATCGCGCTCGACTCCATCGTCGACTGGCCGGATATCTTTTACAACAAGCTGATGGGCCAGAACCTCATACCACAACCGCTGCCACGCATCGCCTTCCGTAAACGCGCCGCCCCCAATCCAGCGGATCGAACGGCTCCATCCATTCCGGATGAATCTGCACCGAACTCCCACCCGGATTGCCATCGACTACGACATACGCCGGCCCCGTTTTCGGAAACGTGAATCGCAGAATGCCGCAATGCGCCGACGAACGATCCCCAATCGACCGTCCACGCCGAAGGCGTATGCGTCAGGCGAAACCGCGAATCGAACCCTTCGCGTATTGATAGGTCCATCCGCCCTCCGTGGTCTGCCGCTCTCCCCTGATGCCGCGGCAATCGACGCCGCGCAAAACAGGAAAGGAACGAATTACTTCATGCTGCCGCTTCGCCGACAATCTCCGGATGCTTCGAGCCCTTCAGTCCATAGAACACGATATAGAGATAACAGAGCGCCGGCAGAATAAACGCCGTATGGATGCCGATCCGATCCGCCACCGCGCCCTGTATGACGGGGATAATCGCGCCGCCAACAATCGCCATCACGAGAATGCCCGACCCTTTTCCGGTCAGTTTGCCAAGACCATCGATGGCCAGCGTGAAGATCGTAGGAAACATCACGGAGTTAAAGAGTCCCACAGCGATGATGCTCCACATCGCGATGTGGCCGGTGGTGAGAATCGATGTTGTCACCAATCCGCACGCGATGATTCCCGCCAGCCCCAACACCAGCCCCGGCTTCAATTTCTGCATCAACGCCGATCCGACAAAACGCCCCACCATCGCGCCGCCCCAGTAGAACGAGACGTAACCAGCGGCGACCTTTTCGCTGAACCCGCCGATATCGGCCTGCGAGAAATAATTCACCAGAAAGCTGCCAATTGAAACTTCAGCCCCTACATATATAAAGATGCCGAGCGCGCCCAGCACCAGGTGCCGATGCCGCCACACGCTGTCATGCCAGCCGGTAGATTCATGTCCCCGGCTCTCTTCCACGGCCGCGATCTTCGGCAGCTTGAACATCGAAATGGCAAACGCGAGCACGAACAAAAGCGCCGCGATTCCGAGATAGGGCAGTTTCACCGAGGACGCCGATGCGGTTGTTCCCGCGGCCGAGAGGATGAACATCCCGCCCAAGTACGGTCCGATTGTGGTCCCTACCGAGTTGAAAGCCTGCGCCAGATTGAGCCGGCTCGCCGCGGTTTCGGGCGGTCCCAGAACCGCGACATAAGGATTGGCGGCCACCTGCAACACCGTCATCCCCGAAGCCAGAATGAAAAGCGCGCCCAGGAACAATGCAAAAGATGGAACCGACGCTGCGGGCAGAAACAACAATGCCCCGATTCCCATGACTACCAGTCCCGCGACAACGGACCTGCCATACCCGATCCACGAAATCACTTTCGCGGCCGGCTGCGACATCAGAAAATATGCCGAGAAGAATGTGAACTGCAGCATCATGATCTGCGTGTAGTTCAGTTTGAAAATGCCTTTCAAGTGGGGCACCAGGATGTCGTTGAGAACGGTGACAAACCCCCACATGAAAAAGACCGTCGTGATGACGGCCAAAGCGGGTCCATAATTCTGGGCAGGTCCCGCCACCTGCGTCGTACGTGCTTGCGTGGTATGCATCATGGGATGTGTTCGCGTACAGGGCGTGCGTTAGCCCATGATATCGCGGTTCTCCGCAGAGCGCGTTTGACGAGCGCTTCATTCCGAGCCGTGACCGGAAGGGAGCGGTTGCCCCACTTTCGGGTCGTTGCGCGGTTTCAGCAGACGATAATCAGGAGGTGGGCACAGAATTTCACCAGCCCGTGCAAGACTGGTTCGACGCCGTCTTTCAGGCCCCCACCCGCCCGCAGACGCTGGGCTGGAATGCGATCGGCCAGGGCGAGTCCACGCTGTTGTGCGCCCCAACAGGTTCCGGCAAGACCCTCGCGGCTTTTCTATGGTGCATCGATCGTCTGATGTTTGCGCCGCAGCCCCCACCTGACGAGCGTTGCCGCGTGCTCTACATCTCGCCCATCAAAGCTCTGGCGATCGACGTGGAACGCAATTTGCGGTCACCGCTCGTCGGCATCGCGAACGCGGCCCAGCGCAGCGGCGTCGAGATCCACGAACCATCGATCGCCATCCGCACCGGCGACACCACTCCAGGCGAGCGCGCGAAGTTCGCACGCCGTCCCTCCGACATCCTGATCACGACTCCCGAATCCATCTACCTGCTCCTCACCTCCAACGCTCGCGAGGTGCTTCGCTCGGTTGAGACTGTTATCGTCGACGAGATTCACGCTCTCGTCGGCAGCAAGCGCGGCGCTCACCTGGCCTTGTCCCTGGAGCGCCTGGAGCATCTCTGCGGCCGCAAACTCCAGCGCATCGGATTATCGGCTACGCAGCGGCCTCTAGAAGAAGTCGCCAGATTTCTCGGTGGGACCGATCGGCCTGTAACCATCGTCGATGCCAGCGAGCCGAAACGTTTCGACCTCCGCGTGCAGGTGCCGCTCGATGACATGACGCGGCTCGATCAGCTCGATCATTTGCCGAGCGGACCGGCGGCGCAAGGTCCGGTGCGCCCATCGATCTGGAGCGCGATCCATCCGCAGTTGCTCGAACTGGTTCGCGCGCACCGCTCCACCATCGTCTTCGTCAACAGCCGCCGGCTCGCCGAACGCATTTCCGGAGCAGTGAACGATCTGGCCGGCGAAACGCTGGTGCGCGCGCATCACGGCAGCGTCGCGGCTGCACAGCGCAAGGAGATCGAGGACCGGCTCAAGCTCGGAACGTTGCGCGGCATCGTCGCGACATCGTCGTTGGAGCTGGGAATCGACATGGGCGCCGTCGATCTTGTCGTGCAGATCGAGTCGCCGCCTTCAGTCGCGAGCGGCATGCAGCGCGTGGGGCGCGCGAATCATAATGTCGGCGGCGTCAGCTCTGCCGTGATTTTTCCGAAGTATCGCGGCGATTTAGTCGCCTGCGCCGCCATCTCGAAAGCGATGTATGAGGGCAATGTCGAATCGGTGCATTATCCACGCAACCCGCTCGACGTTCTCGCGCAGCAGATCGTCGCCATGGTCGCTATGGACGATTGGGACGCGTCGGAATTGTTCTCAACCATCTGCCGCGCCGCGCCCTACGGCGAGCTCACGCAGGGCGTTTTCGAAAGCGTGCTCGACATGCTGTCGGGCCGCTATCCATCGGATGAATTCGTGGAACTGCGGCCGCGCCTCACGTGGGATCGCGTTGCGAACAAACTGACGGCCCGCGAAGGAGCGCGCCGGGTTGCGGTGATAAACGGCGGCACGATTCCCGACCGCGGCCTCTTCGGAGTCTTCCTCGCCGGCGCAACTCGAGGAGCCCGCGTCGGCGAATTGGACGAAGAAATGGTTTTCGAGAGCCGCACCGGCGACACCGTGATTCTCGGCGCGACCACCTGGCGCATCGAAGAAATCTCGCATGATCGCGTGGTGGTTTCGCCCGCTCCCGGCGAGCCCGGCAAGATGCCGTTCTGGCACGGCGATCAAGCCGGGCGGCCCGCGGAGTTCGGCCAAAAAATCGGCCAGATGACTCGCGAGCTGGTCAACTTGCCGCGCCCGGTCGCGTACACAAAGCTAGTGGAGGATCACAGCCTGGACGCGTTGGCCGCCGAAAATCTGCTGCGCTATTTGGAAGATCAAGCTGCCGCGACGAAGGTAATTCCCAGCGATCGGGAGATCCTGATCGAACGCTGCCGCGACGAGTTGGGCGATTGGCGGGTCTGCGTTCTCACTCCATTCGGCAACCGCGTTCACGCGCCATGGTGCATGGCGGTTGCGGCGAAGCTTCGCGAAGAACGCGGCATCGAAGCGGAAACCATGTGGTCGGACGATGGCTTCGTGATCCGGTTGCCGGAGAACGACGATCAACTCGAGCCCGGCATTTTCATTCCCTCGTCGACTGAAATGCGCGACCTGGTTTTGCGGCAGCTTGGAAGCACGTCGTTGTTCGCCGCGAAATTTCGTGAAGCAGCTGGCCGCGCCCTATTGCTTCCGAAGCGCCGTGCGGGAGTGCGGGCGCCGCTCTGGCAGCAGCGAAAACGCGCTGCCGATCTGATGGCCGTGGCTGCGCGTTATTCGTCATTTCCAATCGTGATGGAAGCGTATCGCGAGTGTCTGCGCGATGTTTTCGATCTGCCTGCCGCGGCCGATATTCTCAAACAAATCGAGCAGGGAAGCATTCACGTCACCGCGATCGAATCCGTGAAGCCGTCGCCTTACGCTTCGGCGCTCCTATTTTCCTACATTGCGAATTATATTTATGACGGCGATGCTCCTCTGGCCGAGCGCCGCGCGCAGGCGCTTTCCATCGACCAATCGCAGCTCGAAGAGATTCTCGGAAGCACCGATTTTCGTGAACTGCTGGATCAGGCTGCGCTGGACGAAGTGGAATCGCACCTCCAGTCGTTGGATCCGGATTATCATGCGCGTCACCCTGACGGCGTCCACGATTTGCTGCTGAAGTTGGGCGATTTGTCCATCGAAGAGATCGCGGCACGCAGCGTGATTCCGACGGTCGCGCCCTGGGTCGACGAATTGGTTTCAACGCGCCGAGTGTTGCGCGTGCGAATCGGCGGCGATGTTCGATTCATCCCCGTCGAGTACGCGGCCGCTTATCGCGATGCTTTGGGCATTCCTCTGCCGCCCGGCTTGGCCGAGGTGTTTCTCCGCCCGGCGCAGGACCCGCTGGGAGAATTGGTCCGGCGCTACGCCCGCACACACGGTCCGTTCACGACCACTGAGATCGCCAATCGCTTCGACGTGTCCGTCGCGGCTGTCGATCCCATATTGCGCGCTCTGCACGCGGCTGGAAAACTTCTGGAAGGCGAGTTCCGTCCGCACGGCGTTCACAGTGAGTGGTGCGAACCGGGGGTGCTCCAGCAGATCCGCCGCAAAACTTTGGCGCGCCTCCGTAAGGAAGTTGTTCCCGCCGAGCAGCACACCTTCGCGCGATTCCTCACGCGATGGCAGGGCGTCACCACGGCTCGGCGGACTCCGGAAGCGCTGCTCGATGCGATTGAAATCCTGCAAGGGGCGGAATTGTTGGCTTCCGATCTCGAAACAGAAATTCTGCCCTCACGCGTCGCGACCTATCAGCCGCAGGATTTGGATACGCTGCTCGCCGCTGGCGAAGTCGTCTGGGTGGGACGGGAAAAGATCGGCGATCGCGACGGCCGGCTGTCGCTTTATCTGGCGGGTTCGGCATCGCGCTTAATCGGACAACCTGCCGCGCAGGATTTCTCCGAACGGGCGCAAAAGATACTGGAGTTTCTGCGTCAGCAGGGCGCGACATTTTTCACGGCCATTCATGAAGCGTCCGGCGGCGGGTTCCCGGGCGAAACGGTAGAGGCGCTGTGGGAACTGGCCTGGGCGGGTCGAATTACGAACGACACGTTCTATCCCGTCCGAACATTTCTCGCGGCCAAGCAGAAGGAGAGAAGTCAGGGCTCGCCAGCGTATGTTCCGCCGGGTTCGCCCGAGTTTCTACGGCGCTTGCGTTCGCGTCCAGGACATTATTCTACGGGCCAGGGCCGCTGGTCGCTGGTGCGCGGGGAGTTCAACGCCACGGAGTGGAGCGCCGCTCTCGCGCAACAACTTCTGGTGCGAAACGGCATCGTGATGCGCGAAACGGCCAGCGTCGAAAATGTTGCGGGCGGTTATCCGTCGATTTATCCAGCGTTGAAAACGATGGAAGAGAGCGGCTGGATTCGCCGAGGCATGTTCGTCGCGGGACTCGGCGCGGCGCAGTTCGCGATGCCATCGGCGGTCGATCTTCTCCGCAGCTTGCGAAACGATCCGGAACGGCCCGAGGGTGTGACGCTGGCGGCATCCGATCCCGCTAATCCCTACGGGAGTTTGTTGCCGTGGGACGATGGCTCGAAGCCGCATTCCATGGCGCGCGCCGCGGGAGCGAGCGTCATTCTGGTGAACGGACGGCTCACGGCTTTCTTTCGCCGCCGCAATCCGTCGATTCGAGCGTTCCTTCCGGAAAACGAACCGGAGCGCAGCCAGGTGGCCCGCGAGTTGGCGAAAAAACTCGCGGACGTTGCCATTCGACGTCAGAGCCGGCGTCACGGTTTGTTGATCGGCGAGATTGACGATCAACCTGCGCGGCAGCATTTCCTCGCGCCATTCTTGCAGGATGCCGGATTTGTCGATACCGCGCTCGGGTATCAGATGCGGCGCGTTACTCCGGCCGTTCCAATCATTGAGGTTGAAGAGGAAGACGTGCCGGAGAGCGCGTAGGTGCCGGAAGGCGATACGATTTTTCGGACCGCGCGGACGTTGCAGCGGGCGCTGGCTGGTCAGGTGGTGACGGGATTTGAGACGCAGCTTCCGAAGCTGGCTCGCGTGGATTACGATCACCCGATTGCAGGGCGAACGGTTGAGTCCGTGAGCGCGTCGGGCAAGTGGCTGCTGATCAAATTTTCCGGCGATCTGGTGCTGCTGACGCACATGCTGATGAGCGGGAGCTGGCACATCTACCGGCCGGGCGAAAAATGGCAGCGCGGCCGGGATCATATGCGCATCGTGATTTCGACGGCGAACATAATTGCCGTGGCCTTCAACGTTCCGGTCGCCGAGTTTCATACGGAGAGCAGTCTGGCACGCCGGCCGGGATTTAATCGGCTGGGCCCGGATATTCTGGTAGACAGTTTCGACCATCTTGAAATCCCGCCGGATCTCGAAATCGGCGTGGCTTTGGTCGATCAGTCGATTGTCGCGGGTATCGGGAACATGTTTAAATCCGAGATCTGTTTCCTGGCTGGCGTGAACCCGTTTCGCCGCGCCGGCGATCTCACGCGCGTCGAGGTGCAATCGCTGGTTTCAATCGCGCGCGAAGTCCTCAAAAAAAGCGCCGAATTTGGAAGGAATAGATTGTGGGTTTATCACCGCGCCGGCGAGCCCTGCAGAAAATGCGGCGCGGTGATTTTGACGCGCAAACAAGGGCCGGATGCCCGCGTGACTTTTTGGTGTCCAATATGCCAGGTTTAGCGGCTTGCGGCTAAAATAGTGATCGGATGCCCTTACTCGACCGCATACAAACTGACATGGTCGCTGCCATGAAATCGAAGCAAGAGGCGCGGCTGGGCGCCTTACGCATGATGAAGGCGGCGCTGAAGAAGCATGAAATCGATGCCATGAAGCCGCTGGATGAGCCGACCGAAATTCAGGTGCTCAACACCATGATCAAGCAGCGGCGCGAATCGGCGGATGCGTTTCGCAAGGGCAACCGTCCGGAGCTGGCCGACAAGGAAGACGCGGAGTTGAAGCTGATCGAATCGTACATGCCGTCCGCGCCGAGCGCCGAAGAAATCGATGCGGCGATCGCAGCGGCCATTGCGGAAACCGGTATCACGTCCGCCAAGCAGATGGGCGTCGTGATGAAAGCCACGCAGGCGAAACTGGCGGGCAAGCGGGTGGATGGGAAGGCGTTAAGCGAAAAGGTCCGCGCGAGGTTGAGCTGACGCACGGTGTATACTAAAACTTAAGTCCTTTAAGTAGGGTCGCGCCCTTATAGTGTGTTGACCCGTTGCGATAAGAACAATGCCAAAACGTACCTTTCAACCGAATAACCGCAAACGGGCCAAGACGCATGGTTTTCGCGCTCGTATGAAGAGCAAAGACGGCCGGGCCGTGCTTTCGCGCCGCCGCGCCAAGGGCCGGCACAAGCTGACTGTGAGTGACGAG
>JBEKUT010000074.1:0-20787 GCA_049514735.1 Bryobacteraceae bacterium
TCAAATGCTCGTAACCGGGATGCGCGATCTGGCCCTTTATCGGGGCGCCTTGGACGAATGGTCCGTCGAGTTTCACGAGGAACCAGGCGCCGAATTCCTCGGCGTTCGAAATGGCGCGCCAGACGCGTGACCGCGGGGCGCGAATAACGGCTTTCTTTTCGATGCGGTCTGTTTGAGTCGCAGTCATATGCAACCTCCTGGTTGCAAAGCTACCACGTCACGCCGCGATATGCAACCGCTAGGTTGCAATAAAAATTAGCCCGCCGTGCCGCGCGGTATAGACTTCGAATAGGGAGACAAAATGTCCATTCGACCTGTCAAGCGGCTCATCAAGTCTAAACCGACCCTCGAAGGCGCCGGCGTGCACCTGCGCCGCGCTTTCGGATTCGGCAATACGTCCGATTTCGACCCGTTCCTGCTTCTTGACGATTTCCGCAACGACGTCCCGGAGGATTATCTGGCGGGGTTTCCGTGGCATCCGCATCGCGGGATCGAGACCATTACTTATGTTCTAGCGGGAACGGTGGAGCACGGAGACAGTATCGGCAACCGCGGGGCCATCGGGGCTGGCGACGTGCAATGGATGACGGCGGGCAGCGGCATTATCCATCAAGAGATGCCGAAAGGAGACGCGGCGGGCCGCATGCATGGCTTCCAGTTATGGGGGAATTTGCCGTCCGCGCTGAAGATGACGGCGCCGCGGTATCAGGAGGTGAAGGCCGCGGCAATTCCCGAGGTCACCGACGATGACGAAACGCACGTTCGCATCGTCGCGGGAAACTTTTGGGGCAAGACTGGCCCGGTGGAAGGCGTCGCGGCGGAGCCGGTTTATCTGGACGTGTCCGTGGCGCCGGGGCGCCGGAAAACTCTACCGGTGGAAACTACGCGTCACGCGTTCGCGTATGTCTTCGCGGGCGGAGGAAAGTTCTGCAACGCGTCCGGACCGCTCGCCGTTCCGACGGAAGGAGTCGGTTGGCTGGATACTGCGCCGCCATCGGAAGCGGACAACCGCTCGCTTGTTCTCTTCGACCAAGGCGATCAGGTGGAAGTGCAAGCGGGCGAGGAAGGAATTCGGTTCCTGCTGGTTTCGGGGAAGCCGCTGGAGCAACCGGTGGCGTGGTACGGTCCGATCGTGATGAACACGCAGCAAGAGCTCCGGCAGGCGTTCGAGGAATTGGAGAAGGGGACGTTTTTGAAGACGCGAGGCTAGTCTCTAGGGGATCGCCCGCCCCGAAATAAACGAGAAAGGAGGCCGATTTATGTCTGACCGTGGAGGTCTCGGCCGCGCGGTGGCTCGGACCGGAGGGATCGGAAGGGAAGGTCCGTTTGGGATCGGAATGTCAGACGACGATGACGACATGCCCTTTCTTGTGTCCGGCCTCGGCGTAGCGGTGAGCTTCGGCGATCTGCGCCAGCGGATAGCATTTGTCGATCACTGTGCGCAGTTCACCGGCCTCGATAAGGCCCTTAAGGAACGATTGATACTCGGGAGCCCCGCGCGCCACGCCGCCAAGGACCTTTGCGGCGCCCGTGATGGAAGCCCACTGCGCTCGAAGCGCCCCTACAAGCATCGACAATATGTGTCCGGACCCGCCCACCAGGACGTAGCAGCCGCCGTGCTTGAGCGCTTTCATGCTGCGCGAGAAACCGCTCTTGCCAACGGTGTCGAAAACCATATCGTAGACTTTGCCGGCCTTTGAAAAATCCTCACGGGTGTAATCGACCACTTCGTCCGCGCCGAGAGACTTCACCAGATCCAGATTGGACGTGCTGCACACGCCCGTGACCTGCGCGCCGAAGTGCTTCGCCAACTGGACAGCGAAAACACCGACGCTCCCGGAAGCTCCGTAGATGAGCACTCTCTGTCCGCCCTGGATGTTTGCTTTCTTCAGGAAATACAACGCTGACACGCCGCCAAATAAAATGGCGGCCGCTTCCTGAAGCGTCATGTTTACCGGCGTTGTCGCCAGCGTGCCATTCTCAGGCACGCAAATGTACTCGGCGTGAGCGCCGAATTTGAAGCCGGTGGATCCGAAAACCTGGTCGCCGGCGGCGAAGCGAGTCACGGCGGAGCCCACCGACTCGACGATTCCGGCGAACTCCATCCCAAGGATGTTGACCTTCGTTGGCCTCCTAAGGCCGATCATGAGTCTTATGAAGATTGGGTCAGCCTTGCGGAGCCGCCAATCCGCCGCGCAAACCGTCGTTGCGTGTATTCGAACGAGGACTTCATTGTCCTTTGGAACGGGTTTTTCGACGTCCTTGATTTGGACCACTTCCGGAGGTCCGTAGCTGGTGTAGACGGCCGCTTTCATGAGAGACACCAGAGTCACTCCTCGCGCAGCAGTGTCAAAGGATCCGCCGACAGCGCGCGTTGCGCGGGAATCCAGGTGGCTAGCAGTCCCAGAAGCGCCATCGCGACAACAACGCCGGCTAAGACAAGCGGATCGCGCGGCGTGGCCTCATAGACGATGAAAGCGAGCACACGGCTCGCGAGAATTCCGAGGACCAATCCCGCCGCCGAGCCGATCGCCAGTAATTTGATGGCGCGTCCCAACGCGGCCTGCAACACTTCCTTAGGCTGCGCGCCGAGTGCCAGGCGAATGCCCAACTCCTTCAGGCGCCTACTAACCGAATATGCCGCCATTCCAAAGATGCCGGTGAGCGACAACATCGCACCCATCAGGCCTAAGACGCCGAGCGCCATGGTCGCCACCAGGGAAGGAAACTGCACCACCACCAGGAGACTGTTCCACGACTGTGTGTCAACCGGCAAGCCCGCATCGAACTCGCGAATCTTGTTCCGTATGGCCGCGGCAAGTTGTTGCGGATCGCGCTGCGAGCGGACTACGAGATAGGACGCGCTCATCGGCGATTGCTGGAACGAAACAAACGTCGCTGGCTCGCGGTCCTCGGTAAGAATCCGATATTTTCCGTCTTCGACAACTCCGACAACCTGGACACGTTTTCCATCCTGCGTCTTGTAGTATCGGCCCACGGCGTTATTCACCGAGCCGAACAGTTTGGCGGCAAACTCCCGGTTCACTACGGCAACGGGAGGCGCATTGCTGTCGTCATGCCAGGAGAAATCTCTGCCGGCGAGCAAAGCGGTGCGGGCCGCGAGGAAGTACTCGGGAGATACGTTGTATCGATACGGATTGGCAACGGCGTTCGCCGGTCTCAGATCGGTCTCTTCTTGCTTGAAAACAGTCACGCGGGTACCGGCGGTGTAGACCAATGGTGGATAATCATCCACCAAGCCGGCGTGTTCTACGCCAGGAATCGTTTTCATCGCTTCGATCATGCGCTCTTGCATGGCGGGGACTTTATCGATGCTGTAACCGGCCATCGACAGGTTTGTAGCGGCCAGCATAGTGTTGCGCGGCTCAAAACCGAAGTTGCCGTGCAGCGAGCGAACCAATCCACGCAGGGCCACGAAGGAAGACGTGACGAGCACCGCACAAATCGCGATTTGCGAGCACAGCAGCAGGTCCCGGACCGTGATGCGCCGCCCGGCCTTTCCGGCCGATCCGGATTTGACAACCTGATAGGGGTCGATGCGCAGCACCTGGCGCACCGGAACAATCCCGAAGAGGAATGCGCTCACCAGCGCCAAAGCCAAAGCGATCAGGTATACCCTGGCATCCGGATTCACGGGGATATGGATGGGAGCTCCGCGAAATGGCTGCCAGGTGCTGATCCAGTCCAATATCCAGACGCTGCCAAGCAGCCCCGCCGCGCCTCCAGCGAGAGAAATTAGTACCGCTTCGGTAAAGAGGCTGCGGAGGATGCGGCTGCGGCTCGATCCCAGTGCCAGGCGCAGAGCGACTTCGCGGGAACGGTCCGCGGCGCGCGCGGCGAACAGATTTCCCAGGTTCGCGCATGCCGCCAGCAGGATTAATCCCGCAAGCAGCGTCAGGCCCGCCACAAAGGCGCGCACCCCGCGGTCGAAAGCACTGAGGCCTGGACGCGATAACGTTGAGCTCTTATAACGGCAATCTTTGGGATAGGTCTTTTCGAGATATTTGGCGACGGAGTTCACGTCGGCGAGGGCCTGAGCCTGAGTCACGCCTGGCTTCAAATGTCCCAGCACCTCGAAAACGCCAGCGTCGTTCGCGCGGACGAACGGATCGGGCTGGCCGGTCTGCTCCAGGTTGACGAGCGGCATAAAGAAATCGGGAGAGATAAACATAATCGTCCCTTGGAAGGCCGGCGGCGCTACCCCAACGATTGTGAAAGGATGCTTATTCAACCGGACGGTGCGGCCCACCACGCCTCGATCGTCCTGGTAATGGCTGTGCCAGAAGGCATAGCTGAGAACAATATAGGGCGCGCTGTTGGGGCCATGCTCATCGGAGGCGTGGAAGAGGCGGCCGAGATACGGCTGAATGTTTAAAACATCGAAGTAGTTTCCCGTTGTTGCGTATCCGGCCGCGATGGATGGATTGTTGCCGGTGTCCAACCCGACAAATGCGAAACCAAACGCTGCCAGACCCTCGAAGCTGCGGTTGCGGCCGCGCAGATCGAGGTAGTTGGGATAGGACTGCCAGCCGGAACCGCCGCCATACTCAGTTCCCAAGAGAGTCTCCGAATGAGGGACATTCAGGGGACGCAGGATCAGCCCGTTCAAAATGCCGAATACCACAGCGTTCGCGCCTATGGCCAGCGCCAGCGTCAAAATGGCGACGATTGTGAATCCAGGCGATTTGCGCAACACCCGCAGGCTGTAGCGCGCATCGTTTATCAGAGTCTCGATGAAGTTGCCGCCGAGCGCTTCGTGGCATTCCTCCTTGAATCGCCCGTGGGCGCCGAACTCGACGCGCGCGCGGCGTTCCGCTTCGGCACGATTCAGGCCGGACCGTTCCAGATCGTCAGCGCGATATTGGATGTGAGAGCGGAGCTCTTCTTCCATCTCATCGTCGAGCTGAGAACGATGGAAGAACTTAGTGGCGACGGAACGCAAGTAGGCTAGGAATTTCATATTTTCCCCGGGTTACCGCTCCCTGCCGGTCACGGCTCGGAACGGAAAGGTTCGTGGTAAAGGAAACGTTCGCGATACAGCAAATGTTCGTGATAAGGTGAACGTTCGCAAAAATCGATACGTTCGGAATAAATTAAACGTTTGTAAGTGGGTTTGTTGTTTCACGACTCCGGAGTCATTCCTCTCGCAACAGTGTCAAAGGATCGAGCGCCAACGCGCGTTGCGCTGGAATCCAGGTAGCACAAAGCCCCAACAACGCCATCGCGAGCACAACGCCGGCCAATACCAGCGGATCGCGGGGAGTTGCCTGATACACGATGAAAGCGAGCACCCGGCTCGCCAGAATTCCGAGAAGTAATCCTGCCGCGGAACCAAAAGCCAGCAGCTTAATCGCCCGTCCCAAGGCAGCCTGCAGCACTTCCTTGCGCTGCGCGCCGAGGGCGAGACGGATGCCCAATTCCTTCGTACGCTTGCTAACCGAGTACGCTGCCATTCCAAAGATGCCAGTAATGGATAGCATCGCGCCGATGACGCCAAGCACACCCAGCGACAACGTGGCCGCGCGCGCGGGAAACAGGGCGAATTCCAATTCCTTGTTCCACGTTGATATGTCTACAGGCACGCCTCGATCCAGTGCGCTTAGAGTACTCTTCAATGCCGGCGCCAATTCGCGCGGGTCGCGGTTCGAGCGCACTACCAGCGTAGTCTCACTCGAGGGTGCTTGCAGGATGGGGAGGAACATCGCGGGCTGTCGATCTCTGGTGAGGTCGGTGCTGTATTTTCCGTCTTCAACAATTCCGACTACTTGTATGCGCGTTCCATCCTCAAACTTGTAATATCCGCCGATGGCGTTCGCCACGGAACCAAACATTTTGATGGCTAAGAAGCGATTCACAAGGGCTACGCGAGGCGCGTCCTGGTCGTCGTGCCGCGAGAAAGTCCGGCCCACCTGCAAAGCGGTCCCCGCAGCATCTAGATATTCGGGAGAGATACTGTACTTCATGGCGTTCGCGGCAGCGTTCGCCTTCCTCAGATCCGCCGTCTGACTGTCAAAAACATACGCGGAGTTCGAACCCTCGATCAATGGCGGGTTGTCGATCAATCCCGCAGCCTTTACTCCAGGGATCGCCGCCACAGCGTCCCGCATGCGCTTTTGCATGGCGGCCGCTTCGCTGGGACTATAACCGGCCATCGCCAGACTGGTTCCCACCAGCATGGCATTGCGCGGTTCGAAACCAAAATTGCTGTGCATTGAGCGCAGCAGTCCACGAACAGCAACCATGGAAGAAGTAACCAGCACGGCGCAGATGGCAATTTGCGCGGCGAGTAGGAGATCCCGGGCGGTAATCCGCCGCCCAGCCACGTTGGCCGATCCGGCTTTGACGATCTGGTAAGGATCGGTCCTGAGGACCTGGCGAACGGGAACCAGGCCAAAGAGAAGTCCGCTCAACAGCGCCAAAACCAATGCTACGGCATAAATATTTGGGTCCGGACTCACCGGCACATTGATGGGAAATCTGGGAACTGGCTGCCACACGCTCAACGTGCGCAACAGCGCTACGCTGCCCCACAGTCCGAAGGCGCCTCCGGCAAGTGAAAGGAGCCCGGCTTCGGTGAGTAATTGCCGCAGAATGCGGTTACGGCTCGCTCCGAGGGCGAGGCGCAGCGCGATCTCGCGAGAACGGTCGGCGGCGCGCGCGGCAAAGAGAGTGCCGAGGTTGGCACAGGCGGCCAGCAGACACAGGCCCGCCAGCAGCATCAATCCGGTAACGAAGGCGCGTACCGGAGGGCCAAGAAAGTTGCCATAAAGACTGGGACGCCCCAATCCAAAATTCACATGGGCGTCGTCTTTAGGGAAGGTCTTTTCAAGATAGGACCCGACGGAATTCAGATCCGCAGATGCCTGTGCTGGGGTGACGCCGGGCTTGAGATGCCCGATCACCGCAAAGACTCCCATGTGGTTTCCGCGCGCGTTCAGTACATCGCTTCCTTCCTGGTTGACGATCGGCAAAAAGAAGGCGGGAGAGAAAAATAGTAAGGTCCCGTGGAACCCGGGCGGCGCTACACCGATGATGGTGAAAGGATGCCGGCTGACCTGAACGGTGCGGCCCACCACGCCAAAATCGCCGGGAAAATGGCTCTGCCAATAGGCGTGCGTGAGCACGACATAGGGAGCGCTGTTGGGGCCATGGTCATCGGAGCCATGGAAGAAACGGCCGAGAAACGGTTGGAGGCGTAATACGTCGAAGTAGTTCGCGCTCACCGACTCGAGCCAAACGCTGGACGGATTTCCGCCGCCATCCAGATCTGCCTGAGCGAAGGAATAAGCTGCCAGGCCGTCGAAGCTGCGGTTGCGATCGCGAAGATCGAGATAGTCGGGATACGACTCGTAGCCATTGCCCTTTTCGCGCTCGATCATGAAAAGGTTCTGCGCTTGCGGCACATCCAGAGGGCGCAGAATAAGCCCGTTCAAAATACCGAAGACCACGGCGTTCGCGCCTATCGCCAAAGCCAACGTCGCGACGGCGGCGATGGTGAATCCGGGAGACTTGCGCAAGATGCGAATGCTGAAGCGCGTATCGCGTATGAGAGTCTCGATGAAGTTGCCGCCGATCGCTTCGCGGCATTCTTCCTTGTACCGGTCACGGCCGCCAAACTCGATGCGCGCGCGGCGTTCAGCTTCGGTACGATTCAGGCCGGATCGTTCCAGATCGTCGGCGCGATATTGGATGTGGGAGCGCAGCTCCTCTTCCATGTCATTGTCGATCTGAGAACGATGAAAGAACTTAGTGGCAACGGAACGAATGTAGGCCAGCAGTTTCATGACTCACTCCTCTCGCAGCAGCGTCAAAGGATCCACTGACAGCGCGC
The DNA here is from genome assembly GCA_049514735.1 of Bryobacteraceae bacterium. GTDB lineage: Bacteria > Acidobacteriota > Terriglobia > Bryobacterales > Bryobacteraceae > JAICMB01. The sequence continues at coordinate 7,853 of JBEKUT010000074.1, forward strand.
GTTGCGCCGGAATCCAGGTGGCCAACAGCCCCAGCAGCAGCATCGCTACAATGACGCCAAACAATACCAGCGGATCGCGGGGAGTGGCCTGATAGACGATGTGAGCCAATACCCGGCTGGCCAGAATTCCTAGGAGCAAACCGGCGGCTGAGCCTACAGCAAGCAGTTTGAAAGCGCGTCCCAAGGCCGCCTGCAACACTTCTTTTCGCCGCGCACCGAGGGCGAGACGGATTCCCAACTCGCGCAGCCGCCTGCTGACCGAGTACGCCGCCATGCCAAAGATTCCGGTTACAGAGAGCATCGCGCCCATAATGCCCAGCACTCCCAGCGACACGGTCGCTACGCGTGTGGCGAACAGGGCTCCGTCCATTCCTTGAGTCCAGGTTTGGATGAAGAAAGGCAGCTCCGCGTCCAAGTCCCGCAGCGTATTCCTGATCGCCTCCGCGAGCTGGCGCGGATCGCGACTGGAGCGCACTACCAGCCAGGTCTCGCTCGAGGGCGATTGCAGGATGGGGAGGAACATCGCCGCCTGTGGATCTTCGGCGATGTTGGTGGTGTATTTTCCGTCTTCGACAACACCCACCACTTGAATTCGCGCTCCATCCTTGGTCTTGTAATATCCGCCCATGGCGTTCGGCACGGAGCCAAATATTTTATCCGCAAAGAAGCGATTCACCAGAGCCACGCGCGGGGCGTCCTTGTCGTCGTGCCGTGAAAGAGGCCGGCCAACCAGCAAAGCGGTCCCCGCGGCATCCAGGTATTCGGGAGAAATGCCGTAATTTATGACGGTGGCGGCGGCATTCGCAGGCCTGAGATCCGTCGTTCGATCGGTAAAGACAAACGCGGGTTTCCACCCCTCCGCCAAGGGCGGATTATCGACCAATCCTACAGCCTTTACACCGGGAATCGTCTCGACGGCGTCACGCATGCGCTTCTGCATTGCGGCCGCTTCATCGCCCCTATATCCGGCCATCGCCAGATTGGTATTCACCAGCATCGCGTTGCGCGGTTCGAAGCCGAAATTGCTGTGCAGCGAGCGTGCCAGTCCCCGTACCGCAACCAGAGACGACGTCACCAGCACTGCACAGATCGCAATTTGCGCTGCGAGCAACAGGTCGCGGACGGTAATCCGCCGCCCAACCGTTCCGGTCGATCCGCCTTTCACGATCTGGTATGGATTGGCCCGAAGCACCTGGCGCACCGGAACGATGCCGAAGAGGAATCCGCTCACCAGCGCCAATGCCAAAGCGATGGCGTAAACATTTGCGTCCGGAATTACAGGCACGTGCATGGGAAATCGAGGTACCGGCTGCCACACGCTCAGCCAGCGCAACAGTGCGACGCTGCCCAACAACCCCACCGTGCCTCCCATCAATGAGATCAGCAAGGCTTCGGTAAATAGCGTCCGCAGAATGCGGTTGCGGCTCGCTCCCAACGCGAGGCGGAGGGCAACTTCACGCCCACGGTCGGCTGCGCGCGCGGCAAACAGGTTGCCCAGGTTGGCACACGCGGCCAGCAGGATCAAACCCGCCAGCAGCATCAACGCCGTGACGAATGCCCGCAACGGACGGGCAAAAACGTCGCCCGCGAGACTCGGACGGCCCAGTGAAAAGTCCGCTTGGCTGTCGTCTTTGGGATAGTTCTTTTCGAGCCACGATCCAATGGAATTGAGATCGGCAGCGGCTTGCGCCGGAGTGACGCCCGGCTTCAGATGCCCCATCACCTGAAACACCAAACGGACCCCGCGCGCGTTCAGATTGCTCCGCCCTTCTATCTGCTCCTGGTTCACAATCGGCAAGAAGAAATCGGGCGAGAAAAACAACAGGGTCCCGTGGAACTCAGGCGGCGCTACGCCGAGGATCGTGAAGGGATGCTTGTTCAGCCGGACAACCCGGCCCACCACGCCACGGTCGTCCTGAAAATGGATGTGCCAATACGCGTGCGTAAGCACAATGTACGGCGCGCTGTTGGGGCCATGCTCGTCGGCGCCGCTGAAGAAGCGGCCAAGATACGGCTGTAGTCCTAATACGTCGAAGTAGTTCCCGCTCACTTGATAAACCCAGGCACGCGATGGATTATTGCCCGTGTCCACACCGACCGGAGCGATGGTATAAGCGGCCAGGCTCTCGAAGCTGCGGTTGCGGTCCCGCATATCGATGTAGTCGGGATAAGACTGGTATCCCCAGCCTCCCGCGCGCTGGATTTCGTAGAGACTCTGCGCTTGAGGAACGTTCAGCGGGCGCAGAATGAGCCCGTTCAAGATGCCGAAGACCACGGCATTCGCGCCGATTCCTAAGGCCAGCGTCACGACGGCGACGATCGTGAATCCGGGAGATTTACGCAAGACGCGCAGACTGAAACGCGTGTCGCGTATCAGAGTGTCGATGAAGTTGCCGCCGATGGCTTCGCGGCATTCTTCCTTGAAGCGGTTACGGCCGCCGAACTCGACGCGCGCGCGGCGTTCCGCTTCGGTTCGATTCACGCCGGAGCGTTCCAGATCGTCGGCGCGACACTGGATGTGGGCGCGAAGCTCCTCTTCCATGTCATCTTCCACCTGCGAACGGCGCAGGAACTTAGCGGCAAGGGATCTCAGATAGGCTAGGAGTTTCATATTTCCTCGGGTTGAGCGGCGAGAGCGGTAGCCATGGCGGCGGCCACGCGGTTCCATCCTTCGGTTTCCTCGCGCAGACGCTTGCGTCCCACGGCCGTGAGCTCGTAGAACTTGGCGCGCCGATTGTTCTCCGATGTGCCCCAGTTCGCTTTCAACAGGCCCTGGCGCACCAGACGGAACAATCCGGGATAGAGGGCTCCTTGCTCAATGAGCAGCGCTTGCTCCGAGATTTGCCCGATGCGCAGAAGAATCCCATATCCGTGAAGAGGACCGAGCGAGACTGCTTTGAGAATAAGAAGGTCGAGGGTGCCGGGAAGAAGTTGGGCTTGGCTGGACATTTACACTCCTAAGACAATAAGGAGTGTACCCGATCTTTCCTAAGCTGTCAAGGAGAGAAGCGTTGGGTCGAAGTGTTTGCGCATCGCCTGCGTTACCGTTGCGCTCCGTTCCGAGCCGTGACCGGAAGGGAGCGGTCTTCTGCGCGCATTCCAGAACGGCGCGCGTGAGCAACCGGACATCCGCAAGAGTTATGGCGTTATGTTTAGTTCGACCGTGGGCGGCTAGAGTGTTTCTTCCACCATGAACTGCTCGTATTTGCCGCCGGGCATTACATAAATGTTGAGCAGGACGGTCTTTTTCTCGAACTGGGCACGATAGCTGCGATGCGTCATGCCGCCGCGGAGCGACTCGTTTGTTTTCGTCACGCTCTCCAGTTTTCCGAGCGGCATTAATGACGACGCGAAATCTTGTAACGCTTCAGCGGTGAAATAGGCGTTGGCGTTGGATGTGAATAACGCGCGGTCGACGCGGCCCTGCTGCAGTCCTTCCAAAATGCCGCGGACCTGATCCAAGTCCTTGTCCGCCGCGGGCGCGAGGATCGTCTGCGCGATCTCATGGCTGAGCGGTCCGATCAGGCTGATCCCGTCTTCGTTCGAACAAACGACAATCGCCACGCCCTTCGATGGCAAAAGGGTATTCATCGCCAGGAAACCGGACACCTCGCCGCCGTGAGAAATAGTTGGCGTTCCGTCCATATCGCCGAGCGACAGGCCAAGCGCGTAACGCGTCGGCTTACCGTCCATCAGTTTCACTTCGCGAGTAAACTCTTCGTAGGATTTAGCGGACAAGATTCGTTTCTGAAGGAATGCGATGTCCCAGCGGGCGAGATCGGACGGGGTCATCGCGAGTTCGCCGGCGGCGAACATCCAGCCCGGGCCCTCTCGCGCCACCGGACGTGGCGGACCCAGCGCGAATCGGGTGTAGGCGCTGGCATCGCCGTCACGGTGTTCGGAGATGTCGCCCGGAGTGGTCATTCCCAAAGGCCCGAAAATCTTCTCCTGCAGGAACGCGAGAAGCGATTGGCCGGAGACTTTCTCCACGATTTGCCCGGCGATGACGTAATTCGTGTTGCTGTATTGCCAGCGCGTGCCGGGATCGAAGTTCAAGGGCTTCTTGGCCCAGCGATCCAAAATCTCGCGAGGCGCGATCGGCTTGGTCCACTCCGGAATGATGTAATCCTGAGGCGCGTAATCTTCGTAGCCGGACGTATGGGAAAGCAGCTCACGAATGGTTACTTCGCGGGCGCGGGTCAGGTCCGGAAAATACTTCGCGACGGTGTCGTCAAGCGATAGCTTTCCCCGTTCCTGAAGCAGCAGAATAGCGGCGGCCGTGAATTGCTTGCTGATGGATCCGACGGCGTAGCGGGTAGCAGGACCGGCCGCTTGATCCTTTGCGATGTTGGCCATTCCGTAGGCCTCCGCGTAAGCGATCTCGTTGTTTTGGACTACGGCGACGGAGATGCTCGGCGCGCCACTGGTCCTGAGAGCTAGGGAGATTTCTTCGTCGAGCCGCGCGGTGAGTGAGGGCGATTGGGCATCGAGCAGCGCCGCGGGAAGGAGGAGAGCCCCGCATAGAAAGGACAGCCTGAGCATACTGGAATTGTAGGTCAGCGGCTCATGATCATCGCCGCGGTAACTCCCAGCAAGACGAAAATAGCGAGAATCACATACCAGGACATGCGTATGCGCGCCGCCCGCCGCGGTGGTTTGTTATGCGCCGAGTGCTGCGATTCAACGGGTACTTGGTCTTCGTCGGGATTGTTCACATTTGTGAGACGCCGGCGGTTAGCAATTGTTCCGATGTATACTGTTGGCGTGGCACCGCGCGGCGCAACGAAGGAGCGCATACTACGCGTTTCGAAGACATTGTTTGCGGCCCGCGGTTATGAGCACGCCAGCACTTCTTCCATCGCGCGCGAAGCCGGCACCAGCGAATCCCAGTTGATGAAGCATTTCGGCAGCAAGGCCGGCCTGCTGGAGGCGATTTTCGCGGAAAGCTGGTCGAAAATCACGGCGGAGGCGATGCGTGCGGCTGAAAGCGCACCCACACCTTACCAGAAGCTCACGCTGATCTCCGAACTAGTCGTCGACGCCATGGATCGCGATCCTGAACTCAAGCTTCTGATGCTGCTGGAGGGCCGCCGCATCCGCCGCGAAGGCCAGATGATCACGTTCGCGGAGGGGTTCATGAGCTTCGTGCAGTTTGTCGACAGCATACTTGAAGGCATTCGCGCCGCTGGACAACTCCGCGAAGGTCTCAGCCCGCAAGCGATTCGGTCCGGTCTCATGGGGATGCTGGAAGGCATGCTGCGCGATCGATTTCTGGCGGAACGCTTGGGCTATCCCGCCGATTTTGAAGCGCGCGAGATCGGCGAGATGCTCGGCGTGGCGTTATCTTCCTGCGTCAGGCCCGCGTCGGCGGAAGCCGCGTGATTCCGGGATTCGCCACCTCAGAAGGCACGGCGCGCATCGCCGCGCGTTTCCCCGTTTTTTATCGCCCCGCGCAGGACCTTCAAGTTTCGAATATCGGGATCGGGTCGTATCTCGGCGCTATGGACGACGCGACCGATCAAGGTTACACCGAATCGGTCAAGGAGGCCGTGAGCGCAGGGCTCAATTTCATCGATACGTCGCTGAACTATCGGAATCAAAGATCGGAACGCGCGATCGGCGCCGCACTGCGGGATTTGAAACGCGATGAGTTGGTGGTTTGCACGAAAGCCGGATTCCTGGTCAAAGATGCGCTGCCAGCTTCTCTGCGGGCGGAGGATGTTGTCGAAAACATGCATTCCATGGCGCCCGATTTTCTGGCGGATCAACTGGAGCGCAGCAGGCAAAATCTTGGGATTGAGACTATCGACGTTTTCTACCTGCACAATCCCGAAACGCAATTGAATCGCGTTCCGCCAGCCGAGTTTTATGGACGAATCGAGCGCGCCTTTGAGTTTCTCGAGCGGGCTGTCTCGGAAGGGAAGATACGGTTCTATGGCACGGCGACGTGGGACGGTTATCGCCGGCGTCCGGGCGCTCCGGAGGGTCTTTCATTACCAGCTTTGCACGCCGCCGCTGAACGGGTCGCTGGAAGCGGCCATCACTTCCGATTTATCCAACTGCCCTTTAATCTGGCGATGCCCGAAGCTTACGTGCTTCTGCGCGACGGCGAGAATCTGCTCACGACAGCCGCACGGCTAGGCATCACTGTAGTCTCGAGTGCGAGCATATTGCAGGGCCGTCTCGCGCGAAATCTGCCCGAAGGTTTGGCGTCACAGCTTCCCGGCATCGCCACCGATCCGCAGCGCGCGCTGCAATTCACGCGATCGACGCCGGGCATTACCGTGGCGCTCGTCGGCATGAGCAAGTCCCAGCACGTCCATGAGAATCTGGAATTAGCTACCGTGCCGCCATTGACGGAGCCGGAGTATCAAGCGTTGTACAGGCAGGGTTGACGCTGCAAATCCCCGCACCAACATCTACCATAGAACCGTCGACGGCAGATACCATCGCGACGCTGCCAAATGGGGAGTCTGTGTTTCTCGTTTGGGCTGGCGAGAGGTCGGCGTATCTGGCCAAGACCAGCATGTTGCGGCGTCGTCTCGCGCGCATTCTGCGTCCGCCAGAAGCGAGCGGGCGGTCGCTCAGTTTGCGCGGCGTGTTCACGCGTATCGACTACTGGCTGAGCGGTTCGAAATTCGAATCGGCGCTGCTTCACTACGCGCTCGCCAAACAATATTTTCCCGATCAATATTTGAAGCTCACGCGCTTGCGGATGCCGGCGTACGTCCGCCTGATCCTGTCCAACGAGTTTCCACGGACGATGGTGACGACGCGCATCTCCGGCGGGGCGTCTCTGTATTACGGTCCTTTTCGAACCCGCGCCGGCGCGGAGCAATTCGAAACGCAGCTACTCGATCTGTTTCAAATCCGGCGCTGCCAGGAGAATCTCGAGCCGAGCCCGCAACATCCCGGATGCATCTACGGCGAGATGAACATGTGTCTCAGGCCATGCCAGCAGGTGGTCGGGATCGAAGAATATCGCAGTGAGGCGGAGCGCGTGGCGCATTTCCTGGAAACGAACGGAGCCGCGGCTTTGAGCGGCGCGGAAGCGGCGCGCGACCGGCTCAGCGAGGAAATGAATTTCGAAGAGGCGGCGCGGCAGCATAAGCGCATCGAACGGATTCAGAGTGTGCTCGCTTTGCGCGAGGACCTGGTGCGCGACATCGAACGTTTGTATGTGATCGTGGTCACGAAATCCAGGGAGGCGGAGGCCGTGAGGCTATGGTTCTCGTGCCGCGGCTCGTGGCAGGCTCCGGAAGATTTCCCGCTCACTTCGGACGTCTCGCTCGACCGGCGATTGCGCGATTTAATCGGCGCTCTGACGCCGGAACAGGTGCGGTTGAGCGACCGCGAAGAGCATCTCGCTTTGCTGGCGCGCTGGGCGTATTCAAGCTGGCGCGACGGAGAATTGCTGATCTTCGATGCGCTCGATCATGCGCCATACCGCAAGCTGGTGCGAGCGATTTCGAAAGTGCACGGCGCTGCGTAACGCTATGCTCGAATGTATGCGCTGGTTTGTCTTCTGTGCCACGGCGATCGCGTGCGCGCAAACCGTCCCGCAGGGGAACACTTTGCATGTGATCGCATCGGCGGATGGCGTCAGCGCGCGGCTGGATGGGCGTACCATCAAGCTCTTTCCGCAGAAAGAGGGAGGCATGCTTGGTCTCATGCCGATCCCCGTGCTGGAAAAACCTGGCGTGTATGACCTCGATATTCTGGATAAGAATGGAAAGGTTGTTCAGACATCCACGATCACGGTTCTCGACGCTCACTTCCCAACGCAGAACGTCGTGATCTCGAAATCTCTGTCTGAATTAAGAGCTTCGCCAGATGAAGCGGAGATCACCGGCGCGTTCCGGAAACAAGTCTCGGATGTGCGTTATTGGGCGGAGCCGCTGGTTAAGCCCGTGCCCGGTTGCATGACGTCGCTATTCGGAGTGCAGCGTTTGCATAACGGCAAACCAACCGGCGATTTTCACGGCGGTCTGGATCTGCGAGCCGCGGCGGGCACGCCGATCCACGCGGCGGCAGCGGGGGTGGTGAAAATCGCGCGCCAATTTAATTTGCACGGCGGCACTGTTGCCATCGATCATGGGCAGGGTTTCGAATCGATGTATCTGCATATGTCGAAGATCGCGGCTGTCGAGGGCGCGGCTGTTCAACAAGGTGACGTGATCGGGTTCGCTGGTTCCACGGGCCGCTCCACTGCGCCGCATCTGCATTGGACGCTGTATGTCAACGGTGTTCCAGTGAATCCGTTGCAGTGGGTGAAAGTGACGGCGTGTGCGCAAGCGCCGAAGTCGAACGTGCACCATGGCAGCTCCGTGCGGCATCCATAGTCGTATGGATCTGCAACTCAGAAATAAACTCGCGTTTGTCACCGGTTCCACGGCGGGCATCGGTTTCGCGATTGCCAAAGCGCTCGCAGCGGAAGGTGCTCGCGTGATTGTGAACGGACGCACCCAGGCGAGGGTTGACGATGCTATCGCTAAAATTCGAAGCGCGCATGCTACGGCGCAGCTCCTGGCATTTCCGGGCGACCTCTCCCGTGCCGACGTTTCGGAGCAGGCGATCCGGCAGTTCGATCACGTCGAAATTCTGGTGAACAACATGGGCGTCTACGCGGTCAAGCCATTCGAGCAGATCGAGGATTCCGAGTGGAACGCCATGATCGAGACGAACTTCATGAGCGGTGTTCGCCTGAGCCGCCACTATCTTCCGAAAATGAAGAGCACTGGATGGGGCCGCATCATTTTCATCTCGAGCGAGTCCGCGGTGAACATTCCGGTCGAAATGGTTCACTACGGCGTTACCAAGACGATGCAGATCGCGCTGGCTCGTGGATTGGCGGAAAGTACCGTAGGAACTTCGGTAACGGTGAACTCCGTTTTACCTGGCCCGACGCGATCCGAAGGCGTTGAGGCGTTCGTCGCCGACATGGCCAAACGACGCGGCGTTTCGGAAGCGGACATCGAAAAAGAGTTCTTTAAGAGCATCCGCCCCAGTTCGCTTTTGCAGCGATTCGCTACGCCGGACGAAGTAGCCGCGATGGTTACGTATGTGGCCAGCCCGCTATCTGCGGCGACGAACGGCGCGGCGCTGCGCGTGGAAGGCGGAGTGATCCGGAGCATTCTGTGAGAAAATACCGGCGTCCATGCCATTTGACCCGGACACTGCGATTGGCGGTCCACGGGACCGTTTTCCGTCTACGCGGCTGTCGCTGATCGAGACGGCTTCCGTCCCGGGCGCGCTTCGTGAAGAAGCGCTGGAGCAGGTGGTCGCACTTTACTGGAAGCCCGTTTATAAATACATCCGGCTGAAGTGGAACAAGAGTAACGAAGAGGCCAAGGACCTGACTCAGGGGTTCTTCGCGGTTGCTCTAATGCGTGGATTTTTCCGCGCCTTCGATCCTAGCCAGGCATCGTTTCGAACTTATTTGCGGATGGCGCTGGATCGTTTTCTTGCCAACGAGCATGCCGCTGCGCGTCGTGAGAAAAGAGGCGGTGACGTTACGTTCATGTCACTCGATTTTGCAGCCGCCGAGGCGGAAGCAGTCGAATGCCGGGTCGGCGATTCTCCCGAAGAAATGTTCCAGCGCGAATGGCGGCGTGAAATTTTTGCGCTCGCCATCGACGACCTGCGCCGTCATTGCGAGGATACCGGTAAGCAGCTCCAGTTTCGCGTTTTCAAATCCTACGATCTTGCCGATGAAGAGCGGCCCAGTTATGCCGAGCTCGCGGAACGCCTCGGGATCACGGTAACGGCTCTGAATAATCATCTCGCGTGGGCGCGCCGCATGCTTCGCGGTTTCGTTGGCGAGCGGCTTCGCGGCGTCACGGGCGGCGATGCAGAGCTGCGTGACGAGATGCGGTCGATTTTCAGCCCGGGCCGCTGAATGCTTAAAGATTCCACGCTCGATCATCTCTCCGCTGTCGTGGATTTGCCGGATCTGACTGGCACGCGTTACGAGGTAGAACGGGAGATCGGCCGAGGAGGCATGGGCGTCGTGTATGCCGCGCTCGACCGGGAATTGGGACGCCGGGTCGCGTTGAAAGTCCTTCGTCTGGAAGGCGAAGCCCGGCTGATCGCGAATTTAGAGCATCCGGCCATCGTGCCGATTTACGATGCCGGCATGCTGCCGGACGGACGCGCATACTACACGATGAAACTTGTCGAAGGCGCGCGGCTCGATCGTTTCGTTGAATCGCATCCGTCATTGACGGAGCGGCTGCGCGTGATTCAACGGATCGGCGAGGCGCTGGCATTCGCGCATAGCCGTGGAACGCTGCATCGCGATCTCAAGCCGCAGAACGTCACGATAGGGGCGTTTGGCGAAGTTTATGTGATGGACTGGGGTATCGAAGGCGTCGCGGGCACGCCGCAGTTCCGTGCGCCGGAGCAGACGACTGGCCTAGCCGGCGAGCGTTCCGACGTCTATTCACTGGGCGCCTTGCTGCGCTTCCTGATCTCCGAAAATTCGCCGCGCCGCTTGCGTGCCATTGCCGCGAAGGCTATGTCGCAGGAGCCGCAGGGTCGTTATTCGGGGGTCGGCGCGATGCTCCTCGACATCCAGCGATTCCAGGATGGTCTCGCGGTGGAAGCCTTTCCGGAGAAGGCTTGGCACAAGCTGGCGCGCTTCGGGTCGACCAATCGCGTCCTGCTGCTGCTTCTGGCCGCGTACCTCGCTGTGAGATTTTTTCTGTTTTTTCTTCGTAGAGTTTAAAGGAACTGTCGCGGATACGGAATAAGATTACGAAGGAGCGGACGTTATGAACAAAATCATTGTGGGGCTGCTGTTCGGCGCGATTCTTGGCGCGGTGGATGGGGCGACGGCATGGTTTACACCGGAAACCCGGCCGCAGATCGCTGGTATTCTCGTGGGCTCGTCGATTAAGGGGATGCTCGTCGGCGTGCTCAGCGGCTGGTTTGCCCGCAAAGTAAATTCGACCATGTGGGGCGTCGTGTTTGGCGCTGCACTTGGTTTGCTGTTGGCCTATGCGGTCGCCGCGATGCCGCAGCCGAACGGGCATCATTATTACCTCGAAATCATGCTGCCGGGATTTGTCGTGGGAGCTATCATCGGCTTCCTGACTCAACGGATGGGAACCACGCCCGTCCATCAAACAACATAAAAGGAGACTCTTGTGCCACGACCAATTCATTTCGAAATCCCTGCGGAGAATCCCGAACGCGCCATAAAGTTCTATTCGACCGTGCTCGGCTCTGGTTCCACTCGCCGCCGTGAGAGCCGAGTATGAGCCCCGCAATCCACTGGGCGACGAAATCAACCGCCTGGCACGGCGCTTCAAGGTGAGCACACTGGTAGTTTTGAGGCGAATCCACGATGCTGGCGGCCTCACGCGGGATGAATTTTGGCGCGCCTATCGGGGAGAAATCGAGCGCCTCCGAACGCTACCGGGAGGGAGCGTCGGCGATTTCTATCTGACGCTCGGAGCTCGTGCAGGTAAACGTTTCGCGCGCGCACTGGTTGTCGGCACATTAGAGGGAAGAACGCCGTTCACGGAGGCGTTCCGGCTCCTCGGATTTAAGAAAATGGCGACATTTCGCGAGGTCGGTAATAGCCTCGGGGTCGGCATTTGATTTCTTATCTTCTCGACGCCAACGTATTCATCGGCGCGAAGAATCTCCATTACGGACTCGATTTCTGCCCAGCGTTCTGGGACTGGATCGTCGCCAACAACGCGAGTGGTTTGGTGTTCAGCATTGAAAAGGTGGGGGACGAAGTCCAGGCTTTAGCAGACGAATTGTCGCTGTGGGCCGGCGCGCGCGGCCCCGATTTCTTTCTACGGCCCGACGCAAAAGTTTTCCCCGCGTTAGCGGCCGTCAGTATCTGGGCCACAGGTCAACGCTACGAACCCTCCGCCGTGAGTACCTTCCTCCAAGTAGCGATTATTACCTGGTTGCTCAGGCGTTCGCGGGCAGCATACGGTCGCCAGTCACGAGGTTCCCTCGGCGTCGACGCGCAGGATCAAAATACCCGACGCATGCATCGGCCTCGGTATCAAGTGTATGACGCCGTTCGAGATGCTTCGGCGCGAGCGGGCGCGACTTGTTCTCGGGCCACGGGGATGACAGCCAATAGCGATTCTCGTGGTTGAAATCCGCTCACGCCGCATCTCGATAAGCCTCGTAGTCGGTGTATCCATGAGCTCCGCCGCCATAAAACGTCGAACGGTCGGGCGGGTTTAGGGGATAATTCTCCCTGACCCGCTCCACGAGATCCGGATTGGCGATGAATAGGCGTCCGAAGGCTATTGCATCCGCGTGTTTTTTCTCGAGTGTCTCTGCCGCACCCTCGGGCGTGTAAGCGCCAGCCGAGAACAGCGGGCCGTCAAAGACCGAACGGAACAGTTCAGCATTGTTCCGTGCATTTTCGTGGAGTTCGTCGCTCAACCCAATTTCGGAACCTCTGGCCTCGATCAGATGCAAATACGCTATTCGGCGCTTACTTAGTTCCCCGATGACAAAGGTGAACAGGTCCAGTGGATTGCTGTCGTGGATCCCGCCATATTGGCCAAAAGGCGAGAGGCGTACGCCAAGCCGATCGGCCCCAATGGCAGCCGCGACCTCGTCCACGATATCGAGCAGAAACCGGGCGCGATTCTCTTTCGACCCGCCGTAAGCATCGGTGCGCGCGTTTGTTCCGTCCTCCAGAAATTGCTCGATCAAGTGGCTATTCGCGGCCTGTAACTCTACTCCATCGAATCCAGCCTCGATTGCATTCAGCGCGGCTTGACGGAACGTGCTAATAATGGGCGCAACTTCAAAGGTCTCAAGTGCGCGCGGAATCTCAGTAGGCGCCAGTTGAAAGTCTCTCGTCAGAGCGGGAATTGTGGAGGGAACCGCCGACGGCGCGACGGGGACTGCTCCATCTGACATCAGTGAGGAATGAGAGTTCCTCCCATTGTGCG
>JBEKUT010000075.1:0-20726 GCA_049514735.1 Bryobacteraceae bacterium
TCTTCGTGCTGGTACAGCACGTGAAAACTCGCGGTCCGGCCGCTGCCGGCGCCGTTCAACTCCAACAACTCGGGGATAAGAGTCCTCAGCTTCTGAACCAGAACATTAGGTGAATCGGCTTCAGCGACAAGGCCTGGGACATCCTCGCTCTCGGCCACCCAGACGCCAGCCTCGCTGTCCCATTGCGCGCGGATCTTGTAAACGCCAGATAGGATCGATTTCTCCACGGCCAATGTTATCACTGGCCGCCACGGCTGCCGTAAGTTACCTACGCCTTCGACGAACACGAGGGATCAATCGAAGGGCTGAACTTGACTCGTAGGACGCTCGACGGACTCCTCAAGTATCCGTGGGCGGCCGGTGACGGAACGTATCCGAAGAAGTGGGGCTACTACGAATCTGAAGCGGAGATTTTCGAGTGGGTCCGGCGCGGAAGACCGTCACGTGAGCGGAGCGTCATCGCGGAGATCATGGATTGGGGCGACGACATCACCTTCGCGATCCACGACCTTCTGGACTTCTACTGCGCGGGCAAGGTACCGATTGACCGATGTAAACGTCGCCAAAGCCCGGAACGTGAGCGGTTGATCCGGGGGATGTTCAAACGGAAGCCCTCGTGGAAGAAAGAAGAGAGAGACTACCTCGCAGCTCTGAGTGACATCCTGGACCAGTTCCCATTCGAGCCCGAAGACCGCTACGACGATTCTCGGGCGCATCGCGCCAGACTTTACGCGTTCTCGACCTCCTTGATTCGCTATTTCATTGGCGCATTCCGACTCGACTCCTCGTCGGTCGTACGAATTGACGTTGACGCGCATCGCGCCGTGGAAGTTCTGAAGCACTTCATTTGGGAATACATCATCGAGAATCCAGAACTGGCTGTTCCACAGAACGGGCAGCAGGCCGCTGTTCGATGTGTATTCACTCAGCTTCTCAACGCGTCGAAAGACGGAAAGTACTACTTGTTCCCGTCAGGCTTTCAGCGACAGATCGCGAATGCTAGGACCAAACGCGAGCGCGCCCGCGTGGTAGCTGATTGCATCTCAGGGATGACCGAGAAAGAGATTCTCCACATTCACCGCTCCTTGCAGGGGCTTCATTGACTCGATTCTTTTCGCTCAGGTCCGGCGAAAAGCCTCGGGCTTTTTTCTTTAGCGAAGCGGCTATTAGCGCCCAGGGATAGGCGCTTGAGCCTTGACAGCCCAAGATTCTGCGACGACATGCGAACAATCATTGCCGGGCAGCGTACAACCTTGGCCCGCCGATAGACCTGCCATTCCAAAGCTGCCAGATCCTGGGGGAAACCACGAGTTTCCGAGCCCTCTAGAGAGTAAGGTAGGGCACTGGCTTAACATTCGAGAGTCAATTACGGTCGGTGCTGCAATGGTATCTCGCGGCCACCCCAGTTTGGACTCGAATCTGAACACGAAGGGGTTAGCGCCTCCAGCCCTTCGACGACATGACGGAATCAACAACTTACAGCTTGGCTCCCCACCCCGAACCTCCACCAACTCGCTCCCCAACTCCGCCCGCTCCCCCCTCGATTTTCCGGCCGATTTTTCGAACCTGCCTTTTGCGTTCACAAAAATCTTTGGAATTCTTGGACCCATGTAAATCGATACCGCTCTTCGACTTACAAGAGCTAACCACCAAACCGCGTGTCCCGAATTCTTGACAGTTAAACATACAATTGAATTAGAAAGTCAGTCACCCCGGTCTCGCGGCCTTCTGCCGGCCGCGTCTCCAAACCTCATCGACAACCCACACAACCACTGCGGAGGCAGGACCCGATTCCAGCCTCCGCAAGGCCACTCCGAAACCACTAACTCTCGCGGCCTCAATCGCTTAACTCGGTGTACCCGCTCTCACGACGCCGCACGGGCCAATGACACCGCGCGACAAGCTCAGTCGGGGATAAGCGGGAACGATCGAACTAAGAAAATCCGCTTCGTTACTTAGTATGTAGCGCAGCGGCGTACTTGCCCATCGGCACTAAGAGCCGTTTTTTTAGTGGTTCTAAGTGCCGATTTACGCAAGGCGTCGCCGCCACGGGCGATGAGAAAGTTTCATGCACAAACTGCGTCCGCTCGGCGAGATTCTTATAGCCCTTGCTTTTGTCTTGTTCTTCTTCGACTGTTCCATCGAAGCTCAGAGACTCACTCATCCTATCGACCGCATCGTTACCGTTATTGACGACCGTTTTACGGTAGCGAGACCAGCAGACCGTCATCCGCTGGCCCGGCAGGAATATGATAATGGACCCGTTTCTCCGGATCTGCGGATGGAACGCATGGTGCTCGTGCTCGAGCCTGACGCGGAGCAGAAGAAAGCCTTGGAGGAATTATTGGCCGCACAGCAGGACCCCGCATCGCCCGAATACCATCAGTGGTTAACTCCTGCGACGTTCGGTGCGCGATTTGGGATCTCCGACAACGATGCCGCCCAAATCTCAGCCTGGCTCATGGGACATGGTTTCGACGTGGAACCCCTTACGCCCGATCGCCGCTCGGTTGTTTTCAGTGGATCGGCCGCGCAAGTGACCTCCGCATTTCACACGCCGATCGACAATTACGTCGTAAATGGCAAGAAATACTACGCCAACGCCGGCGCTCCGTCGATTCCGGAGGCCATGACGGCCGTCGTCCAGGGCGTGGTTTCGCTTCACAATATTCCACTCAAGCCAATGCACAGCGCCGTGACGGCCATTTCGAGCCTGCGGCCCTCCTACACTTCGAACCCCACCACTCATTACATCTCGCCGGCCGATTTCGCGGCCATTTATGACGTATCGTCTTTATATTCCGCCTCCATTAACGGCGCGGGGCAATCGATTGCCGTGATCGCGCGGTGCGACATCAACATGTCCGATGTGCAAAGTTTCCGCAGCCAGATGGGCCTGCCCGTGAACAACCCCACGATCATTCAGACCGGGGCCGATCCGGGGATTATTTCCCAGGACGACGAAGTCGAAGCCGATCTCGATGTGGAGTGGTCGGGCGCGGTGGCTCCGAATGCGACGATCAAATTTGTCGTCTCGCCTTCCTCCGCAACCGACGGCGTGGTGCTCTCGGCGCAATACATTGTTCAGAACAATCTCGCGCCGATAGTGACGTTCTCCTTCGGAAGTTGCGAAGCCGGTAACGGAGCCTCGGGGAACGACTTTTGGAACGGTTTGTGGCAACAGGCGGCGTCACAGGGCCAGACCGTAATGGTGGCTGCCGGAGATTCCGGCGTGGCGGGTTGCGACGGCGGTTCCGATAGCACCGCAGCTTATGGGCAAAGCGTAAATGCTTTGTGCTCCACCCCCTACAGCACGTGTGTGGGCGGGTCGGAGTTCAACGACACCTCCAATCCCAGTCTCTATTGGAGCGCCTCCACCGGCGCAACCTGGGAATCGGCTCTGAGTTACATCCCGGAAACAACGTGGAATGAGAGCGGCACAGTTTCCGGCGGTTCCGGACTCTGGGCGGGCGGCGGCGGCCCTAGCAGTGTTTATTTGAAGCCGTCGTGGCAGACCGGAGTTGGTGTCCCGGCCGATGGCTGGCGCGACGTTCCGGACGTCTCGCTGACGGCCGCTGGGCATGACGGCTATATCATTTGTATGAACGGCGGTTATTACACGGTCGGCGGAACGTCGGCTTCCACGCCTTCCTTTGCCGGATTGATGGCCCTGACGGCCCAAAAGACCGGAGCCCGGCTCGGCAACGCCAACCCGTCTTTCTACACCTTGGCGGCGAATCAGGCCAGTGGCGGCGCGGCTGTTTTTCACGACATTACCATCGGCAACAATTCCGTCCCAGGCCTGGCAGGCTACGCGGCCGGTGTCGGTTACGATATGGCGACGGGTCTCGGCTCGGTGGACGCCTCGGTGCTAGTCAACAATTGGGGCGGTGGCTCGGTTTCCACCCCGAGTTTCCAATTGAGCGCATCCCCCACATCGATCTCCATGAAGCAGGGAGCGAGCGCCGCAGCGTCGATCACCGTGTCTCCCAAGTCCGGATTTAGTTCCGCGGTTGGACTCTCGGCCAGCGGATTACCCTCCGGCGTGACGGCGACATTTTCGCCCACCAGCGTTTCGGGAGGGTCCGGCGCGAGCCTGCTCACTTTGAACGCAACCGCGCAGGCCGCTGCCGCAACTGCGAGCATTACGATCAATGCCTCGGGCGGAGGGGTCACGCAAAGTCTGACCTTGCCCGTCACCATTACAGGTTGCAGTTATTCGATCTCTCCCACCAGCGCGAGCCCGGCAGCCACGGCCGCGAGTTATTCGGTGCAGGTCGCGACATCCACTGGTTGCACTTGGACTGCCGTCAGTAACGTGAACTGGACCGCCGTTACCAGCGGCGCATCCGGCAGCGGCAGTGGAACAGTCGGTTATTCCGTGGCAGCGAACACCGCGACAAGTTCGAGATCCGGCGCCATCTCGATCGCGGGGCTTTCCCTTGGTGTTACCCAAGCGGCTGCGGCGCCACAATTTTCTCTTGGTGCGACATCGGCCACCGTGGGCGCAACCGCCTCCACTGGTTCAGTCAGCGTAACGGCATCGTCTCCCACCTCTACCTGGACCGCGGTCAGCAACGCTACTTGGATAGCGATTACCAGTGGAGCTTCAAGCTCCGGCAGCAAAACAGTTGGTTATTCCGTGGCCGCAAACACCAGTGCGGCACGTACCGGCACGATGACGATCGCGGGTTTGACGTTCACCGTCAATCAGGCGGGCTCGGCCTGTAGCTACTCTCTCAATCCTACGGGCGCGAGCCTGACCGCGGCGTCTGGCGCTTACACCGTCCAAGTCACCGCGACCTCGGGTTGCGCCTGGACCGCCGCGAGCAACGCGGGTTGGATCACGGTGACGTCGGGGAGCTCGGAAACGGGCGCCGGAACAGTCAACTACTCCGTTACGGCGAATTCCGCAACGTCGGCGCGATCCGGCTCCATCACGATCGCGGGCAGCACGTTTACCGTGACGCAAGCGGCCTCGGCCGGTACCTCCGGGTTCACTTTGAATCCCTCCTCGGCGAGTTTAACCGCGAGCGCTCAGACAGGCTCCGTGATGCTGACTTCGAGCAGCGCCTCGGCCTCCTGGACATCTTCGAACAGCTCAAACTGGATCACGATCACGAACGGATCGTCGGGCACGGGAAGCAGAAGTATCGCTTACTCTGTAACAGCGAATGCCTCCGCGTCTCCGCGCACCGCTTCGTTGACCATCGCCGGGCTAACGTTCACCATCACGCAGGCGGGCCCGTCCTGCTCGTACTCTCTGAATCCGACAAGCGCTACCGTCGCGTCCTCGGCTGGAACCTATACGGTTAAGATCACAACCACTGCGGGATGCGCCTATACCAGCACCAGCAGCGCCAATTGGATTTCGGTAACCAGCGGCGCGTCGGGTACCGGCAGCGGAACAATCACGTACACAGTGGCGCCGAATACAGCCTCTACGGCTCGCGATGCCGCCATCGTCAGCGGAGGAGCCGTTCTGTCCATATTACAGGTGGCTCCCACGCCGCCGTACATACTCAATCCATCTTCGGCGAGCTATGCGCCGGCAGCGGTCACCGGGACCGTTGTCGTGTCGGAAACCACGGGGAACTCTTCGTGGACGGCTGTGAGCAACGCGAGTTGGATCGCCGTCACCAGCGGAGCTTCCAGCAGCGGGAATGGCAGAGTCGGCTATTCCGTCGCCGCCAACAATACCTCGAGCACCCGCACCGGAACCATTACTATCGCGGGGCTGCCGTTTGAAATCATGCAGGGGCCCGGGTCGTCGTCCTGCAGTTACTCGCTCAATCCCACCAGTGCGAGCATCGTAGCTGCCGCGGAAACATACAATGTACTGGTGACCACCGGCCCAGGCTGCTCCTGGACCGCGGTGAGCAATAGCTCCTTCCTGTACGTTATGGAAGGCGCATCGGGTAGCGGCACCGGCCTCGTCGTCTTCGGCCCGACTCCGAACACAGGCGCGGCGCGAACGGGATCGCTGACCATCGCAGGGATCAATTTCCCGGTGAGCCAGGCCGGCGCCTCGGCCGGAACCGCCGTCTTTTCCTTAAGCGCGAGTACCGCCAGCATCCCAGCCACGGCTGTAACCGGCACTGTGGGCCTGACCGCAAGTTCACCCACGGCCCCGTGGACCGCGGTTAGCCAGGCGCCCTGGCTCACCATCACGAAAGGAGCTTCGGGCGTTGGCAGCGGCGCCATCACCTACGCCATCGCCGCCAATAACACCTCCAACTCGAGAATGGGACTCGTCATGATCGCTGGATTGCCCTACACTGTGACGCAAGCCGGCGTAGGCTGCAATTACGGAATCGGCGCCGCGACTGTGGGACAGGAGGCCTCTGGCTTCACGCTCTCATTCCCTGTAACCGCTAATACCGGATGCACCTGGACAGCTTCGAGTAATTCATCCTGGATGACGCTGCTCAGTGGTTCGCCCGGTAGCGGAAACGGGACTGTAGTGTTCAATGCATCCGCCTATACGGGCGCGGCGCGTTCCGCCACGTTAACCATCGCCGGGTTTACTGTAACGATATCGCAAGGAGGCAATTAGATCTCGCAAAACGTGGTGCCGGTTCCGAAGAATTTGCATCTATAGTCTGGCGGTGTGTTTTGGCGCCGCCAATCCAGGGAGGAAAAGCGTGAAGCCATTAGATGAATCGGAACAAAAATCAGGCCTGTTGCTTGGGTCCCGCGACCTCGACGCGATGATCGCTAAGAAGGCCGATGGGACCGATGGCGATGGGGACGGTGACGGAACCGACGGGACCGACGGCGACGGAACCGACGGCGACGGGGCTGACGGGGACGGCGCGGACGGCGACGGTACGGACGGCGACGGAACGGACGGCGACGGAACCGACGGCGGCAAGGCCGACGGCGATGGAACCGACGGGACCGATGGGGACGGCACGGATCGCGCTTGAACGTCCCACGAACCTTACCTGAAGTTTTAGCGCCGCTTCCGGACCGGCACTTCCTCAGCCAATATTTAGGTAAGCAGTTTCTCTACGTAAAAGGCAGCCCGGGCAAATTTGCCGGGCTGCTCCCGTGGTCCAATCTCAACGAAATCCTGGAGCACCACGATCTCGATGTGCCGCGGCTTCGCCTGGTTCGTGAGGGCAAGGCGATCCCGGCGGAATCTTTCATTACACGCCGTGGACGATCGCGGCCTCGTCTGCGCGCCGCCGATCTAACCGCCCACGTGCGCGACGGCGCCACCCTGATTCTCGATTCCATCGACGAAATCCAGCCGCCCATCACCGATCTCGCCGAGCAACTCGAACAGTCCTTCCGCACGCGCGTTCAGGTCAACATGTATGCCGGCTGGCGGACATCGCGCGGGTTCGACCTGCATTGGGATGGGCACGATGTTCTGATTCTCCAAATAGCGGGACGAAAGAAGTGGGGAATCTACGGCTTCACGCGCGAGCATCCTCTGCCCGGCGATAAGGATCTCGCGAAGACGCCGCCCCGCGAGCCGGTGTGGGAAGGCCTGCTCGAAGAGGGCGATCTGTTGTACATTCCGCGCGGATGCTGGCATGTCGCGGTGCCGCTCGATGAGCCGACCCTGCACCTGACCGTCGGCTTGCATCACGCCACCGGAGCGGATTTTATGGAATGGTTCGCGGGACGGGTGCGGTCGAGCTCGATCGTCCGCCAGGATCTTCCACGCTTGGGATCTCCCGAAGAGCGCCGCGAACATCTCGATCGGATGCGCGCGGCTATCCTCGAATCGTGGTCCCCAGCGCTTCTCGACGATTATTTCGAGTATCGGGACCGCCGGGCTTCGGTTCGTCCGCACTTCGCGTTCCCAGCGAGCGCCAGCCGCGTGCGTCTTCCCGACGTTGATCGCGGCCTATCGGTAAAATGGATGGTGTCGCAACCCATTGTTCTTGATGAAACCGCTGTTCGCTTGACCGGCAACGGCCGCGAGTGGACGTTTGCGGCGGCTGCGGGGCCGTTGCTCCAGACTTTAGAACGGCGCGGCGCTTGTACCATGGACGATCTCTGTTCGGTCTCCGGCATACCGCCTGAAGTCGCGCGTACTCTTGTTTCCGAGCTGCTCGATGCGGGTCTGGTTTCCCTCGCCCATGCGAGCGAGATGGAATGACTCCGCGGATTTTCTGTTCGGAACTCTCCCGCAATCGCGGCGAACAGGTTTTCGGAACGGCCCCGCGCGTCGATACCTGGCTGTTGATCGAGCATCCGGGCGCGTGGAGCGCCAAGGGGTTTCCGGACGACCGGTTGTCTCTTCCAATCAGACGTTACCTCGAGGCGCTGGCCAGATTTCTAGGCGGCGCGAAGAAGCTGATGATTCGCCATCGCCGCCGCGGTGACGTGTTGCGAATGTTTCTGGTGCGGTCGAGCGAGGAGCGTCCCGCTGCCTCGATGCTGGCGTTCGGTGCTTACGAGGATCTGCTCCAGTTTTCTACCCAGGACCTCGTCGCGCAGGCCCGGCCCTTTGATCGTCCACTGTTTCTGGTCTGCACTCATGGCAAGCACGACAAATGCTGCGCCAAGTTTGGATTCGGAGTTTATTGCGCGCTGCATGAGGCGATGCCGCAGGACACCTGGGAATGCTCGCATGTTGGCGGAGACCGTTTTGCGGCCAACCTGGTGTGTTTTCCCGAGGGCCTCTATTATGGACACGTCTCGCGTGCCGCTTCCGTCGCCGTAGCGGCCGAGCACGTCTCGGGAAGAATCGTGCTGGAGCATTATCGTGGGCGCTGCTGCTATGCGCGGCCTGCTCAAGTCGCAGAATACGTTATTCGGCGGGAAACGGGCCTGAGTGGAATCGGCGATCTGCGGCTCTTGAATAGCTCGGAGTTGTCGCCGGGCGATTGGCGCGTTGTGTTCGTCGAGCCAGCCGCCGGGAGGATTCACGAGGTCGATTTTCGATTGCGAAAATCGAGTGGGAAGCATCTGCTGACCTGCAATGCGGCCGAGTTGGGAGCGGTGTTGCAGTACATTCCGATCCGATATGAGGTTAGAGCGTAGCGTTGGATTGTCATAAGCCGCCTTCATCTTGTCGGGCTGCCCGAGCGGGATGCGATCTTTTGCTATTCGAAGCCAGTGCCACGATAATTGTGAATCCACCCGAACCCGGCGAACGCTGGGCATCATAGCAGAGCAATTCCATCTATCTGGTGATCTAACCCAGCCTCCGATGCTCCTTCAAAATGCAGAGGTCCATCACCACCATCAGCCCCGCCCCCCGCGCCTTCTCCGCCGCCGCTTCGTGGACCACCCCCTCCTGCATCCACACAGCCCCCGCGCCGACCTGAATCGCCGCGTCGACGATCTCAGGCACAAATTCCGGCCTCCGAAAAATGTCGACAATGTCGATGTGCTCCGCCACATCCTCCAGCCGCGCATAGCACTTCTCGCCGAGCACCTCAGTCTCGTCCGGATTCACAGGAATGATCCGGTATCCGGCGCTTTGCATATATTCGGAAACTCCGTAGCTGGGACGATAGGGCTTGTTCGAAAGCCCCACCACCGCAATCGTGCGCGCGGCGCGTAGCAATTCCGGAATCGTGCTCATGCCACCGCGGCGTCCATCTTCAGGACTTTTTTGAACCGTGCCACCTCTCCCGGAGTAAGGTGTCGAAATTCGCCGGGCTTCAATGGACCCAGCTCGAAGAAACCGATCTTCACGCGCTTCAGCTTTTCCACCAGCCTCCCAAAATGGCTGAACATCAGGCGGATCTGGTTCTGCCGCCCCTCGATCAGCCGCACTTCATACCACGGATTCACCGCGCGCCGGATCATCTTGAGCCCCGCCGGCGCAGTCATCTTGCCCTTCAGCTTGATGCCGTTCCGGAATTGTTCTTCCTGCTCTGTCGTCAACGCGCCATTCACCTTCACAACGTAGACCTTCGGGACGTGGTGCGACGCCGCCGTGATGCGATTCGCAAACTCGCCATCGTTCGTTAGCAACAGCAAACCTTCGCTGTTGTAATCGAGCCGCCCCACTGGATAGACACGTTCCTTCACGCCTTTTATCAAATCCATGACGGTCTCGCGGCCTTCCGGATCGCTCGTCGTGGTCATGATCGCCTTCGGTTTATGAAACGCGATATAGACCAAATGTTTCGCTGGCCGGATGAGCTTCCCGTCCACTTTGATGTGATCGCGCTCCAGGTCGGCCTTCGTCCCCATCTCGGTGACGACGCTGCCGTTCACCCGCACACGGCCTTCTAAAATCAATTCTTCCGCTTTTCGCCGGCTGGCGACGCCCGCGTGCGCGAGAATTTTCTGAATACGCTCTTCACCCATGCTATGCCGCCGGCTCTTTGTCTTCTTCCGACAACCCCGAAGACGACTCGGCTTTTACCGGCTGGTGCTGTGGATCGCCTGGATTTTCACCTGGATCGGGATCGCGTTCGGGCTGCGGCTCGGGACCGGGCTCCTGAATCGGCTCCGGATCTTTCGAAGGATCTGCGGGCACGATTGCACCCACAGGCTCTTCCTCGTCGCTCAAAGCGAGCCGGCCCAATTCCTCAAACTCCTTCAACGTCGGAAGCTCGGCAAGATCCCGGAGTCCGAATTGCACCAGAAACTCCTTCGTCGTCTTGTACAAAATCGGCTTCCCGACCACCTGTTTCCGCCCCGCCGCCGCAATCAGCTTGCGATCGAGCAGCGTCTTCAAAACACCGATGCCCTGCACCCCGCGAATCTCCATAATTTCCGGCGCGGTAACGGGCTGTTTGTAAGCGATAACCGCCAGCGTCTCCAAAGCTGGAAGAGACAGTTTCATCGGAGGCTTCAGGTTCTTGACGAACGTCCGAATCGCCTCGTGATGCTCCGGCTTCGTCGCCATTTTGAACCCGCCGGCGATCTCGCGAATGCTCAACCCACGCTCCGCCCGATTGTATTCCGCGGTCAATTCGTCGAGAAGGCGATTCACGCGCTCCGCCGGCTGGCCAATGGCCGCGGAGATCTGCGCCGGCGTCAACGGCTCGTCCGTGATATAAATTGCGGCCTCAATAATCGCTTTCAGATGCGCGTCTTCGTCCGGACCCGCGGGCGCCTCCACCACAAACTCCTGCGCGATGACCTCCTCCACGGAAGCCTCTTCGACCATGGGCAATTCTTCAGCGTCAGCCTGAGGCGCTTCTTCCTTTACTTCGAGCTCGTCCATTCTCTTTACGTATAATCCTGTTCGATGGTGGTGAGGGATGTCTCCGTCCCCAGCGCTTCGTCGAAATCGCGCACCTTGCGGATGCCGATATCGCCGAAGAGCTCCCCTTGCGTGAGGGCAATGGCTTGCATCTTCACTAACTCCAGGATAGCGAGGAACAGGCAAATCATGGCGCGCCGGCTGCGCTGTTTCTCAAACAACTCAGTCGCGGAAAGGGGCTCGTTCTTGCGCGGCTTCAACAATGCTTCCAGGTACCGGATCATGTCCGGGACCGTGACGTTTTCCTTGTTGATGCTGTAGATCGGCCGCGTCTTCAAGCGTTCCAGAACGGTTTGGAACGTCTGCACCAGATCGAAAATAGTGACCGCGAGTCCGGGATCGTCCCCCTCCGCCAGAAACTGCTGGATCTGCGGATTCGACCATACGGCCTCCTCCACCAGCCGTTTCTGCTGCAGCATTTCCGCCGCGTTCTTGAAGCGCTCGTGCTCCAGCAGGCGTTCCACCAGCTCCTGCCGAGGATCTTCTTCCGGATCCATCTTCGCCAGTTCCGGATCTTTGGGCAGCAACAACTTCGACTTGATATGGATCAGCGTCGCCGCCATGTAGACGAATTCGCTGCCGATCTCCATATCCATCTCGGCCGCGCGTTCCATGTATTCCAGATACTGCGACGTCACGGACGCAATCGGAATGTCGTAGATGTTGATCTCCTGCTTCCGGATCAGGTCCAGCAACAGGTCGAGCGGCCCTTCGTAATGTGCCAAGTGGAAATTGAACGGCAAAGACACTCCCATCACCATAACACTCGGCATCCACCTTTTCTCAAGCCACGGCGGCAAGACCATTCTTCTCGACCAGCGAAAGCAGCTTGAGCGAAGCCCCGGAAGGCCGCTTCTCCCCGCGCTCCCACTTGCTGACAAGACTAGCGGTGACGTTTAGATAGTTCGCGAAAACGGTTTGGCTGACGTGTTCTCGCTCCCGGATCGCCTTGATCTCTGCGGGCGTCAATGGGCGGATCGGCGTAAGGCAAGCATCGTCGAAACGCCGCATCGTCTTTTTGTCGATGGCCCCAACATGGTGTAACGCCTCCATAGCTTCATGGATGGCGGCCATTGCATCGCTTCGATATTTCTTGCTCATGTTCTTTCACCTCGACAAAATCGCCTCCCTTCAAAGAGTTCCGCGAGTTGCTTCTCCTCTAATGCCAGCATGAACTTTGCCGCTTCCGTGAACTTTTCTTTCTCATCGTCTCCAATGTTCGCCCGCTCGCTCTTGGCGAATCCGTAGACAAAGTACGCCCTCCACCCACGCCGGAAGAGGATGACGGTCCGATAACCCGTCGATCTTCCATGCCCTGGCCTAGCGATCCGCTGTTTGATTACTTAGCCACCAAGGTCGGCATCGATCTGGCCTCTTGCCCTGGCAATAGCCCCCAGCAAAACTCCATCCGCGATCCCCTCCCTCCGGGCAAAGCGTTGAAACCACCTGGATTTGAAGATTCGCAAGACAGTTGCGCTCAGAGTCATTGTATAGCACCTAGTGCTATAATTCAAGTTTCGAGCCTCCTCGCTCGATCCCCAGCGCAAAGAATTATCAAGTTTTAATTTTTCCGCTATCCCACTGCGAATAATCAACTTAGCGCCCTACACCCAGCGCCGATTCACGCGGCCGGCTCGCTGCGCCCTGTACATCTAAATCGAGGTTAAGTTCTTCCGGGCGTATCCCACGGCCCCTGGGCGTCCCGACATCGCCTCCGATCGAAGCGAACCGCGGAAGCAGGACCCCATTTCCAGCCTCCGCAAGGCCCTCCCCCGAAGACCAACCAACTGGTAATCAATAAGCTAACTCGGTGTACCCACTCTCTCACCGAATTGACCGCAAGCGCCTAACATCACCGAACCACTCACGTCAGTTACCATAGACTAGTAAATCAACGCGTCTTTCGCGCGGAGTCCCTTTTTGCCCCAACGTTCTATCATCTTCCGATTGGCGCCGGGTTGCGCCATAGCACTTCCGATCGTCTTCCTCTGGAACTGCTCAACCCAGAAGGCCCAAATGGCTGGCCCGCCGCCGCCGACCCCTGTCTCCGTGGCGGTCGCCGCCGAAGAAACCGTCCCCGTCGAGCTACGCGCCGTCGGAACCGTCCAGCCCTCCGTAACAGTCCAAGTCCGCTCGCAGATCGCCGGCGAACTGATGAGCGTCCATTTCACCGAAGGCACCGAGGTCAAACAAGGCGACCTGCTCTTTGAAATAGACAAGCGCCCCTACGAAGAAGCGCTACGCCAAGCCGAATCGACACTGGCCCGCGACACCGCACAGCTTCATCAATACGAGGCCAACCTCGCGCGCGACCGCGCCCAGGCCAAGAGCACCGACGCCGACGCCGCCCGCAACACGCAACTCGCGAAAGAAGGCATCATGTCGCAATCGGCTGGCGAACTCGCGCGCGCCAACTCCGATGCCCTGCACGAATCCATCAAAGCCGATCAAGCCGCGATGGAGAGTTCACGCGCCGGCATCGAGAGCGACAAATCCGCGATCGACGGCGCCAGGCTCAACCTCAACTACTGCGACATTCGCGCCCCCATCTCGGGCCGCGCGGGGAATCTCCTGGTTCAGCAAGGCAATCTCATCAAGGTCAGCGACGTAGCCTTGGTCGTGATCAACAAGCTCACGCCGATCTTCGTCGCCTTCGGCATCCCGCAACAGCATCTTCCCGATATCCGCGCCAACAACTCCAAACATCCGCTCACGGTTCTGGTTTCGCTGCAAGGCGACGCTTCCAAGAGCACCCGCGGCACGCTCGCCGTGATCGACAACGCCGTCGACACCACCACCGGGACCATCTCCCTGAAAGCGACCTTCGCCAATGAAGACCACCTTTTGTGGCCCGGCCAGTTTGTGGACGTCGTCCTCACTCTCAACAGCAGAAACGCCACCGTGGTTCCATCGGAAGCCGTTCAATCCGGTCTGCGCGGACAAATGATCTACGTCGTGAAGCCGGACCAATCGGTGGAACCCCGGCCCGTTACCATCGGCCAGGCGTTCGGGCGTAAAGTCATCATCGAAAAAGGAATCGCGGCGGGCGAAACAGTCGTCACCGATGGGCAACTCCGGCTGTTCCCCGGAGCGCGCGTAAAACCGGTGCCCGCAAGCAAAGTGGATTCGGAAACGTTGTAGCCATGAATATCTCCGCGCTCTTCATCAAACGGCCGATCATGACCGCTCTCGTCATGGCCGCCATTCTTCTGTTCGGGATCGTGGCGTATCGCGCGCTTCCCGTCGCTGCCTTGCCCAGCGTCGACTACCCGACCATTCAGGTCAGCGCCAGCCTCCCTGGCGCCAACCCGGAGACCATGGCCTCGGCCGTCGCCACGCCGCTCGAACGCCAGTTCTCGACCATCGCCGGAATCGAATCGATGAGTTCCGCAAATTCGCAGGGCTCGACGACGATCAACATTCAGTTCGCGCTCGACCGCAGCATCGATGCGGCCGCGCAGGACGTGCAATCGGCGATAGCAAAGGCGGGCGGCCAACTCCCGCCCACCATGCCGCGCCCCCCGTCGTTTCAGAAGACTAATCCCGCCGAACAGCCCGTCTTATATCTTTCGCTCTCTTCCGACACGCTGCCTCTTTACACGGTCGACGAATACGCGGAAACGCTGCTCGCGCAGCGCATCTCCACGTCGAGCGGTGTTTCAAGCGTCCAAGTCTACGGCGCTCAAAAATACGCCGTCCGCGTCCAGTTGAATCCGGACGCCCTGGTTGCGCGGGGCATTGGCATCGACGAAGTGGAGAAGGCAGTCGAGCAGAACAACACCAACCTGCCCACCGGCAAGCTGTATGGCGACAAGCAATCGTTCACCGTCCAGTCCAGCGGTCAGTTGATGAATGCGGCTGCGTACCGGCCCATCATCGTGGCTTGGAAGAATGGCAATCCGGTGCGGCTGGAAGAGCTGGGGCGTGTGCTCGACAGTGTCGAAAACAACAGAGCCGTCGCGTGGTTCGACGGCGTGCGCGGCGTAATTCTCGCCATCCAACGCCAGCCCGGAACCAACACCGTCGAAGTGGTCGATAACATCAAGAAGCTGCTTCCGGCTTTGAGCAAAGAGATTCCGCCGGCCATTCAACTCAAGATCGCCTTCGATGCGTCCAGCTCGATTCGCGATTCCATCAACGACGTAGAATTCACGCTGGTCTTGACCATGTGTCTCGTCGTCCTGGTCATCTTCCTGTTCCTGCGCAACATCTCCGCGACCCTGATTCCAGGCGTCGCCGTGCCCCTTTCGATTATCGGCACCTTCGCCGTCATGTATCTGCTCGGGTACAGCCTGAACAATCTTTCCATGATGGCGCTGACCTTGTCGGTCGGGTTCGTGGTGGACGACGCCATCGTGATGCTCGAGAATATCGTGCGCTACATGGAGATGGGGCGCCCGCGCATGGAAGCCGCATTGCTGGCGTCCCGTGAGATCGGATTCACAATCGTTTCGATGACCATCTCGCTGGTCGCCGTCTTCATCCCCGTATTGTTCATGGGAGGCATGGTGGGACGGCTGCTCCACGAGTTTTCGGTAACCATCACCGTCGCGATTCTGGTCTCCGGATTCGTGTCGCTGACGTTAACGCCGATGCTTGGCAGCCGTTTCCTGCGCTACGACCACAAAGCGCGGCACGGCGCCGTCTACCGGACTTTGGAACGCGGCTTCGATGCTCTGGCCAATGGCTACGACCGCACGTTGAAGACCGTGTTGCGGCATCAGTTCACCACCGCCATGTTCGCTGTGCTGCTGCTCGCCGGCACCGTCTACCTTTTCATGACCATGCCGACCGGCTTCATTCCCAGCCAGGACAGCGGCTTTGTTTTTGGCGTCTCCATGGCCGGCCAGGACATTTCATTTGAATCCATGGCCAAACACCAGCACGCCATCGCCGATATTATCAAGGCCGATCCCAACGTGGAGGGCACCGGCGCTTTCGTGATGGACAGCAATCAGGCCTTCGCGTTCGCGCAGATGAAGCCGCGCAAAAAACGCGCTCTTTCCGTCGATCAGACCATCGCGGAACTGCGGCCGAAGCTGATGTCCGTTCCCGGCATCATGACGTTTCTTCAGAATCCGCCGCCCATCACCATCAACGGACAGCAGACCACCAGCGTGTATCAAATGACCGTGCAGAGCGCGAATCTCCAGGAGATTTATAACTGGGCGCCGCAGCTCGCCGCGCGCATGCGCACCATCCCTGGCGTTCTCGATGTCAATAGCGATATGCAGATCGCCAGCCCGCAGGTCATGGTGGATATCGAACGCGACCGCGCCACGGCCCTGGGCCTTACTCCGCAGCAGATCCAGGACGCGCTGTTCACGGCCTTCGGAACCCGCCAGTCCTCCACCATCTATACGCCTGCGAACGAATACTCCGTGATCACCGAAGTGGAGCCGCAGTATCAGCGCAGCCCCGCCGCGCTCTCGAAAATCTATGTCCGTTCCACTAGCGGGGCTCTCGTTCCACTCGACGCCGTAGTCAAAATCTCACGCACCGTCGGCCCGCTCAGCATCAATCACTTCGGACAACTGCCTGCCGTCACCATTTCGTTCAATCTCGCTCCCGGCTATTCGCTGGGCCAAGCGGCCGACCACGTGAACGAAATCATTCGCGAGCTGCGCATGCCCGCCTCGATCAGCGTCAACTTCCAGGGAACCGTCAAGGAATTCCAGAAATCTTTCCAGGGCTTGACCGTTCTCCTCATCGTCGCGGTTCTCGTCATCTATATCGTGCTGGGCATTCTGTATGAGAGCTTTATTCATCCCATCACGATTCTCTCCGGCCTTCCCTCGGCGGTCGTCGGCGCGTTGCTGACGCTCCAGATATTCCACAAAGAACTGGACCTCTACGCTTTCGTCGGAATCATCATGCTCTTCGGCGTGGTGAAGAAGAACGCCATCATGATGATCGATTTCGCGCTCGAAGCCCAGCGCATCGAAGGCAAGAGCCCGCGCGAAGCCATTTACAGCGGTTGCATGCTGCGTTTCCGTCCCATCATGATGACCACTGTTGCCGCGTTGTTCGGCACGCTGCCAATCGCGCTCGGATACGGTGAAGGTGCGGACGCGCGCCAGCCGCTGGGACTCGCCGTAGTCGGCGGCTTGCTCGTCTCGCAGTTCCTCACGCTCTATATCACGCCCGTCATTTATCTCTACATGGAACGGCTCCAGGGCAGCCTGCGCCGGAAACACATCGAGCAGCCGCAGCCGGAGCTCGTGGAAGCTTGACCACGTGGAAGCTGACTCTTGAATACGACGGAACGAAATTCAGCGGTTGGCAGGAACAGAACAACGCTCGCACCGTAATGGGCGAGCTTCGCCGCGCTGCCGAAGATTTTTTCGGCGGCCCGGTCGAGTTGCACGGCGCGGGCCGTACCGATGCCGGCGTCCATGCTTTAGCCCAAGTGGCGCATTTGAGGGTGAAAGAAAAGGTCTCGCGTCATCCCGCCGAAGTCCGCCGCGCCCTCAACGATCGCCTTCCCGCTTCCATCGCCGTGCTCGATGTCGATGCCGCATCGAATCGTTTTCACGCCCGGCACGACGCCGTCTCGCGCACCTACCTCTATCAGATTTCTCTGCGCAAGACCGCACTGTCGAAGAAGTACGTGTGGTGGGTGAAAGAAAAGTTGAACGTAGCGGCCATGTCGCAAGCCGCCGCGATGCTCGTCGGGAGGCATAATTTTATTTGCTTCCGCGCGGCCGATCCTTCCCGCCCCGATGAATCCACCACCGTCGTGGTCGAGTCCGCCGAGCTTGAGATCGACGGCGACATGATCCTGTTTCGCATTGAGGCATCGCACTTCTTATGGAGAATGGTGCGCCGCGTCGTCGGTGTTCTCGTGAAGCTCGGCAAAGGCGACATCGCGATGGAAGATTTCACCGAACTTCTAAACGGCCGCTGCTCGAAGGCTATCGACGTGGCGGGCTGGACGGCGCCTTCATCAGGGCTATTTCTTGAAACCGTCCAATACGGGCCCTCCGCTCCCCGCCTTTCCGAGCCGCGCCCGGAAGGAAGCGGTTCCCCCTTCCTTCCAGAGCCGCGCCCGTCAGGAACGGCTCCCCGGCGAACGCTCCTAGAGTAATTAGAAATACATACCGCAAAAGAACGTAGGCGTCCTTACGAAAGATTAATCGTCTTGTAGGTGGAAGTCGGTAACAGTTTTAAGGTATCTTGCCTCTATAGCGTCAGGAGGGGATAGATGACCCAAGATAAGAGAAGTGCGATCCTAATCCGCACCGGAGCAGTGCTGTCCAGCTTTCTGTTCCTGGCTGCGATAGGAAACGCATCGATAATACCGGAATTGTCCGGAGCACCTTCGGGCCCATCGGGAGGGCCATATACTTACAACTACACCGCTAACCTGCAGCAAGACGAGAGCTTGAACCCGGTTGCCACTGACGGCGTGACGTGTCCCGGCTTAGGCGGTCTGGTGCAGTGCAATCCGCCTGGCACATTCTTCACGCTGTATGACATCAACGGTTACGTGTCCGGGAGCGCGGCGGCGCCGTCCGGATGGTATGCATCCGCCCAGGATGTTGGAGTGACGCCTTCCACCGTCATCGGTTCATCGTTCGACAATGCGGCACTGATTAACGTGACATTCTTCTATACGGGACCGATCGTGTCTGGCAACGGATCGGTTCTAGCCATCACGGGATTTTCGTTTCTCGACGCGTACAGCGGCACGATGTTAGGCAACTACACCAGCCAAGCCACGAAGAACGGCGGAATCGACGCCGGCACCACGGATCAGACGGTCGGCTACGTGGATGTTCCCAATCCAGGTTCCGGCATTACTGGAAGCACGGTGCCCGAACCTGCTTCCGCTTCGCTGTTTGCTGGTAGCGGTCTCCTGTTATTCGGTTTGAGCCGTTTCCTTCGCCGCAAGTCTTAGTTGTAAGCTCCCTTCAAGAACCAGAAAACGCCGCAGCCTCCGGAAGTCTGGCTGCGGCGTTTTTCTTTTTGTACCGCTCATCGGCTGGCCCGCCAATTGCCCCTCTTCCACTCGACTCGCGATATGCTTTATATCGCAGTCGGATGTATCACAATGACTGTGCCGAATATTCTCACCTGGGCTCGCGCGGCACGCGCAGCATCAGGTAAAATAAGAACTTCATCCACACGTCGCGACACGCGGCCTGAAACCACCGGTCTAAGGCGAACGTCTGGGAAAGTTAAGCCGAGCACAGAGTGGAAAGGAACCCGTATTTAGATGAGTTTCATCAGGCGTAGCCGCCTGCAACCACGGCTGGTATTGTTGTTCACAGCAGCATTGACCGGGTTACTCGAGGGCGCACCGCAGTCTTCCACTCCACAGCAGCCCACGCAACAACAGCAACAGCCGGCGCAGCAACCGAAGAATCCGTTTGAGAACGTACCGCAAACGCCCGCGCCGCAGCAACCCAAATTGGAGCAGCCGCCAACGGCGCCGGCTCAACCGCCTCCCACTGCGGCGCCGCAACAGAGTAAGCCTGGTGCGCCTCCCGAAAATTACGTTGAGGAGATCCAGTTCCGCGGCGCGCGCCGCGTTCCGCAAGACACCATGCGCGCCCTCATCTATTCGAAGAAGGGCGACAAGTACGACCCCGAAGTGCTTCACCGCGATTTCATGGCGTTGTGGAACACCGGCAAGTTCGACGACATTCGCCTGGAGCGCGAGCCTGGGCAATTCGGTTGGGTCATCCGCTTCATCGTGACCGAGCGGCCGGTCATCCGGACGATCAAGTACGAAGGGAACAAATCCATCAGCACCTCCGAAATTCTCGACCGCTTCAAGGAGCGCAAAGTCGGATTGAGCGTCGAGCAGCAATACGATCAAAACAAAGTGCAGCGCGCGCGCGTTGTGCTTCAGGAGTACGAATCGGAGCGCGGCCACCAATACGCCACCGTGACGCCCGAAGTGCATCGCGTCCCGCCGTCGTCGCTCGAGATCGTATTCAAGATCGACGAGGGGCCCAAGGTGAAGGTCGGCCATATCGAGATCGTCAACAACAAGGCGTTCACCGATAAAGAAGTGATTCGCGCGATGCACAACCTGAAGCCGATCGGGATTCCCTATTCGATTTTCTTTGAGAATCTGTTTGCCAAGACCTTCGACGCCAGCAAGCTCGAGGAAGATAAAAGCCGCATCCAGGATTTCTACCAGCAGCACGGTTACTTCGTGGCGCGCGCGACGGATTCCACGGTTAAGGTGTACGACACCGGCGGCCCTGGCAGTGGAACCTCCATCTGGCTCATTCATCCCAACAACCCGGGCAAGCGCGCCGACATCACCATCACTATGGATGAGGGCGCCAAGTATCATCTCCACGCCATCTCGTTCACCGGCGTGAAGTTTTTCCGCACCCCCGAAGCTTTAATGCGGCCTCTGTTCGGCATGGGTCAAGGCGACGTCTTCTCGACCGCCAAGCTGCGCAAGGGAATCGAAAATATGCGCAAGCTCTATGGCGAGTTCGGATTTATCGATTTCGTCGGCGAGCCCAGCTTCGAACCGGACACCAAGAACGCCACCGTCGATATGTCGCTTTCGGTG
>JBEKUT010000076.1:0-20522 GCA_049514735.1 Bryobacteraceae bacterium
TCGCCATCCAGCCAACCACGAATCTTCGCGATCGTGGCGTGAACGCGATCGAACTCCTTCATCTTGATTTCAGCGGTTGCAAGCGTACACCAGGCCCCAAACAATGGCGAGCTGAAATACGCCTCGCGGACCAAATCGGTAAGCGTAGGCTGCTGCGGTCTGACAGGCCGCGTTCGCGTTTCCAAAAAATCGATCTCTGAAGCGAGCAGCGCCTCCGCATCTTTCAAGTTGACGCCCGCCATCACCCAGTCATACGCCGCCATGGATGCAAATGCGTGTGGAGGATTCAGCCGCATCAAGTTTTCGTCGACCTGCTTCCACAGACCCGGAGAATCGCTCCGCGTCCCCAAGATTGCATCCCTGCGCTGTTGCCACGCAAGCTTGCTGTCCGGCCATTTTGCCACCCATTCCGCGGAGATCTCCAAAAGCGATTGGGCACGCGCTTTGTAATCGGACCCTTGATGTTCCGAATCCCAGGCCTTATACGCCTCCCAAGCTGGATCTTGCTCGGCATAAAGAAATGTTGAGCAGACGGCTAATATCAGGAGCACTCTCATTGCCCCATTATGACGTTTGTCACCCACAACTCCTGACGTTCCCCACTACTTCTCCAACCCAATCCGCCCCATTATGAACACATGACGATAGCCGAACTGAAAGGCGTGACAAAACGTTATGGTCCCGTGCTCGCGCTGCGCGACGTGGATCTCCAAATCCGATCCGGAGAACTGCTTGCGCTCCTGGGCCCGAACGGCGCCGGTAAAACAACCGCAGTGAAACTGCTTCTCGGACTCCTCAAACCCACCGGCGGCTCGGTCCACCTCCCGGCGCGCGAACGCGTCGGCGCGATGCTCCAGGTCGCCAAGGTTCCCGAGACCATCAAAGTCCGCGAACACATCCATCTGTTCTCCAGCTACTATCCTTCCCCGCTTCCCATGAACGACGTGCTCGCAGCGGCCGGGCTAAAGGGCATCGAGAATCGCCAATTCGGAGAACTTTCCGGCGGCCAGAAACAGCGCGTCCTGTTCGCGCTCGCCATCTGCGGCAAGCCCGATCTTCTGTTCCTCGACGAACCCACGGTCGGCCTCGACACCGAAGCCCGCCGCGTTTTCTGGGACTACATCCGCTCCTTCGTCGCCGCGGGCGGCAGCGTGCTTCTCACCACGCATTATCTGGAAGAAGCCGACGCGCTCGCCGACCGCATCCTTGTTATCAACCATGGTCGCATCATCGCGGAAGGCACGCCTGCGGAGTTGAAGGCCCGTGGAACGGCAAAAAAGATCCGCTGCACCACGCGTCTCGACGCCGTAACTTTGCGGATGATCGATGGCGTGTCCGGCATCGTTCAAGACAATCGCCGTTTTGAGATCCTCACCGCCCAACCGGAAGCTGTGTTGCGGGAAATGCTCATTCGCGACACTACCCTCACCAATCTCGAAGTCTCAAGCAGCAGCCTGGAAGAAGCCTTCCTCGCCATCACCACGAACGACAACCAGGCCATGGAGGCAATCGCATGACACTCGCCAGAACGGTTCGCATATACGCGCTCGAAACGAAATACGAGTTTCTCAAGCTCGTCCGGATGCGGACATACGTCTTATTCACCCTGCTGTTCCCGCTCATGTTTTATATCTTCTTCGGACTCGCCATGGGCCGCGGGCAGGGCGGGGCAACGACGATGGCAACATATTTACTCGGCACCTATGGAACATTCGCGGTCGTCGGTGTTTCGCTGTTCGGTTTCGGCGTGGGCATCGCAGTCGAGCGCGGACTTGGATGGCTGCAATTGAAACGCGCCAGCCCCATGCCCCCGCTCGCCGGAATCTTCGCGCGTCTCGCCGTCTGCGTGATGTTCAGCGCCATCGTGATCGCGGCGCTATTCACGCTCGGCATCATGTTCGGAGGAGTGCGCATGCCCGCGCGGCAGTGGATCGATCTCGCGTCGACCCTCCTCGCCGGCGTCCTTCCCTTCTGCACCCTGGGACTCGCCATCGGAAACTTCGCGAAACCAAACTCCGCGGCGGGCCTGGTCAACATCATTTATCTGCCCATGGCCTTCTGCTCCGGCCTCTGGATTCCTATTCAATTCCTTCCGGACTTTTTGAAGCACGTTGCGGTGTTCCTGCCTGCGTATCATCTGTCGCAGGTGGCGCTCATCGCGATCCATGCCCCCTCGGACGGTTCCGTCGCGGCGCACTGGGAAGCCCTCACTGGCTTTACCATCGTATTTGCCGGATTGGCGTGGCTCGGCTACCGCCGCGAACAGGAGAAAATGTACGGCTAGGCGCGCAATGACACTGATCCCTCCGAAACATGAACAAGGCTGGCTGCCTTACGGGTGGCTGATCTATCTCGTGATCTTCTTGCTCTACCCGTTCGAAGGCCACGCGTCCGCGCTGGAGTGGACGTTAACGATCGCGGCCGTCTGTGCATTCCTGCCGCTCTATTTCTGGGCTTACTGGCTCAATGGACCGCGAGCGCTGCTGCCCATCGCCGGCATGACCGTCATCGGCTGCGTCTTCGCGCCCTGGAATGCCGGTGCCTCGGTTTTCTTCGTGTATGCGGGCTGTTTTGTCGGCGAAATTGGAGAACCCGGAATCGGTGCGCGATACCTCGGAGCGCTGCTCGGCATCGTTGTCGTCGAATCCTGGGCGCTCAATTTGCCTCCGTGGTTCTGGGGTCCCGCGCTCATCATCACCGCTTTGATGGGCGGCGTGGACATCCATTTTGCGCAACGCCGCCGCATGAACCGCAAGCTGAACATGGCGCAGGACGAGATCGAACATCTCGCCAAGGTGGCCGAGCGTGAGCGCATCGCGCGCGATCTTCACGATCTGCTCGGCCACACGCTCTCCATCATTATTCTCAAATCGGAGCTGGCGTCGAAGATAGCGGAGAAGGACACGAAACGCGCCATCGCCGAGATCCGCGATGTCGAGCGCATCTCGCGCGACGCTCTCGCCGAAGTCCGCCAGGCCGTGAAGGGCTATCGGTCGATGGGTCTATCGAGCGAGTTGCGTCACGCCGAAGAGATGCTGCGAACCGCGGGCATACGAGTGGAATGCGCTTCTGAAACGGTCCCGTTGACTACGGCCCAGGAGATCGCCATGGTGCTGGCCCTGCGCGAAGCCGTGACGAACGTGGTCCGCCATGCGGCCGCGACGTCGTGTGACATTTCGATCCGGCGCAGCGATGGCGCGTGTGAGCTCGCAATCGTCGACGACGGCTGCGGTGGCAGTGCGCCTGAAGGATCGGGGTTGAGCGGCATGCGCCACCGCGTCGAGTCGCTGGGAGGAACGCTGGAGCGTGATTCATCGCGGGGCACGCGCTTAATCATCCGTGTTCCAATTCAAAATGTTCAATCGATCGGCGCGGCATGAGCATCCGAATCGTGATCGCGGAGGACCAGGCCATGGTGCTTGGAGCGCTGGCTGCGCTGCTCGAAGCGGAAGACGATATAACGGTCGCCGGTCAGGCTCGTAACGGCCGCGAAGCGCTGCAACTCGTGATCGCCGAGAAGCCCGACGTGCTGCTGTCCGACATTGAAATGCCAGAGTTGAGCGGTCTCGATCTTGCGGCCGAGCTGAAGCGCCAGCGCGTTCCCGTTCGGGTGATCATGCTGACGACTTTCGCGCGCTCCGGTTATTTACGAAGAGCCCTCGACGCGGGCGTGTCCGGTTACCTGCTCAAAGATTCTCCATCGAAGACGCTGGCCGACGCGGTGCGCCGCGTCCACGCTGGCGGCCGTGTGATCGATCCGGAACTGGCCGCCGAAGCCTGGGGCGAAGCCGATCCTCTGACTGACCGCGAACGCCAGGTCCTGCAAATGGCCGGCGACGGCGCAGCCGGCGCCGAAATCGCCACCAAGCTCAATTTATCGGAAGGAACAGTTCGCAATTATCTGTCGGAAGCAATCAGCAAACTCGGCGCCTCGAACCGAACCGAGGCCGCTAGGATCGCCCGCCAAAAAGGCTGGCTCTGACGACGCTCCCCTTCCAGTCATGCGTCTGAAATACCATTTGAAATCGGAGAGAGTAATAAGTATAGCCGAGAAAAAGACCAGGGAAGAGCAGGGAAGCGACCCGGGCAGGTAGGCTTCGCGGAAAGTAGAAATAATCCACAGCGACCGAAACACAAATTAGGCAAATATAGACAATCAAGGCAATGCGGAGTAACTCGGCCCAACTCCATTCCATGGTGCGAAGGAGCATGAAACACGTGACGGCGATTCCGAAGAAAGCGGCCGAGAGTGGCGCTATGGACATCACGTACATGAGATAGCGCGTTGAGTCCGACCATCGAGCGGGCGTATATAGGCGCCAGTCAACGGCGAACTGGATCAGTGAGAAACCACAGCCCAGGAAGACTCCCCACATAAAGAAGAACAGCCAGCCGCCTATCGCATTTTTTCGACGAACGGCAGCGACAATTGCGCCAAGGATGGCAAACGTTCCTGCGTTTGTTGCCGCCGACGAGCCGTCGGCTGCCGCGAGCAGCGCAAAAGGAGTAACGAACATTCTGGAATCACGAGCATATCACGGTGAGACAAAGGACAGTTGAATCTACTATCTCTCGTACAAATAAATGCAATCTTCGAGCCGGCTCTCACCCCCATCGTTCACGGCAAACCTCGCCCGCCGATTCACGCCATCGCCCTTATCGAAAAGCGAAGCGCCGCAATACATCCCGTCCTTACGCAGAGCATAGAAATCTATATCGAAAAGCTTCAGCCGCGACAGATCGTCCTTAAAATTATGAGACACTCGCTTCAACGCGTCGAGACACGCCTCTTTCGGCGTCATCCCGTGCCGCATATTCTCGACAATTGTATGTGCCCCGCCGATGCGAATATTCTCTTCCCCGCGCCCTGTCGATCCCGCGCCACCCACTTCCTGATCCACATAAACGCCCGCGCCGATGATCGGCGAATCGCCCACGCGGCCGGCGAGTTTCCAGGCCAATCCGCTGGTCGTCGTCACTCCCGACATCTCACCCTTCGGACTCAAACCCAGACAGTTGATTGTTCCCGTCGGAGGATGCAACGCTACGTGCGCCGCCCATGCAAGGGTCTTTTCATCGGCGTGCGGAAACGTCTCGCGCAACTCGGCCGTCGATTTTGTCCAGTTATTATGCCCGTCTTTATCGCGCAGCGATTTCTTCCACACCAGCCACGCGAGCCGCGATTCTTCGGTCAGCAGATCCTCTTCCGGGAAACCCATTTCCTTGGCAAACTTCAGAGCACCGTCGCCAACAATCATG
The DNA here is from genome assembly GCA_049514735.1 of Bryobacteraceae bacterium. Classification (GTDB taxonomy): domain Bacteria; phylum Acidobacteriota; class Terriglobia; order Bryobacterales; family Bryobacteraceae; genus JAICMB01. The sequence continues at coordinate 5,260 of JBEKUT010000076.1, forward strand.
ACGTGATCGGTCTCGGTCATGACGAGCTTCGCGATCTTCGACGGCGTCTTGATGCCGCGAATCGCCGCCACGGAGCCGCACATGCGCGTCGGTCCATGCATGCAACTCGCATCGAGTTCGACGACGCCTTCCTCGTTCGGGAGCCCGCCGTAGCCAACGCTGTGGTCTTTCGGATCAAGCTCGACAATGTTGACGCCCGCGATGACGGCGTCCAGCGTATCGGCGCCGGACCGTATCATTTCATTCGCCTTCTTGCACGCGGCCAAGCCGTTGAAGCTCGAAATCACGATCGCTTTCGAACTCTGCGCTATCGCCTGCCCGCCGGTCGCAGCCAGCGCCGCCGACCCTTGCATCAATTGCCTTCTGCTGATCATGTATGCCTATTCAGTTACACTATCTCTGTTTACATGGAAGAGCAAATTTCTCCCGCGCGCTCCGTCAGCGGCGCTGTGCAACCACCCGGCGATAAATCCATTTCGCATCGTTATGCGATGCTGGCCGCGATCGCCGCGGGCGATTCCAAGATAGTCAATTATTCAACCGGCGCCGATTGCCAATCTACGCTCGGTTGCGTCCGCGCTCTGGGCATCGCGGTCGACATTACGCCCGGTGAAGTCGTGATTCATGGACGCGGCGCGAAAGGATTGAGCGTTCCGACGTCCGAGTTGGACGCCGGCAATTCCGGCTCGACCATTCGGATGCTATCCGGAATCCTCGCCGCTCAAAGTTTCGACAGCGGCATTGGTGGTGACGAGTCGCTTTCGCGCCGCCCCATGGATCGCATCATGAAGCCGCTGGCGCAGATGGGCGCATGTTTCGAAGCGCGCGACGGCCGTTATCCGCCGCTCACCATTCACGGCCGGACCCTCCATCCCATCGATTACACGCTGCCGATGGCCAGCGCGCAGGTGAAGACCTGCGTCCTGTTCGGCGGGATGTTCGCTGCCGGGACCACCACCGTTCACGAGTCTGTCCGTACGCGCGATCACTCCGAACTGGCGCTGCGCGAGTTCGGCGCCGACATCGATGTTAGTGGGCTCGACATTTCCATAAACGGCCCTTCCGAACTTCAAGGCCGCAATCTACAGGTTCCGGGCGATCTCTCTTCGGCGGCATTTTTTCTAGTTGCCGCGTTAATCGTTTCCGATTCGAACCTTATTATCCGGGGCGTTGGCCTCAATCCGACGCGAACCACGCTGCTCGATGTTCTCGCCGGCATGGGCGCCGATCTGAAAATTCTCGATATTAAACAAATCGGCGGTGAATTGATTGGCGATATTTTGATCCGAAAATCGAAAGTGCGCGGCGGCGTTCTCGAAAAGGCGCAGACCGCCGGCGTGATCGACGAAATTCCCGTCCTCGCAATTCTTGGCGCCGCCAGCGAAGAAGGATTGGTGGTGCGCGATGCCGGTGAGTTACGAGTGAAAGAAACGGACCGCATTGCAACTGTGGCCGAGAACTGTGGGCGCATGGGGATCGCCATCGAAGTTCGCCAAGACGGCTTCGAAATTCCGGGCCGTCAGCAGTTCCACGCCGCCGCACTCGATTCCTTTGGCGACCATCGTATTGCCATGGCGTTCGCGGTCGCGGCGCTTGCGGCCGACGGTCCGTGCATTATTCGTAACTCGGACGCCGCTTCCGTGTCGTTCCCGGAATTTTACGACACCCTGCGCCGCATCGCGGAATAAGGCTCATGAACGCCGCGGACCTCAATATCGAGGGCTTGATTCACGATTTGAACAACGTGTTTCAGACCATCGCGGAAAGCGCCGAATTGTTGTCCTCCGATCCCAAATGGGCCAAGCTCGCCGCGACCCTGCACCGCAGCGTGGAGCGGGGGCAGCGGATTCTGGGCAGCATCGTGGATCGACGGCGTTCGAATGCGCAGCTAGCGACGGTACTGGAGGGCGCGACGCAGTTCGTTCGCGATTATCTCGAATTGATCCACGGTCCCGAAATATCGTTCGAAAGCAAGATCGAGCCCGGTTTCTGCATGCCCGGCGATGCGGCGTCCTGGGAGCGCGTGTTCGTGAATCTGCTGATGAATTCCGTGGAAGCGGGAGGACGAACCATCGCGGTGACTGCCGAACACGGCGAGATTGAGGTGGCCGACGATGGGCCGGGTATTGCGCCGGGACTGCTCGCGTCGATCTTCCAACCGCACGTTTCAACCAAGCCGATCACGTCCGGATTAGGACTGTATATCGTGCGATCGCTCGTGGAGCAGAACGGCGGAACCGTCACCGCGGCGAACGGAGAAAACGGCGGCGCTATATTTCGAATCCGCGTGGGCGAGCACGGGGCCCGCCCTCCGGATTACTTGCCGAAATAATCGTCGTTGATGGTTACCGGAATTCCCTTCTTTACGTCGGCAACCGTCTTCTGCGTCATCTCGGTCTTGAGCTTCTTCTCGATGTTCTCTTTCATCTGATCGTAACTCTGAGGACCGCGGCTCTCCACCTGGATGATGTGATAGCCGAACTGGCTCTTAACGGGCTGGCTGATCTCTCCGATTGGAAGGGTGAAAGCCGCTTCGTCGAATTCCTTCACCATGCGGCCTTTTTGGAAACTTCCTAAATCGCCGCCATTGGCTCCGGAACCAGCGTCGTCGGACTCAGCCTTGGCAAGCGCGCCAAAATCGGCGCCCTTCACAATCTTTTCGCGCAGAGAAGTCGCTTTCGCAAGCGCTTCTTCCGGCGTCAAATCCTTCTCATCGGGCTTCAACGGTACCGCGGAGCCTTTGAAGCGGATCAGAATGTGACGGGCCTTGACCTCAATAGAATCGTTCTTGTGTTGTTCGTAATAGGCCTTCATCGCCGCATCATCGGGCTTCGTGTTCGCGGCAACGTCCTGGTAGAGCTGATTGGCGAGCATTTGATCCGTTTGGATCGCGAGCATTTGCTGCACGGACGGTTTCTGGTCGATCTTGCGTTTGCGCGCTTCCACCGCCATCGCTTCCAGGTCGGCATATTGTTCGGCGAACTTGCGGCGCTGCGGGCCACTTGCCGCCGCCTTGTACTGGTCCGGCAGCGAGGCGATAAACGATTCGAACTCCGCTCGGGTGATCTTGCGGTCGCCAATGGTTAAGACCACCGCATCGGGTGGGAGTTTCACCGCGGGCGCGGCCGCAGGAGCAGTGGCGCCCGGCGTAACTTTATCGCTCGCGACGGCATTCGGAGGCGGCCCGGAATTGCCATACTTGCCGGGGCCGGGCGTCGGCGACTGGGCCGGCGGAGTCTGCGCGTAAGCGGTGGCCAGCGTGGCCATCATCAAAACATTCGTGATTGTAAAAGCTTTCATGGGTATACGTCTAGCGAACAGGCTTCAGGTTACTCAGCGGGTTCGGATTGGGTACACCTTAGGATAGCGCAAAAGCAGCCAGCGGGAGCCGGGAAACTAACAAAAAAAAGAGTCCCCTCATTTGGACTTGACCTGCACCCCTGTTTGGGGGTATATATCGGTGTCCCCCGAAAAGGAAGGAAGTTGACAACGAAGATGGCTGCCGCTGGAAGCGTTCTCACGATTTCGAATGCTCACGAAGACGCGATCTGTACATTGGCGCATGATTTGCGTCAACCGCTCAGCGCAATCGAGGCGATCGCTTATTATCTGGAGATGACACTTCCCGCTGAACAGTTGGAAGCGCGGCAACATTTAATGCGGCTCCAGGAGTTGGTGGAGCGGTCCAGCGATATCCTGACGGATGCGGTCAACGCGCTGCGGGTTACTTAGTCAAACCTCTGCCCAGCGGCCTTTTCGAGCGCCTCGATTTGTTTTCTTAATTCCGCTACCTGACGCCGCAATTCGGGAAGTCGGGCCAGGTTTGCCAATTGCTCCAGATGCTCTTTCAAAGGGCGGGCCGGCGTTCCCCAAACTACTTGGCCTTTACGCACGATCTTGGAAGTTAGAATTCCGCATCCCGATCCCAACACCGCTCCGGATTCGATGCGGGCTTTGTCTCCTATTCCTACCTGCCCGCCGATGACGGCATAATCTTCTACGACGACCCCGCCTGAAAATCCGGTCTGCGCGGCGACCACCACGTGACGTCCGATGCGGCAGTTGTGACCCACATGGACCATGTTGTCGAGCTTCGTGCCGTCGCCAATCGAAGTGACTCCCAAAGCCGCGCGGTCAATGCATGTGTTTGCGCCGATCTCGACATCGTTACCGATCTCGACGCGGCCCACTTGCGGGAATTTTTCGTATTGGCCATTGGCGAACGCGAATCCAAAACCGTCCGCGCCGATCACGGCACCCGAGTGCACAATGACTCGATCTCCAACGCTGACGCCGTCGTAAATGCTCACGTGCGGATACAGCGTGCAGTCCGCGCCAATGGTCACGCCCGATGCGATGGAACAGCTCGCGCCGATCCGTGTTCCCGGTCCTACGCGGCTGCCGGAACCGATCGACGCGTGGGGTCCGATTGAGGCCGAGGGGTCGACCAAAGCATCTAGAGCGATCACGGCGCTGTCGTGCGCGCCGGGTGCAATTGCGGGTTTGGGATACAACGCTGTGACGGCTCGCGCGAAAGCAGTGCGTGGATCGCGCGACCGTATGAGCGTGCGGCCGGCTGGGAAATCGTCAGGAACAATCAGGCATCCCGCTTGCGATTGTTCGGCTGCGGCAACGGCCTTGCGATTGGCGACGAAGGAAAGCTGATCCGGCCCCGCGGATTCGAGCGGCGCCGCTCCGCGAATCTCCGCCAGCCCGTCGCCTTCCCACTCCGCATCGAGCATGGCTGCAATTTCAGAAACCAACACCCCTGTATGATACAAATTTATGTCCATCGATCCTTCGTCTGTGATCGCTCCCACTGCGCGCGTGCATCCGGAAGCAAACATCGGGGCGCAGACGATCGTCGGCGAGTATTGCGTGATCGAGCAGGATACTTCCATCGGGCCGTTCTGCATTCTTGGACCGTACGTGTTCGTGAAGCGCTGGACCACCCTCGGCGAGAGGAACGAAATCTCGGCTGGAACGGCGCTCGGCACCGATCCACTCGACAAGAATTTCAGCGGCGACCGCAGCTATCTGCGCATTGGAAGCGGCAATAAAATCCGCGAGCATTACACGATTTCGCGGGGGACGCGGCCGGAGACTGTCACGTCCATCGGAGACGGAAATTACATCATGACCTCCGGCCATATCGCGCACAACTGCGTGGTTGGGAATAATACTGTGATCGCGAGTTGCGCGCTGCTGGCCGGTTATGTCGAGGTCGAGGATCAGGCCTTCATTTCGGGTGGTGTCGAGATTCACCAGTTCTCGCGCGTGGGGCGGCTGGCCATGATTGGTGGATTGTCGGGCGTCAATATGGATCTGCCTCCGTTCTTCACTTATCTCGGATTTCGGGCTGTCGCAAAAGGCCTGAACTTAGTCGGACTGCGGCGAGCTGGTTTCAGCGCGGAACAGATTGTGGCGCTCAAGCGTACTTACCGTTTGCTTTATCGGTCGGGTCTGAAGTTGGAAGAGGCGCTCGGCCGGATTGAGACGGAAGTCGCGACGCCCGAGGCGCTGCATGTCGCCGGGTTTGTGAGGGGGAGCAAGCGTGGAATTGCGAGGTAGTTAAAAAAGACAGACGACGCAAGGCGATCGTCTGTCCCACCAAGGCGATCGTCTGTCCCACCTGCGGAACAAATTGGATTGAGGTGGTGTCTATCGACTCCATGCACGACGTCAGACTGGCATTGCGTCTCGCCTTGAAATCACCCGGTTCCACCCTCCTTGCCGTGTTGTGTCTGGCCCTCGGAATCGGGGTAAACGCGTCTATTTTCAGTCTCCTGAACTTCGTTTATTTCCGGCCGCTGCCGGTCGCCAACGCGGATCGCGTCGTAGTGTTAAGCCGCGCTGGCAATCCGCTTCTCACTTACGCTGAGTACCGCGGTTTGCGCGATCGCAACCGGTCGCTGGACGGGCTGGCGCTCTCCGCTCCCGAAGAGTCCGACCTGAGCTTTGAGGGTAACGCCGCGCTGATCGGCGCGGAACCCGTATCGGGCAATTATGCCGCGGTGCTGGGTGCGCGCACGCTGCTCGGACGCTGGTTCAATCGGGAAGACGAAGAGGCGGTGATCAGCTACGACGCCTGGCAACGGCTGCTGCACGGCGATCCGAACGTGCTTGGCAAGATCGTGCGCTCCGAATCGCACACCTACACGGTCGTCGGAGTCGCTCCGCCGGAATTTGGCGGTATCTATGCGCCGCTGCGGATCGATCTGTGGGTGCCTTACCATTTCTGGGCCGGAAACAATGCGGAGCAGCGGCGCGTGATGGTTTTCGGCAGATTGAAGCCAGGCGTCACGGCGTCGCAGGCAGCGGCCGATTGCAATGACATCGCGAAGCAGATTCGTAAAGAGAACCAGCCGCTGACGATCGAGTTGGTGCGCGGCGTTCCCAATCCGGCGAGCCGCCGCGAGGCCATGCCGGTGATCGTTCTGCTGATGACCGTAGTGGCGCTGGTGCTCCTGATTGCGTGCGTGAACGTTGGCAATCTGCTGCTGGCGCGCGGCGTCGGCAGACAGCGCGAGATGGCCGTTCGCTTCGCCCTCGGCGCCAGCCGTCCACGCGTGCTGCGGCAGTTGATGACTGAAAATCTGTTGCTGGGTCTAATTGGCGGTGCGGCCGGAATCTTCGTCGCATACGCGAGCAATCGTCTGCTGACTGCCGGTCTTACCAGGCTTCCGTTCGGTGAAATGCTGCGCCTCGAGATGCCGCTGGATTTCCGCGTCCTGCTCTACGGCGGGTTCATTGCACTGCTTACCGCGCTGCTCTTCGGATTACTACCGGCCTGGCAGGGAAGCCGCGACGATCTTGCCACGGTACTTAAAGGCGTCAGCGTCACTGGCGGCCGATTGCGATTGCGCCTCGCGACCTTAACCGGACAAATCGCGTTGTCACTGGTGCTGCTGCTGACCGCCGGTCTCTTCGTGCGGGCTGTGATGCGGTTTCACAATATCGACCCCGGCTTTGCCATCGCCAATCGTCTATTCGCGCCGGTCTTTGTACCGCAACCACAGTTCACCGCGGCGTCCGCGCGAACTTTTTATGACCAGACGCTGCAGCGTTTGAGCTCGCTCCCAGGTGTTCGCAGCGCCGCGCTGACGACCCGGCTGCCGCTTTATGCCGCGGGAATTGAGAGCAGTTGTATCGCGCGCGTGTCGGAGAAACCTGCGCCGGCCACAACATTTACTATTGGCGCGGGTTACCTCGACACGATGCGAATTCCTTTGCTTGCAGGGCGCGATTTCAACACCCTCGACAAGGCGGATGGAACGCCTGTGGCGATTGTGAACCAAGTGCTGGCGCGAGTGTTATGGCCGAAACAACCGGCGATTGGCCAAAGTTTTTCGTTCGGATGCGACCATCCTCGCAGGCTGCGGGTAGTGGGCGTGGCGCGCGATTCGAAAGTCCGCGCGCTCAATGAGGTCACGCTTCCGCATGTCTATCTGCCCTTCTCGCAGGCCTTCGGCGGCGGCATCGTTTTTATCGTGGTGGAGACGGCCGGCGATCCGGGCGTCATGATAAGACCGGTACGCGAAACGCTGGTCAACTCCCACCCCGATTTCCGCACGTATGGAGTGAAGCGGCTGAGCGAATCGCTGGACGCGTCTTTCTGGCAGGCGCGCTTCGAGCTGTGGGTGCTGGGCGTCCTGGGGATACTGGCCCTGGTGCTGGCCGCCGTCGGGATGTACGGTGTGATTGCGTATCACGTGACGGCGCGCACGCGAGAAATCGGCATCCGCATGGCAATTGGCGCCAGTCCCGGCGATGTGTACCGCATGGTGATCGGGCAGGGTCTGCGAGTCACGCTGCTGGGGATCGGCATCGGACTCGCTTTCTCGGCGATGGCGGCGCGGCTCTTGGCGAGCCTTTTGTATGGCGTCAGTCCGACCGATGCGGTCACGTGGTCCGCCGCTGTTGTTTTGTGGCTGGCAGTGGCGCTGTTGGCGTGTTGGGTGCCGGCGCGGAGAGCGGGGCGGGTGGAGCCGGTGGTGGCTCTGCGGCAGGAGTAGGAGGACAGACGACAAAAGGCGATCGTCTGTCCTACGGGACTAGGCAATCAAATTGCAGCGGAAAACAATCGGTGGGGCGGGCCTCAGATTCCCTTTACATTCTGACGATGAGATAATTGGCGCAAGAGATGAATTGACGCGGAGAACAAGCAGGGGTAGGCTTAAAGTGTGCCGGTGCCCATTACAAGTTACAAAGCATCACGACAAACCATTTGGGCCGGGCTGATAGCACTGGTATGCGCGGGTTTCTCGGCCTGGATCGCCCTCCGGTGGCCGATCGCCTGGGTCGCCACGGGACTTCTGTTCGCCAGCGCTGGAATCGTCCTCTATTTCACGCTTAGGCCCCCTATCGATATTTACGAGACGCATCTGAAACTGTGGGGCCGCATCATCCCCTGGGCGCAGATTCGCCGCCTGGACCGCAGCGCCACGCTGCCGTTGATCGTGCAACTGACGCTGGTGGATAAGACGCGCCTGCTGTTGGTATATCCGGGCGATCCCGATTCATCGAACAGCCTGTTGCGCCACCTGCGCCGCTTCTCGCGTGACGCGCTGATCGAAGGCGTGCCTTACCGTCAATTCTGGGGTGAGGTTCCCTCCAAAGCGAAGGATCGCAAACAGGCCGCGCCACAGCGCTATCCGCTGCTGCTTCCCGAAGACGAAGCCGACATTGAGCGCATGTTCCAGCGGCTGAAGACGGTCGGGCACATCGACCAGAAATCGTCTGACGACAAATAGCAGGGGTGGCGATCCACTCGCCGCGAACCGCGCGGCACACATAGATGCGTAGCGTTTTCCGCAAGGCAGCTCCCTACATCTGGCGATACCGGCGAGGTTTCGTCCTCGGCATGGGCGCGCTGATTCTCAAAGATATCCTGGGCGCGATGGTTCCTCTCGCCATGCGCAGTGGCGTCGACTCGCTGACTCACGGTTTCCGGCTGCGGCCGGTTTTCGAGTTTGCCGCGATTCTAGTCGCGCTGTCGTTTGGCAAGGGAATTTTCCAATATTGGATGCGGGTGGTGATTATCGGGATCTCACGCGATGTCGAATACGATCTGCGTAACGACCTGTTCTCGCACCTGGTCACGCTGTCGTCGAACTTCTACGCGAAATATCGTACGGGCGACATCATGGCGCGCGCCACCAACGACCTGAACGCGGTGCGCATGATGCTCGGACCCGGCATCATGTACTGGACGGAGACCGCACTGACAGCCGTCCTGGCCATCGCCGTGATGCTGTGGGTGGATTGGCGGCTGACGTTGATCGCGCTCACGCCCGCGCCGTTAGTGAGCCTTGTCGTGGTGATTTTCGGGCGAAAGATCCATGACCGCTTCGAACGGATTCAGGCCATGTTCTCCGATATCAGCAGCAACGTGCAGGAGAATCTGGCGGGTGTGCGCGTGCTGCGCGCCTATGTGCAAGAGCAGGCCGAGATGCGCAAGTTCGAGACGTTGAACCTCGAATATATCGATCAGAACATCAAGCTGGCGCGGCTCTCCGGACTTTTCAACCCGCTGTTGACGGCGCTCATCGCGCTGACCTTTCTGCTAGTCCTGTGGGTGGGCGGCTACCAACTGCTCTCGCATCACATCACGCTGGGCAGCTTCGTGATGTTCAACACGTACATGGGCATGCTGGTGTGGCCCATGATCGCGATGGGCTGGGTAGTGAATCTGATCCAGCGCGGCACGGCGTCGTGGGAGCGCATTACGCAATTAATGAGTGAGCGTCCGGCGATCACTGGCATGTCGCATGGAAGGACTCCGGTGGAAGGCGAAATCGAGTTTCGCGGCGTGGCCGTGAAGTATCCGGCGGGCGATGCTTTGCGTAGGGTCGACCTGCGCATTCCGGCCGGCGCCACGGTCGCGATCGTGGGACATACCGGCAGCGGCAAGAGCACGCTGGTCAGCCTGATCCCGCGTCTGCTCGATCCCACGGATGGCGCGGTTTATTTGGATGGGCACAATCTGCACGATCTCGATCCCGAATGGCTGCGACGGCAGATCGGTTTCGTGCCGCAGGAGACGTTCCTGTTCAGTGCGACGCTCGGCGAAAATATCGCGTGGGGCGTGGAGAGCGCCACGCAGGAGCAGATCGAAAGGGCCGCGGAGCTGGCCGGATTAGCGCCCGATATTGCAGGCTTTCCGAACGGCTACGATACGGTGGTTGGCGAGCGCGGCATCACGCTTTCCGGCGGTCAAAAGCAGCGGACGGCGATCGCGCGCGCGATCCTGCGCAATCCACGGATTCTGATTTTAGACGACGCGCTGGCGAGCGTCGATACCCTCACCGAAGAGCGCATATTGAATGGTCTCGCGGAGGTGATGCGCGGGCGCACTACGATTCTTATTTCTCACCGTGTATCCACGGTGCGCAATGCCGAGCGCATTTTTGTCCTCGAGCACGGTGAGGTGGCCGAGGAAGGTTCGCATGCAGAATTGGTTCTGAATGGCGGGTATTATGCCGATTTATATCGGAAACAACTGCTCGAAGAAGAACTGGAATCCGCTTAGGTATCATTCGTAGCGAATCGCTTTCAGCGGGTCGAGCGTCGCGGCACGGCGAGCTGGGAGCCAACAGGCGAAAATCCCGACGGCGGCCAACAAGAGGCTGAGGGCCAGCAGCAGCAAGACGTTCGATTGAGAGCCTTGGAATGGCAGTTTCGCCATCAAGCGCGCGGCTGGGAATGCGACGGCGAGACCCACTGCGAGCCCTATCGCCAGTTGGATGAAACCTCGCTTGAGAATCAACCCGAGGATGTTGCGCGATGTCGCGCCGAGCGCCATGCGCACGCCGATTTCCTGCGTACGCTGGCTGGTGGCCTGCGCGATCACCGCATAGATCCCCACTGACGCCATCGCGAGAGCGATCAGCGCGAACACGAAGAAGAGCGTTCCGAAAACGCGCAGGAACCACTGCTGGTGTTCGATCGCCTCGGTCAACGTCTTGACTTCGAACAGCGGCAGATCTTGATCGAGCGACTGCACCGCGGCGCGCAACGCGAATGCGGCGGAGGTTGGATTCCCGGTGGTACGCAACACCACGAACATCCCATCCCAAGCCTCCTGACGATAGGGCAGGAAGAACACCGGATTGTGATTTGCGTCGCTCACATTTTGAACGATGTTTGCGGAAACGCCGATCACGGAAATCCACTCGGGCGTAGGTTTATCTTTGTCGTAAATGCGGAAACGTTTTCCGATGGCCGGTTGATTGGGCCAGTAGCGCTCGGCGAACTCTTTGGTGACAACCGCGGACAAGCGGCCGGGCGCGCCATCGGTTTCGTTGAAGTCGCGGCCGAGCAGCAACGGCAGATTGATGGTGGAAAAGTAGCCACGCGATTGCAAAATAAAAGCTCCGGACGGTCCGTGCGCGGGGTCCGCCAGGCGGGTAGTTTCGACCTCTATGTGCCTGTCAGAATCACCGGTTCCCGGCAGATCCGATGCGATGCCGTCGCTGGTCACGCCGGGTATGGCTTGAATGCGCGAGTGCAATTGTTGAAAGAAACGGATGCGCGCGCCGGCGTCGGCGTAGTGTTCTTTCGGAAGTCTGACGATCGCGGTGAGAAGACGATCGGCCGGGACCGTCGGATTTATCGCCAGGCCTTGGAGCAGGCTGCGAACGAAAATTCCCGCGCCTGTGAGTAGCACCAGGGTGAGCGCGAATTGAGCGGCTACAAGGAGGCTCGAGAGTTTTCCGCCGCGGTGCGTGCCGGCGCTGCGGGAGCCGTCTTTCAACGCGCTGTTCAGATCCACGCGCGAAGATCGCAGCGCAGGCGCGAGTCCAAAGAGCAAGCCTGTTAAGAGGCAAAGGCCGGCGAAGTACGCGAACACCACGTAATCCATCGTGAAAAGGACCCAATAAGGTTTGCCGACATCTTCTGTCGCGAGGCTGAACCAGTGCACTCCGATGGCGCATAGACCGAGTCCTAACATGCCGCCGAGCGCGCTGAGCAACACGCTCTCGACGAGCAGTTGGCGGACCACGCGCCAGCGGGACGCCCCCAGCGCGGCGCGAATCGAGATCTCGCGCTGACGTCCGAGGGCGCGGCTGAGCATCATGTTCGCAACGTTGGCGCAGGCGATCAGCAGCACAAATCCGACGGCTGCCAGCATGAGGACGAAGACGCGCTTGATGGGACCGCCGTTGTAGTGTTCGTGGAAATCGTCCACTACAACGCCCATGCCTTTGTCATCCGGATAGTCCGCAGCGAGGCGGGCGGCGATGCGGCTCAAGTCGGACTGCGCTTGCGCGATGGAAACGCCCGGCTTCAACAGCGCGAACGGCACTAGGGCGTGGTTCGAACGTTTTTCGAGATCGGGCGTGGGGACTAACGGCATCCACAAGTCTTCGTTGTTCGGGAAATGGAAGCCCTGCGGCATCACGCCGACGATGGTGGCCGGCTTCTCATTTACGCGCACGTGCCGTCCGATGACGCTTGGCGAACTGCCATAACGGTCCTTCCAGACGCCATAGCCGATCAGGAGGACGGGCTCCGCGCCGGGCTTGTCGTCGGTCGAAAGAAATTCGCGTCCCAGAACGGGCGGCATGCGTAGCATGCTGAAGAGGCCGGAGGTGATGCGCGACATCCGGAAGGGTTGCGGAGGATTTCCCGGCTCGGCCAGAACAGCCCCTTCATTGGCGCCCGCCTCGAGGGTTTCGAGAGATGTTTGCCGGGTGCGATAGTCGCGAAAATCGGGGTAGGAGATCCACAATCCGTGGTTATCTTCAGCGATGTTGCGGCCTCCGACAGCAACCAGCCGTTCGCCATTGGGCAGCGGGACCGGTTTGAACAGGGCCGCGTCGATCAGCGTGAAGACCATGGTGTTGAGGCCGATCCCGAGCGCCAACGTTACCACTACGGCGGCTGAGAACCAGCGGTGCGAGAGGATTGTTCGCAAACCGAAACGGAGATCGTGCGTCATAAAAGTTCACTACGAAGAGCTTCGCAGATTTGTTCCGATGTAACCAACGATTGATTGAGGAGTATGGAAGTACATGGCCCTTTTGCAAGACATTCGGTTTAGCGCCCGCATACTGCGCCGAAGTCCGGGGTTCACGGCGGTTGCGGCGCTCACGCTGGCGCTGGGAATCGGCACGAATACGGCCGTCTTCAGCGTCATCAACGGGCTGCTGATCCGGTCGCTGCCGTTTCCTAATGCGAAGGAACTTGTCTTGGTCAGCAACTCCGATGGAACCGGCGGACCCTCGGCCGTTACGAGCCGGGCATTTTCGTATCGCGATTTGCGCAGGTACAATCATTCGTTCGCCGATATGGCGGCGTACAACGCGTTCTCGCCCTACCTAACCTTCAATCTCACGGGCCAAGGCGCGCCGGAACGTCTGTTGGGCATGGCGGTCACGGGAAATTTCTTTCCCGTTCTCGGTGTAGCTCCGGCGATGGGAAGAAACTTTCTTCCGGAAGAGTGCGTGCGTACGGGAAGGCAGGCGGTGATCTTGGCGAACGGCTTTTGGAAAACGCGTTTCGCGGGCAATCCGAACATCGTGGGACAGACACTCACCATCAATGGCGCGCCGATGCTGGTGGCCGGCGTGATGCCCACGACGTTCGATTTTCCGTCGGTCTTCACGCCCGGAGCGAGGGTGGATTTGTTTACTCCGCACTTTATCGACAAGGAATCCGACAACGATGGAGATGAGGTGACGATCGTCGGCCGGCTAAAACCCGGCGTCAATCTGGCAAGCGCTCAAGCGGACATGACGGCGCTCGCGGCGCGCTTGTCAGAGCAGGAAACTTGGGGATTCGGCGCGCATTTGAAGGCTCTCGACGACTATGTTACGGGCAAGCTGCGCAAATCGCTTCTCGTGCTCGCTGGTGCGGTGTGTTTCGTTTTGCTTATTGCCTGTGTCAACCTGTCGAATCTGCTGCTGGCGCGGGCGACGGCGCGCAGGAAGGAACTCGCGGTGCGGCTCGCGATCGGCGCGGACCGTTTTCAACTGGTGCGCCAGATGCTTGCCGAGAGCATTGTGCTGTCCTTCGTGGGCGCGACGCTGGCGTTGCCGCTTGCCTACATCGGGACGCGCGTGCTGGCGGGGTTGCGAGGCACATCGCTTCCGATGCTGGGGCAGATCGAAGTGGATCAACGCGCGCTTCTGTTCACGTTCGCGTTGTCACTCGTTACCGGTCTGGTTTTCGGAATACTGCCGGCGCTGCGGGCGTCGCGCTGCGATGTGAACGACGCGTTGAAAGAAGGCACGGCGGGCGCGGGTGGCGGACATCGCGATTGGACGCGCAGCATACTGGTGGTTTCAGAAGTGGCGTTGTCGTTTATGCTGCTGGGCGGCGCGGGGCTGATGATGAAGAGCCTGTTCAAACTGCTCGACACGGATCTCGGGTTTAAGCCGGATCATATTGCGATTGTGCGCGTCGATCCCGGACCGCAGATGTCGGACGATAAGAAACTGATTCAATTTCTGGATCGCGTATCGGAAGCCGCGCGCCAGATTCCCGGCGTGGAAGCGGCCGCGATCACCGATGCGGTGCCGCTTGACCGCGATCGAAGCTGGGGCGCCGGCGTGATTGGACAGGATTACAAGAAGGGCGAATATCCTGTAGCGTTCGTGCGCGTGGTGGGACCGGATTATTTCCACACGATGCGAATTCCTCTCTTGAAGGGACGGGCGTTCGATGCGCACGATAACACCGATAGCGAGAACGTGATTGCGATCAATGAGTCGATGGCGCGGCGATTGTTTCCAGCAGGCGATGATCCCCTGGGACATTTTATTCGAGTGCACAAGCAGAGCCGCATTATCGGTGTGGTTGGCGATGTGCGGCACAGCGGCTTGGATCAGGAATCGGGATTCGAGTTCTACATTCCTTACGCGCAGGGCGATATCGAATCGGCCGATCTGGTGGTGCGAACCACCTTGCCGTCCGATGCTCTGGCGTCGGCGCTGCGGCGAACCGTATGGCCGTTTGCGCCGAATCAGCCGCTGAGCGATTTTCGAACGCTCGACGATCTGGTGGATACGGCAGCATCTTCGCGGCGCTTCACTATGGTGCTGCTTGCGATCTTCGCGCTGGTGGCGCTGGCGCTGGCTTCAGTCGGAATTTATGGTGTCATCTCTTACTCCGTGGCGCAGCGGACGCGCGAGATGGGTATTCGGATGGCGCTGGGAGCGGACGCGGGCCGGTTGAAGTGGCAGGTGGTGGGGCAGGCTCTTTCGCTGGCCGTTGCCGGCGCAGTTTTGGGCGTGGCTGGACTGGTGGCGTTATCGAAG
>JBEKUT010000077.1:0-29750 GCA_049514735.1 Bryobacteraceae bacterium
TGTTAAAGCTGGCGGTTTTGTCGGGGCGTCCTGCGTATAGCCGCCAATGGCCGCGTGGTTCTGCTGAAGCAACTGTTCTGTTTCCGCCAAAATCATTGACTCCAATCGTCCATTGCTTTGCAGCCGTATCCAGTTCTTTGCAAGTGGGCGGGACGGGCACAGACGGCAAGTTGTCAAACCGTCTTCAATGGCATTGGCCATACTCTCGCCAAAGCTGACCTTGAGTGCTGCGTACTGAACTTGAACGGTAGTGAGACAGCCGTTTCCAGATGGGACGACGGAGACGCCAGCGCCTTGAACCATGAAGGCTTCCGGCGCGGTCCAGAAATTGGAGCGGTTCACAGTCAAGGCCTTCATATCGTTCTTGGCACCACGATATTTGCTCGTAATACCGCTTTGCGCTTGCAGGATTCCACCGGCACGATCTGAAACCACCGGCACGAAGCCGTTCTTCGTGACGGCCGTAAGCATCGCTGGCCATACGGCATCACAGGCAGCTAGAATAATCTTCGAATTGTCGTAAACCGGACTCGTTGTCCCCGCGAAGGAGGCAAGCGCCATAACAATCGCTGCACCCCCAACACCCATTATTTTGACCATTTCACCTCCTCGGGCTACTTCCCGCAGATCGCTGTCTATTGATCACGGCAGGGGGCCTTCCACCCCGGAGCCTGGGCTTGGGCAGCACTCGCTATGCCTGTGGCGGTTTTTGGCGCCGGTGCAGGTTCTAGTCCTGTGATGGTTTGGCCTGTGCGAGTTGACAGGAGAATGAGCGTGGCCGCTCCGAGGATCAGTGTAATTTTCATTGTATTCTGTCCTTTGCCTTTGCTGCCTCAACCCTCTGCCATTGCATATTAGCTAGCGTATCGCTACCACCATGCTTCAGAGATTGAATATGGCCGATTACATACCCTGGACAGGCGCCCGAACGCCGCCTATTCGAAGGACAAGGGTGAGAAAGCTCAAACTCGTCGCGGGCGTCGGCACTCCGCTTGATCCGTCCGTATTTGCCGGGGCCGCATGACATGCAATATTGTTTTGGAGCAACAACAGCTTGCGTTGACCTTCTTGGTCTCGGCGAAAGACTCGTCGGCGAAACGTGGCAAGTCCTGCTGGCAGAGATGCATGCGTCACCGCAAGGAATTCCTTTTTTGCAATTCGCGGCTGAGATGGACAAGTCTCCAAGCAAAACGAGGAGCACGGCGGTTCCTAATGATCGACGTTGGATCATGTTCCTCTCCAGCCTATTTGTCGGCAGCTTCAGTTCAAACCTGTAGAACTAATTAAAATTACCGAACCGTACGCACGCGTCCAAAGCCAAGTGACTCAGACTGCCTTTTTTTTTGGCAGAACTGAAGCTACTTACTGGCCCGACGAATTAGCACCCATTTCGCCCGTTTGAGGTGCCGTCCCTCACTACTGTCCTCGACGCGGCGAAAGGCGGCCGGTGGGCATCGATCCGAAATTCGCGCTCTCAGAAAATCTCTAATCGCCTTTCGAATCGAATCCCAGGCTTTCGCCAGCTTTTCAGCTTCGTCCGCAAGCCCGAATTTATCGCGACCCGCTGCAACCGCCCGCCGCCACACCTTGTCCTAAAAAGCGAGGTGATAGAGAAATGAGCTACTCAATCGGCGACGGCATAGTTACGCTTGCATTGGCGGGAGGCATTGTTGGTTATCTTTACATGAAGTACCAGACCCGGCAGAAGAGGATCGAGATCATTCATCAAGAGCGGATGATGGCGATGGAAAAGGGAATACCGTTGCCGGAGTTTCCGTTGGAGCCGGCGAGGGAACGCCGTGAGCCCGATCCCACCGTCCTCCCGATTTTGGGAACGGTTCTTTTTACCCTTTCGGTTGGAGCCATGATCGCGCTCTATCTGATTCTTCCCGGTCCGTCTCATGGTGACTGGGTAACTCCCCTGCCGTTCGCCTTTCTGGGCGTAGGCCTGATTGCCTTCCATTTCCTGAAGGGCGAGCCTCGGCGTTAACGCTGGTGGACAACGATTCCCAACTCGTGGCCGGCGCGCAGAGCGGCGACCAGCAAGCCTTCGCTGAACTGGTTCGCCGTCATAGTGCGCCCGTGTTTCGCCTGGCGGTTTCGATTCTAGGACGCGAGTTTATTCCAGAGGCCGAAGACGTGGCGCAAGAGGTATTTCTCAAGGTTCACCATGCGATCGAGTCGTTTCGCGGCGAGGCCGAATTCAGCTCCTGGATCTACCGGATCACGTTCAACCAGGCTGTAAACCTGAAAGCGCGCGTTCGCTTCCGAAGCCCACACTCGGACGAGACGGTCCTTTACCGCGCCATGACTCCGGAGCCCGGACCGGAAAGGCAGGCTGAGACGGCGCAGCGCGACCAAGCCCTTGCAGAGTGCATTCGAACGCTCCCCGAGGTCTACCAATCGGCTTTGCGGCTGTATTATTGGCTGGGCGCAGGTGTTTCCGAAGTCGCGGTATTGCTTGGCGTACCCGAGAATACCGTCAAATCGTATCTGCATCGCGCGCGCCAGCTTCTCCATGGCATGCTGAAAGAGAAAGGATATTCTTGTGACTGAGATGGACCCTCGCGATGCCGGGATCGATAGTTTGCTGCGGCGTTCCCTGGCCGCGCCTGTCCCGAGCCTGTCGCCGGATTTCGACCAGCGCTTGATGCGCGAGGTGCGCCGCGGTTCGCAGCCGCTCGATCGCTACGGCCGGATTCTGCTCGCCGGCTACGGTCTGATATCGGCCCTGACCTGCGGGGTGGTCATGCGTAGCCGGGGGCTCGACTGGGGAGCTATAACGGTGACGATAATTGGGCCACTCGCCTTGATTGCGGCCGCACGCTGGACGCGGCGTAGAACCCATACAACAATGAAGCACGGCTGAATTCCAGGCAGTGTCTGAAAAGTGCGCCGATTGGCTCTTGACGGCAAGTTACTGATTCGCAATTAGTTATGTTCCACAAAAACTCCATCACGGCCGCAATATATTGGCTTTCTTGTAATCTTTAACGAACTCGCGAACACGATTCTTTGTGAAGGCAGAAGCTAGGAATCCGTCTAAGACTAGTTCTAGGAGTGCCGTGCTAGCAGGTGCGTGCATTTTAGCGTTCCCGCAATCGAGGAATGCTTGCAGCGTCGCTTCATTGACGATTTCCGCTAGCGCATAAGCGATACACGTATCCCACTTCAAGTACGGATGCTCCGATCTTAGAAGCGATACGGTTTGGTCTCTCGATCCTTTCAACGAGGTAAAGCTGACTGCCGCAAATGACGTTCACTATTTGGTTCGGTTGAATCAGAACACTGAGACCCATGGAGGAGGGGAAGGGCGTTTTTCGAGAGGAGGCCGATTCGGGAGCGGCTTCGTCGTCGAGGCCCGTTCTGGGCGGGATCAGATCGATCTGCTCGCCGCTGTCTTCGTCGGTTTTCTCTTCGGGTTTGGCGACAAAGGGCGCGAAGAATCCGGTAAGGTACCAACGCAGTGGCGCGGTCGATTCTGGCAGAATCTCCCGTTCGAGGTGGTTCCCATCTTTGAGACCGGCGACTGGGCCTACGAGGTCGAGGATGAGTGAGTCGAGGATCTGTTCGCGGACATCGGCGGAGGTCATTCGGTGGGTTCCTGGACTTCGAAAAAATTGGACGATGCTACTGCAGCGCTCTTGACGTTCAGGCGCGGCTGGACGTGTTCGAGCTTGAGCGGCCCGGTGAGGAGCGAGTTGTCGTAGAGATAGATCTGGCCTACCCAGAGATAATTGGCGGCGCGCCAGTAGGCGTTGATTTTTTCGAGATCGGTCGGGGTTAAGGGTGTTGGGTTCATTGAGAGCCGCCCGTTAATACGACTAGATCCACGGATTGGTAGGGGAGGTGCAGAGTTAGTAGAAAGCGGCCTTGCGTGGGGCTCAGCCATTCAGGCGACGTCAGCGGTTGGAGTTGGGCGGCGGATTCCAGCTCGGATTGCCGATTGGGCGAGGGCTGTTGTGGTGATCCCATTTGTCTCCACATGTCGTATGCATTGCTGTGATGCTCGTCGATCCGGTAATGTTGCAGAAGCAGGTGAGTGGGAAGTCCGGTGATATCGAGAGTTACTTCGGTGTCGGGGCCGGGGATGTCGTCGGGGTGATAATTCCATAACATGACGGTTACAGTGTTGGCGGTGCGGGTGGCGAGGGCTGTGGGCGCTTCCTGACGGTCGCGGCTTGGAACGGGGGTCGTGGTGGATACGGGGGTCGTGGTGGATGCGGGTGACGTGGTGGATGGAACGGGTGATGTGGTGGATACGGGTGTCGTCGCGGAGGTGGGGACGGGGGGCGTGGTGGGGGCGGGGGTTGAGGTTGGGAGGAGCGTGCCGGACAGGAGGCCGAACATTCGGAATACGTTGAGGACGGGCTTGTCGATTCCGTTAGTGGCGAGGGTTCGGAAGCCGTCGAAGTAGGGCTGGTCTTCAAATTCGAAGGCCCAGGTGAGCATGCCTTGGATATTCATGTGGCGCTGGTCCGCGAGTTGTTGAATGCCGTTTAGCGCGGTAGCGGTGTAGGTTGCGTAGAGCGGGCCGTTGCGATAGGCGTTCTCGGGATGGTTTCGCGCGGAGCAGGCCGCGCAACCTTCGGGATCGGCTTCGCTCAGAATTATCGGGAGACTGCGGAATTTCGGGAAGGCTTCGATGATGTTCAGACCGGCCTCGACGTCAGCCAGTTCTTTTTCCAGTCCCATGCGGACGTGGCCATCGACGAGCGTTGGGCGGCCTTTGGCGTGGTAGCTGATGAAATCGATTGGAACGCTTGTCTGGGCGCAACGATCGAGAAAGAATTTCAGGAACGCGGCCGCTTTGGGATTGGCGGGGCCGGTGGTGGCGGGGCCTCCGACTTGCGCTGTTGGGAGAGCTCGGCGGACGCCTTTCACTGCGCTGGTGTAGAGCTGGAAATATTCTTCGGGCGTTCCCTTCCAATAGCCGATGTCGGGTTCGTTCCAGACCTCCCAGAGCCATTTCTCGACGTTCTCTTTTCCGTATCGCTCGACGCAGTGCTGCACGATTTGAAAATTCAGCTCTTCCCACTTGCCATAGTCTTTGGGCGGATAGCTCCAACCGGCAGTGATTCCCGTTTGCGGCCAGTTGTGACGGTAAGGCTGCGGATTTATCGAGAGGGCTTCGGGCATGAAGCCGATTTCGAACATGGGGCGAGTGTTGGCGTCGCGGTAAGTGTCGAGGATGCGATCGAGGATTTTCCAATCATAGACGGGATGGCCTTGCGCGTCTTCGGTGTAGACGTTCGTGGATCCCCATTTGAGGGACGCTTCGCCGTTTCCGGTGGTCAGAAGATTATGAGTGCGGATGTAGACGGGGACGGGCGCGAGCGACGCCAGTTCGTGAAGAAGCATGGGGCCGTGCGCGCCGTAGGTGTAATTGGGCTCGTCGTAGCCGAACCAATTGTAGATGGGTTTGAAGGGTGTGCCGGGGGCGTCGGCACTGATGTGGATGGTTATCGGGGTCTGGGCGGCGAGGAGAAAGAAAGGCGTCAGCAGCAGTAGGCGGACCATTTTTTGCACACAGGTCAAGCGATTCATTGTAGCGGGGTTGTTGGTCAGGCGGCGGCTTTGCCTACGACCACGGAAGGTGTCGTCGTCAGCCGAATTTGACGGGTGCGATGGCTCTGCCACGACTCGAGTTGAATGCCAAAGATGGATAGCGGCAGGGCGTTGAGTTGTTCGGATAAATGCTGCGGCCGGCCATCGAAGGAGAGAGCTTTTTGGAGTTGAGTGGGAGTTCCGGTCCACTCATTGTTGGCTTGGAGGAGTTGGTGGATGGCATCGATCAGAGGATTGGCGGCGAGAGCGGTGTTGGTTTGTTCGATGGTGAGTCCGAGGGCTGGTGGTGTGGCGCTGCCGGTGGATAGGGACTCGCTGATGGCGGCGCAGAGGCTGCCGAGGATGGCGGGCGCGGCGGCTTCTATTTGTTCGGCTAGAACATTTTCGGTGCGTAGCGTGGCGGGTTTTCGGGCTTCGAGATGAATGTTTAGCGGGCTATTTGTGCAGGCGGGCGGTCTCCTTCCGGTGATTATTATTGGCCGTTCGAGCGCGAGGGGTTGGGGATCGTCGAATTCGTTGCGGCTCGTGATGGCGATCCCCGTTCCGGCGGCGATGCGTGCCAGTGCATCGGCCATTGTTCGGCCTAAAAAATTGACGTTGTCGAAGGCGAGGACGCGGGTGTGGAGCGCGAGGGTGAACAGATCGCGCTGGGTCGCGGGCGGCGTGAGGAGCGGGATGGCGGAAGGATCGATGAGGGTTCGAAGGATGCGCGCAAGTGTGGATTTGCCGGAGGCGGGTGGGCCGGTGATGGAGAGAACGGGATAGGGTCCAGTGGGGCGCAGGGCTTTGAAGAGCCAGAAGACGGCACGGTGGAGCGCGGTTTCGTCGATGTTCAAGATGCGGCGGAGTTGTTCGAGGACGGTGGCGGTGGTTGCGATGGGGCGTGGGAGGGGCGCTGTGGCGGCGCCGGAGAGGAAGCGCCAGGATTGCGCGGTTACCAGTCGATGACCGTTGGGCGCGATCTCGACGATTTCTTCGGCGGCGTTGGCGAGATGGATCAGGATCGATTGCGGGTTGCGATGATGGCCGTGGAATCCGATACGGGTGAAGATTCGTGTTGCTGGGAATTCGGAGTGATGAGCGTGGGCGGAGAGCATTTGCATGGCGCTGTTGAGGGCGTGGGTGCCAGGGAAGAGTCCGTGCTCGAGATGAAAGCTGTGGGCGAGCCATTCGCGGAAACGTCTCGATCGGATGGGCCAGCCGTGATAGCGGGAGAAGCCGTCGGGGACGATGGCCCAGGCGTGGCCGAGGGTGGTTGAGAAGGGGGTGGCGTAGCGGAGGGCGTGGTTGAAGATTTGTTCGGAACGTGTTATCAGCATTTGTTTTCTCGTGGTCAGTTTAGGCGTTCGACGTTCGACGTTCGTAGGTTGTGTCGTTAAGTTGTTGGGATAGTTAGGGATTTGGGTGGAAGAAAGATCGTACTGCGTGCTGCGTGCTGCGTGCTGCGTTCGAATGCGTACCGGGTACGGCGTGCCGCGTTCCGGGGGCTCATTCCGGTTACGATGAGTTAGGCGATATGGATCAGTTGACGCAATGGTGTCAGGCTGCCGTAATTATTAGCGGATACCTGCTCAGCGTCTATTTTCAGAATCGCCGGATTGACGATCTGAAAGACTCGGTCAATAAGCGCTTTGACGATGCGAACAAGCGCTCCGGCGATGTGAACAGGCGCTTTGACGATACGAACATGTCGATCAACAAGCGGTTTGACGACTTGCGTGACCTGCTCAAATCGGAAGTGCGGCGAGTCGAGGAGCGGATCGGCCATTTGGAGGCGCTGGATCTTCGACAGAAGTAACGAAAAACGTAGAACCTGGAACGTCGAACGTGCGACGCCTCGTTGAGATATACTCGTTGATGGACGGATCGGCCGTTCTTGTGCGCCCGTAGCTCAGTCTGGATAGAGCGTTTGCCTCCGGAGCAAAAGGTCGTAAGTTCGAATCTTACCGGGCGTACCATGTTTTCAAAGGCTTACGAACACCCCCCTTCAATTTCTTGTGTGCAGTTGTGTAGCAGAATTATTCACCGGACAAGGGTGGGAGTCTTGTTTTCGGCGCTACGCTGCCCGGTGGGTATCCGGTCAAGCGCATCTACCGCACGCACGCCGGCTGGGATCTTGCGCACGTAATCTTTCAGCGTCTGCTCGGGACTACTGTGACCGGGGAATGTCAATCTCGGCGAGCGTAGCAGATTTTCATATAACTGCCGTCGTCCCAATCCAAAAGTTGTTCGCGGTTGTGTACCAGAATGTTTCATTGGAGTTGCCCCTGCGTCTTCGTTTCCGTCTTCCGCTGCTCGGTAAGCATCCGGTCAAGCGCATCTACCGCTGTCCGTACACCGGCCGGGATCTCGCGCATGTAAGCTTTCAGTGTCTGGTCGGGGCTACTGTGCCGCATGGCGCCCTGGACGTCCTTAACGGTGGCGCCCGTGCGTTGCATCCAGGTAGCGAAGGTTCGGCGGAAGGCTTGGAAGTTCACCGCTGTCGCGCAGTAACTCCAGGCATTCCGATTTCGAGGGTTCGGGCAAATAGGGTAGAAGTTTGGTCAGAATCGACAGATCGGTCTGGCGGAGGGCTTTTCTTGTTTCAAAGAGCACCACCGCAAGACCTGAGGCCTTAATCGGATCCATGTACGGAAGCAGTTGAATTGTCAAAGAAATGCGTCGAGGGTCGTCCGAACCCGGATTCCGGTTAAGGTAGGCTCCGCGCCTCAGCGCGGCGATTCATATCGACATGGACTGCCGCGCCGTGATGGCGAGATCGTCTGTTTGGACAAAGAGGGGCGGCCGCAATTCTAATCGCGCCAGTGTGTTCTGCGTCCTGTTCCAACTGATTCGTGAATTGGAACAAAGCCGTTGGAAACAAGACGCCAGCGGAGCAGCGGCCGGCGAACTCGCTCACTCCGATTCGTCTGCGTATTCCTCAGAGCGACGCACTGGAAACTTGATCAGTCATGAGATGCATCCGGGGCGAACAGTTTACGTTCGGGCGTCTGTTACGTCGCCACCTCCAATCCAGCTTGCTTCTTTTTCTCCCGAGAGCGTTCATGTGTGCATGGGTACGGCATGGATTTTCTTTTGAGAGGGAGAAGCAGATGGATTCAGAGCTAATGAGAGAACTCGCACAGTTGCGGAAGTCGCCGGTGGGAGTGCTGCGCGCGAAATACCGCGAGGTCTTCGGCGAAGAACCACGGAACAAACATCGGAATCGGTTGTTCCGGCGCATTGCCTGGCGGATGCAGTCATTGGGGTACGCAGGTCTCAGCGCGGAAGCGCGGCAGCGGGCGCACGAGATTGCCAACCTCGCCGACATCCGGCACGCCAGTCGGTGTTAACCCATGGATCGTTTTTCACATCGCCACCTGCGGAGGCACTCGGTTGCGAAATGAAAACTCTCTGGCCATCCGGTTAACGCACGAGTGCGACCGCGACCGCCGCCGAGGCGTTCGATTCGCGGCCATCCGCTCGCTGGCGTACTTCTCGGCTTGCACCGCCGTCGCCAACGCCGCCAGATTCATGCAGGCTATAATCACAGCTTGTCGACCGCCGAAATTACGGCTCGTGTTGTCCGTCTCTTCCAGCGGCACGCGGCCGGACTGGCGTTGGCGTTCACGCTGGTGGGCACCCTCCGCATTGAGGCCACGTACACGGTGTTCAACCCTACTGCGGACGAGCCCGATCACTTGGCGTGCGGCATGGAATTGCTCGTTTCTCACCAATATAAATATGAGACGCAGCACCCGCCGTTGACCCGCATCTTCATCGCGTTGGGACCCTATCTCGCAGGCGCGACCCGCTACGGATACAGGGACCGCTACGACGAGGGCGTGGCGATCTACTACCTCACCGGCCACTACAACCGGTACACCGTTCTATCGCGCGTGGGGAACTTACCGTTCTTCTGGCTGGGCTGCTGGATCACGTTTCTGTGGGGCCGCCGTCTGCTGGGAAAAGCGGGCGCCGCAGCCGCCGTCCTCATTTTCACGATGATCCCCACGCTCCTGGCGCATGCGGCGCTGGCCACTACCGACATGGGCGCCACCGCCTGTCTGGCTGCGGCGTTTTACGCCTGGCTCCGGTGGATCGAGGAGCCGAATGCGCGCACCGGAGCGTGGATGGGGCTGTCGTTGGCGCTCGCGATCCTGGCGAAGTTATCGAGCCTGGTCTTTTATCCGGCGGGACTCCTGTTACTTCTCGGCCTGTGGCTCTCGACGCCGCTGCCGGGGCTGCGCAGCGCCGGCCTCGCGGCCAGACGGCGCCTCGGCTCGGCGGCGGTTGCGGGCGCCGTCTTGTTCCTGGCGATCTGGGCGGGCTATTTTTTCTCAGTCGGTCACGTCCAAGGACTGCCGTTCAACGTTCCATTTCCCGAGTTGTTCGACGGGGTGCGGGCTGTCGCCCAGCACAATGCGGAGGGTCATGCGAGCTATCTGCTTGGGGAAGTGAAGAACACCGGCTGGTGGTACTTCTTTCCGCTCCTGCTGTTGGTCAAGTTGCCGATCGCGGTGCTCGTCCTGCTGGCGGCCGGGCTGTTCTCTGTCATTTTGCGGCGCGGGCGGGGCAGGATTTCGCGAGCTGCACAGGGTTGGCCATTGTGGATCGCACTGGCGTTGCCGGGTTCTATTCTCGCGGTGGCTATCCCATCGCGAATCAACCTCGGCACTCGTCACATCATGCCGATGTTCCCCTTTCTGGCGGTGATCGCGGCCGCCGGCCTTATCGCTCTCTTACAATGGCGCCGGAGTGCGCCGTGGCTGCGGTGGGCCGCCGCATCCATGGTCGCGTATCTCTGCATCAGTTCGATGGCCGCGCACCCGGACTACCTGGCGTACTTCAACGCGTTCGCCGGCAGCCGGCCCGAGCGCATCGTGGTCGACTCCGAGCTGGACTGGGGACAAGATGTAAAGCGCCTGGCGAAGCGCCTGAATGAGTTGAATGCGAACACCGTGGCCTTCACGGCGCCTTATCGCTCCGAGCCCGCCGAAATGGGAATGCCTCGGATGACCCAGAGTGACTACCGGAAGCCTGCGCCCGGCTGGAACGCGGTCGCCGTCAGCGAGTGGAAGTTGTATCGAATGGGTTTGCGTTTCTCAAAGCCCGGCGAACATACCTGGCCTGACTTCTATACTCCTAAGGAGCGCGTGGGAAAAACCATTCTGCTGTACTATTTCCCGCCGTAGGCGCCACCGCCAGCTTAACGGCGGCAGATGCGAAATTCGAAATTAACGCAGATGCCACGCAGCTTCGCCGCGGAGGTTTAGAAAAATCAGGCTCGCAAGACAGACCAGCGCGAGCCCAAACGCCGCGGCACGGCGGGCCAAAGGCGCCGGATTCAATGACCGCCATTGATCCGCCGCCACCAGCACCGCCAGAAGCGCCATCGGGTAACTGTAGCGCGTGAAGTCAACGAAAGGCGGGAACATCTCTCCATCATTGCGCGCCATACTCGCGCCCCCGAGGTAAAGTTGTGCCAGCGCGATCGACAGCATCGCCCGGCGAGCCCAGGCGCGCTCCCGATCGCCGCTCTCCGTTTTCATCAACCATTCCGTGATGACCAGGGCATACAGAATCTCGCCAGTGATCAGCATTGGCTTCCGCCAGGGAGCGGACCACTGGTAAGCCGCGGCGCGGGTGAAGAACCAATAGTCGGGCACATGTCCCCATCCGGCGTGCTGGGTTTGAAAATACAGGTCCCAGTGACCGAAGCGCACCTGGCAGTAGATGAAGAACGGCAGGCCGCCGATGCAAGTCAGCAGCGCGTTTGCAATCCATACCCGTCGCCGAGGCGGCGGCGCGGCGATGGCGCGAATGGCTGAGTAAATCGCCAGCGGAAAGCCGAGGACGCGGGTCGCGATCGCGGCGGCCCCCGGGATCCAGGTGAAGGCAACGGCCTTTTCGCCGCACCACAGCACACTGATCGTCGCAAGCAGGTACAACGACTCGCTGTAGCCGTCCACCAGATACAAGGAGGCGGGGTGCGAAAAAACGGCCAGCACGGCGAAGCCCGCGACCGTTGGCGGTATCTTCACCGCCTCCAGGTACTGGAGCAGCATGAACCAAAACCCCACGGTCGCGATCTGGGAGGCAAGTACCGCCGACGCGGGCCAGTCAAGTTGTGAGATCGCGTGAGCCGCGCGGACCAGCAGCGGAAATCCAGGGAAAAACGCCACGTTCGAGTCGCCTTTTGGCGGAGGCTCTGGCGGGATCGAGCTATGATAGCCTTCCCTGGCGATAGACGCGTACCAGAAACAGTCGCCCGCACAGACGCTCTCATAGGATTTCACCCTCCTGATGGAATGAATCGCGAACTGATGCCGGACCTCGGCTGGATGGGACTGCGCGACGGCCATCGCCAGAGAGACTTGAATCGCGGTGAGGCCGACCGCGACCACCAGGCGCCACAGACTTGAGTTCCGCAGGTCCATATGTTTTGCTCAGCCGGTGCGGCGCAGGATCAAGTGGCGGAACTCGGCGCAGGAGGCTCTTACCGCCGGGTTCGGCGGAAAGCCGTTGATTCTCCGCACCCAGGTATCGCGCAGCAGACCTGAATGATCGAAGGATCTCCCGGCAAGACCATCGAGATAGGCGTCGAGACGTTCGCGGCGCACTTCCGCCCAATCGTCCACGATCAGCACCGGCAAATCCGCGAACAGGTCGCAAACCGGGCTGCGCTTAACGATCGGGATGCAGCCCAAAACCAGGGCTTCCCAGGTGCGGTGGCAATCGGGTCCGTTACCCTGCGGGCTGACGACGAACGCGAACTCGGTCTGTCGGGCCCAGGAGCTGGCGCGCGGAATCCGAGGCAGCTCCAGAAAGCAGACGGATTTGTCGATGCGCTCGAAGCAGTCGCGCCGGTCTCCGCGGTCGCGCGAGGCGAGCCAACTGCAATACGCCCGCGGCTGCCGCCTTTCCAGCTCAACCGAGCGGGCCAGCGTCTCAAGGAGCTGAAACTCCTGCGCCACCGGCGAGGAGGTGGTCACGCCCCAGAAAATGTTGCCCTCCGACAGGCTGTGATAATCGAGCCCGATCGGAAGCCGGCATAATTTGGGATGCGTCATGCCGCAGTTTTGCGCGTACCAGGCCTGCAGGCAGGGATGATCCAGAATGGCTTCGCACACCTCCGCGCCGAGCGCCGCGGGATCGACGGTCAGATCGCTGTCGCCGCTGACCAGCGTGAAAGGAACGGAGATCCGCGGCTGCAACTGCTTTGAGAAATCGTTCAGCGCCTCGGTGCAGACGTAGATTGAGCCTCCGCTCACATGCCGCTCCAGCAGATCCTCGTCGATGGCGGGGTTGCT
Organism: Bryobacteraceae bacterium; assembly: GCA_049514735.1. Taxonomy (GTDB): domain Bacteria; phylum Acidobacteriota; class Terriglobia; order Bryobacterales; family Bryobacteraceae; genus JAICMB01. The sequence continues at coordinate 12,861 of JBEKUT010000077.1, forward strand.
CGAGCGCGGCTTCCGGTTATGCGCGCAGCACGACTTCAAGACTCCCCGGCTCGAAACGAAGATGGTGTTCTGTTCCATGATCGGCCTCGACGTTGCAATTCGAGCAGCCGGCGGCGTTTTAGTCCCCTTTCGGACCATGAACGATTCGCATCGCTCCCGAGGAGAAAAATCCCGCACATGCCTCCCGGAGCGCGTCGGGACGGCCGATCTTGGCGCCACGGCTTGCCGCCACCCCAAGAACGCCCTCGTGAAACTCCGCCGCGAAAAAATCCACCCGCTTCGATACCGCCGAAGGCAGGATCTCGTATTCCAAACCCTCGCAGTCAACCTTAAGCAACCTGCAACGGCCATCCGGCTCCACTGCCGATTCGAAGATATCGTCGAGTGTCACCGCCTCGAGCGGCCCCACGGAGCCGGCGCCAGGTAAGTGGAAAACCGCACTGGCGCCCCCGGTGTTGGAGTGCATCATCTGCAGCATGAGCTGCCGCCGGTCGCTTGTGACCGCCCGGCGGTACAGGCAAACATTCGTCACACGGTTGAGACGCAAGTTGTCGGCGCAGTTCGAATGATTGTCGGGATGGGGCTCGTACGCGTAAATCTTGAGCAATGGCCACCTTTTCGCAAGGTAGATGCTCACCAGGCCCACATGCGCGCCTATATCGATCGCGACGTCGCCTGGTTGAAAGCCAATCGTCTCGATCCCGTATTCGTCTTTCCGTAGTTCCTCGTACACTCGAGCCGCGGTCGCCGAATCGGTCCCGTCGTAGGCAAAAATGAGCACGCCATGAATCCGAAGCGTATGTAGCTTTCTCAATTCCCCGGTCCCTCAAACATGAAATAAAGCAACAAAGTATATCTTACCCGGGTCCAAGGCGTTGCTCAGCCAGCGGGTATTTGCGGCTGGCCGACGGCGCCACCTGGCCCGGAAATCGAGGAGCGTAGCATAATAAAATGCTGGGCCGTGCGTCAGCCGCGAACGCGGAACGGAGCAGGACAAGAAAACAATGACTGCACTGACCGTTCACGGTCCGTTCCGTACTTCGACCGGACACGGCCGGCACACCCGCGAGTTCGTCCGCGAGCTGAGCCGCCAGGGTATCGCCATCGAGCTCAAAGACGTGACCTGTTGGAGCCGCGACGTCCTTCCCAGCGAAAAGAGCGATCCATGGTTCGAATCGCTGGACGCGCCGGTCGGCTCCCAGATCGCGCTGCACTTCTGCATGCCCCACCAGGTGTGCTCGGACCCCGATAAGCTGAATGTGAACTTCACCATGTTTGAGGCTTCCCGCGTACACTCCATCTGGGTCCGCAAAAACCTCACGCACGACCTGGTGATTCTGCCCACGGAATCCTCGCGCCGGGCCTGGGAAGACAGCGGAATGCCGGCCCATCGCATCCGCCTGTGCCCGTTGGGTGTGGATACTTCGATCTTTGGGCCGTCACCGGAAGCGTCCGGCCCGGGCCTTCCCCGGACCCGTTTCCTCAACGTCTCTGAATTCAACTCGCGCAAGAATCTCGCCGGACTCCTGCGCTCATGGATCCGAGCCACACGGCCGGGGGACGACGCCCTGCTGACGATCAAGACCGGCAGAAGCTTCCGGACCGCCTGCATCCCCGCCGGGCTGGACCGCGCGGCTCCGGTGCACATTCTCCGTTCGACGCTGGCCGATCCGGAGATGGCGCACCTGTATCGCGCGGCAACCCACTACGTCAGCGCCTCGTACGGCGAGGGCTGGGATCAGCCGATGATGGAAGCCGCGTCAACCGGATTGAGGCTCATCGCCCCGGACCATAGCGCGTATCGCGAATATCTCGACCCGGCCGTCGCTACCATGATTCCCGCGCGCGCCGTACCCGTGGTTTACGATTCCTCCGCGGAGGCCGCGCAACTGTTCGAGAATGCGCAATGGTGGGAGCCGGACGAAGAGGCGCTGGCGGCGAGCATCCGTAACGCCATTGAGGGCGCCGATGTCCCGCAAACCTGCGTCCGCGACCGGATCGTGAGCCGCTATTCCTGGACCGCCGCGGCCCGGCGCCTGATCGAAATCCTTACGGAACTGGAGCCACTGGCGGAGAAGAGACGATACGTTTCACGGTTTCTGCGGAGTAAAGTTGGGTCACCAGCCGCAGAGCGTTCTCCGCAAGCCGGTCCGCCAGATCGCGATCCCGCATGAGCTCCACGCATCGGGAGGCGAAGTCCTCGGGACTGTCGCCGATGAGGATCTCGCGGCCCGCTGCCGCGGTAATTCCCTTGGCGCCGATGGTGGTTGACACCACGGGCCGCCGGTAGCTGAAAGCCTCCAAAATCTTGATCCGCGTTCCTCCGCCGGCCCGCAGAGGAACGATGGCTGCGTGCGCGGCTTCGTAAATCGGACCCACCTGGGGAACGGGACCCAAAAAGCGCAGCAGTTCGTGGCCCTCCCACACCCCCGCCGAACCCGAGCCTGCGATATCCACCCCGAAAGGTTCTGGGGCCGTGCGCTTTAGAATAGGCGCCACTTTCCGGCAGAACCAGACGCAGGCGTCGAAGTTGGGATAGTAACCCATGGTTCCGATAAACAGAAATCGATACGGCTCCGAGGGACTGCGGCCGGGCGGGGATGCCGGCAAGCGCACTGCGTTCGGCAGAATGAGCAGCTCGGCCGGACAGCGCTGGGCCAACGCGTCCCGATCGGCCTCCGAACAGACATACACGCGGTCGAAACTGCGAAAAATCGCGGTTTCCAGCAATTCACAGCGCCGGCTCTCCGCCTCTTCCCGGTCCGCCGCTTCGACCAGCCCATTGGCGCGGCAGAGGGCTTCGATGCGCTTATGGGTTTTCGATTCGATGTCGTCGAGATCGAGATGCCGCCGCCGGGCAGACGCAAGATAAGGCTTTGCCGCCGCCATGGCCGCCAGACGAAACACATGCACGATGTCGAAGGGAGGATCCGGCGCCGGAGTTCGCCCCGGCATCGCCACCCAAACCTGGCAGGTTTCGCGCAGGGCCTCGAGAATCATCCCGGCCCGCATCGCGAGACCGTTACCGGTGCCTGCCGGGGCAACGGCGGTCGCGTACAGCAGCCGCCGCCGGCGATTCACCAGCGCCCGTGCCGGATTTCGAGATTCGGCATCCCCCAGCACCGGTGACCCATGTCGAACGCCATGATCCCCAGCCCCTCGGTTTCGATTTCTCCTTGCCCTTCCCGGGCCATCGGGTGGCCCAGGCCGTACGGGAAAGGAGGGAATATCAGGCCATCGCGGTGCAAATCTGACCGGACCAGCAGCATCGTCCCGCCTACGCTGTCGAGCTCGACCAGATCACCCTCCGCACGCAGATCCTCCATGTGGAGAGTGCCCCTGCTGCGCCAGGCGTTACGGTCGAATGTGGGGCCTCCGTAGTCGAGCACGCAATGCGGATTGACGATATCCCCGCCGGCAGCCAGCAGCTTCTCAATAATGTCGGGAGGGAATTCGATCACGTCCACGTCCAGCCACAGGACCCACTCTTCGTCGCGCAACGCGGCGAACAAGAGATGATTCCGGCTGCGCGCCAAAATCGATCGCCGCTCCCTCTGGATCGATGGAGCGGACCGGACCAGGCCGGTCGGAATCACGTAGCCGAAGTCTTTCTTAAGGAGCATGGTACGCCGGAAGCCTTCGCGCTCGAGCGCGGGAATGAACTCCTGGAGCTGGGCCCAGGTGTCGTCGGAGCTGTCGCTTTCAAGGCACGCCACCGCGATCAGCTCCTTCGGGTAGGTGAGAGAGCGCAGCCGATCGCAGTAGCTCGCAACGCCGCCGAGAGCGTCCTTTACCGGGGTCAGAATTAATATGCGATCCACTGTGCTCATCCGTGTCTTTCCGGCTAGGATAGCCCAACCCGAGGCGGTGGATCTCGTCATTGGATGTGGAGACCGTGAGCCAAGCCCGGCCCGAAAGACCCGACGTCGCCCGATTTCGATCCTGAATAGTCGTCCAATTTTGTAGCGGTACTATGAGTACCGGAAATGCTACAGCCCCAGATTGATTTGATTAATCCTTCCCAAGCCGATATTTACTTGACTTTCTGCCATTCTGTGTCGGAAAATGTTTGATTCAGTGTTGGCCGAAAACCCTACCCGCTCGGGCGGTATCGAAATCGTTCCTGCGGACGAAGGGTACATCGTTTACGATCGGGGAAACGACCGGGTGCATTGTCTTAACCCGGTGGCAAGTCTGATTTTAGAGCTGTGTACTGGTGACAAGTCGGCGGAGCAAATCGCGGAGTTGGTGCAAAGCGCCTACGGGCTTGTCGAAGCTCCATCAGCTGAGGTTGAGGAGACGCTGGCAAAGATGAAGGCGGAAGGATTGTTGCGGTAGCGTCAAATTCAAAAAAAGGGGAACCATGCCGGAAGACAACAAGAAAGTTCTCGATCAAATCGATCCTGCTCGCCGCGAGTTTATGAAGCGCCTGTTGGTCGGCGCCGCGTTTGCCGCGCCGGTGGTCGCCACATTCAGCATCGATGCCCTGACGGCGGATCCCGCCTATGGCTTTTCTCCGAACACCACGAACATCACCAACCAGGTGTGCGCGGGCGATGCGGGATACGTAGGACCGACGAGTTTCCAGTCGCACGTTTCGGTGGGACCGATCTTCGCGCTGTTGGAGAACCGGGTGAACGGCCAGGTTACGTTCAACGCCGAGGTGATTGGTTCGACCGTGGAACTGATTGACGTCAGTGTAAGCATGGTCCCGGGCGCGACGGTCTTGAGCGTGTCCATTCTGGTCGGTCCGCTCACCGCCGTGACGATGCCGGGCTCGTTTTTCAGCATCGCCAGCAGCAACCTCGACACCAAGTTAGCTTGCGATTTGGATGAACTGTCGGACCTGATGGCTTCCGGCGACACCTTCTGCGTCGTCCAGGGCACGTTTGCGGGAAAGAAATTCTCCGCTACTGGTCCGATCGTCGCCGCTCCCGCGAGCCAGAAATAGACGGCGGACCCGTGAGGCCCGATGGCGGCCCGCTCCTTTCGGCCGCGTTGATCGTCAAGAACGAGGAGAGATTCCTCGCCGGTTGTCTCGATTCTCTGGCCGGTTTTGTCGACGAGGTCATCCTGGTCGACACCGGTTCGACGGACGCCACTGCGCGAATCGCCGCGGATCGCGGCATTGCCGTTGATTCATTTCCTTGGGCTGGCGATTTCTCCGCCGCGCGCAATCGCGCGTTGGATCTCTCCCGCGGCCAATGGATTCTCTACATCGACGCGGACGAGCGCGTGCACAGCGGCGCTGAACACGCCAAGCGGAGGCTGCTCGATCCGAGATACATCGGGTTTCAGGTCCTGCTGACCCCGCGGAAAGGCGTGACCCCCTATTGGGTTTTGCGGCTGTTTCGGAATCATCCGACGGTTCGCTTTCGCGGAATCATTCACGAGAACATTTGGCCCGCTCTCACCGAGTATCGCAGCGCTTTCGGAGGCAAAGTCGGCGCGACGCCGCTGGAACTGGACCACTTCGGCTACGAAGACAACAAGCCGCGCAAAAATGACCGGAATTTGCCGTTGCTCGAGAAGTCGCTCAAGGAAGATCCGTGGCGCATCTACAGTTGGTGCCATTTGGGCGAAATCAAGTTCGAGCTCGGTGACGAAGACGCGGCGGTCAAGGCTTGGCGCACGGCCTTGGAAATTGCGCGCAGCCATCCCAAGCCGCTGGTGGACGACAGCCTGCCGTGGTCAAACCTTATCAACTACGAGCTGACGCACGGCGGCGCGGCCGGCGAACTGATCGGCGAAGCTCTGGCGAGGTTCCCGAATCACCTTCAGTTTCATTGGTTGAAGGGTCGCTGGCTGATGGCCCGCGAGCAATTCGAGGAAGCGGTCCCCTTCTTTGAGAAGCTCGCGCGCAGCGGCGAGACCGGCGCGTTCAGCCGTCAGGCCGCTTACGATCTGCGCATGCTGGGAGTGCTGGCTTACGAAAGCCTGGCCATCTGCTATTTCCGCCTGGCGCGGTGGGCGGATGCCGTTCGCTACTACGACGCGGCCCTCGTTTGTGAGTCTGAGAGAATGGATCTTCGAGTGAAGCGGACGCTGGCCGCCAGCAAAATCCCGGTATGATCCAGATCTCGGTCATCCTCCCGACGTACAACCGCCCGGCCGGACTGCGGCGATGCCTGGAAGGGTTCGCCGCGCAGACCGCTCCCCGGGACGCCTTCGAGGTGGTGGTGATCGACGACGGCTCCGCGGAGCCGGCCGGGCCGGCCGCGATGCAATTCGCGGATTCCGTCAACGTCCGCTCCCACAGAATCGACAATTCGGGACCCTCCGCCGCACGGAATATCGCGATTGAACACGCCTCGGCGCCCCTCCTCCTGCTCTACGAAGACGACCTGCTTCCGCGCCCCGCCATCATCGAGCACTGTTTGAAATTCCACGAGTCGTGGCCGGACGAGGCGCACGCCGCCCTGCTCTGGTTCCGGCTAGATCCCTGCCTCCGGGACCAGCCTCTCCACCGATGGGCCTTCCCCAAACTTTATCCGTTTCCCGCGGATCCCGGAATCTACGATTGGCGCAAGTTCTGGAGCGGAACCCTGACCTGCAAAAAGAACATCTTCCGCTTTGGACGTTTCAGCGACGAGTTTCGCGCGCTGGAAGACGCGGAACTGGCCCTGCGCCTGACTCGCCGCATCGATCTGCGGATTCACTTCGAACGCCGCCTCATGGGTCTGCACACCCGCCCCCTAACCCTGGCGGATGTCTTGGCTCGGACCTATACGGCCGGTTATTACGATTATCGTCTGGCGAGCAAATATCCTGGAGCGTATGGGTCTGACACCCCGTTTGAACCCGAAAAACTGTTGCTTTCCGAAGCTGAGCTGGGAAGCGCGATCGCGACCGCGCGGACCCTGTTAAGCACCTGCCCGCAGCCCGATTCGCCCGGCTTCAGAGCGCTTTCCGGATTGTGCGCTCGCGCCGATCTGCACGCGCGCGCGGAAGGCTGGCGAACCGCTCGCGAGGGCCGCTGCCCCGAGCCGCCGGGAACCGCCAGCCGGTTTCTCAAGTAGCCGCGCCGGAACCGCCGTGGAACATCGCCGACGCCCAACCCGCGATGAAGTTCGCGCTGTTGAGTGTGGTTCTCGCAAACTCCGATCCGCCTGATAAATTAGGAGTTGTCGCTCTTCCTTCGATTCCCGTGCGGGCCAGTGTTCGCAACGCTCGTGGCCTCGCTGGTCGCCTCGTTCCGAGGCCGAGCTGCCCTTCAGCTTGAGATCCTCGCACTTCGCCACCAACTTGGTGTTTTGCATCGCTCAGCGTCGCGGCCCAAACTAGTCAACGTAGATCGGATCTTGTGGGCTCGGCTATGCGAGATTTGGAGCAACTGGCGTAGCGCTCTTGTCATCGTCAAACCTGAGACCGTGATTGCTTGGCACCGGAAGGGGTTTCGCCTATTCTGGACTTGGAAGATTCGACGCGGCAAGCCAGGGCGGCCGACTGTGCCAAAGGAGGTTCGCGAACTAATCCGAACAATGAGTCGTGAGAATCCACTGTGGGGCGCTCCGCGCATTCACGGCGAGTTGCTGAAGCTCGGATTCGCCCTCGGCGAAACCAGCGTCAGCAAGTATATGGTGCGAGGCGTGAGGCCGCCGTCGCAGACCCATGTCAAAAGCATGGCCTCAGTCGACTTCTTCACCGTTCCGGCGATCCGCTTCCAAGTCCTCTATGTATTCCTCGTGCTTGCCCACGATCGCCGCCGCATTCTCCATTTCCGCGTGACCGATCATCCGACAGCGGAATGGACGGCGCAGCAACTGCGAGAAGCCTTCTTAGGGGAATGGGCATCAAGCAGGTATTGTCGGCGCCGCGCTCCCCGTGGCAGCGCGCTTATGTTGAACGGGTGATCGGCACCATTCGTCGCGAGTGCCTCGATCACGTGATCGTGCTGAACCAACGAGATTTGAGCCTTCACCTACAAGCTTTCCTAAATTACTATCTTTTTAGGTTTACCATTCAGAGTGGGTCCGCCGGACCGGCAAACGGCGCTGTCGGTTTTTCGACAAAGTGTCGGACAAACGGGCGCGGCGTAACTCCTACGCACTCGATCAAGAGTTACGCATTTACCTGAATTCATTGACTCAGGCGCACTGGCGTGCCACGTGCCTTAGATGCCTCGGAGATTGGTCCTGCATTTAGGATCGCTACGGAGCATTACACTTATGAGAAAAACACGATATGTTCTTCTGTTGACAGTCGCTACGGCTTTGACTGCGGCCGCAGCGGATGATACCGCTCAGCGGCTTGGGCAAGCCGTGACTGTCTTTGACAAATTGACGGAATCCGGGCACGGCATTCGGCCGGAACAACTTGCCAACGCCGACTGTATAGCTGTCATACCCGGATTCAAAAAGGGCGCCGTAGTTGTTGGCGTGGGCTACGGGAAGGGATTCATTTCCTGCCGCAACGGCGCCAACTGGTCGGCGCCAGCTGCGGTCACATTGGAAAGCGGCGGCGTGGGCGTACAACTCGGCGGCGAAAAACTCGACATCGTAATCCTTTCGCTGGACAAGGATCGGCGCGCAAAGCTGCTTTCAGATCGTTTCGCGATTGGTTCGGACGCGTCGGCGGCCTGGGGAAATGGGAAGTCGGCACACGAAGACCCCAACGCAAAGGTGATTTTTTACGGTCACACCAAGGGAGCGTTCGCTGGCTTTGGTCTTGATGGTGCAACGCTAAAGCCCGATGAATCCGCTAACAGAGCACTCTATGGCAAAACGATAAGCAACGCCGAAATAGTGGAAGGGGGAGAGACGCCTGCGATTGCGCAGCCTTTCGTTGCAGCCCTCGCTCAGCCGTCCAACCAATCGGCCAAAGGAACTCCGTAGATTGCTCACACTGTCAGAAGCCGGTACCACATTCCGCGGAGGAATAGTTCCGGCGAAGGGCGGCCGACGTTAAGCGCGCGGGCAATCCGATCCTGGCGATTGCGCCGGCCGCCCGTCTGAAGAGAGTCGGTAGCCGGGTAAGTTCGGCTAACAGGCCTTGCCTGCATTCAAAAAGCATATGCGAACATATCTTGAGTTTATCGGGAACATTGGCCTGTTTGCACAGCGCGCCGCGCGGCGGGCGCTAGTTCCTCCCTTCGAATTCCGGATGATCCTTCAACAAATCGAAGTGGCGGGTTCGGGATCGTTGCCACTGGTCTTATCTGCCGGCTTTGCCTTAGGAATTGTGCTGGCTTTCCACACGGAGAGTACCTTGGTCCGCTTTGGAGCTCAAGCAGTAATACCAACCGTGCAATCGCTGGCGTTTTTCAACGAAATCGGTCCGTTGGTTGCCGGGTTACTGGTGGCAGGGCGAGTGGGCGCGGGCATCGGTGCGCAGTTGGCGGGGATGCGCGCAACCGAACAGATCGACGCGATAGAAGTGCTCTCTATCGACTCATTCAAGATGCTGGTTATTCCGCGCATTATCGCCTGCACGCTGGCACTACCTCTACTGACGGTTTGCATGGATGTCGCCGGACTTGCGGGCGGCTATTTAGCGGAAACCGCTGCTTTTCACCTATCTTTCAAACTGTTTCTCTCGCGCGCGTTCAGCGAGGTTACCTGGGCATCGTTTATCCCGCCAACCGTTAAGACGGCGATTTTCGGAGCCGCTATTGGCCTGATTTCCTCTTACCTCGGATACACCGCTAATGAGGGCGAAGAAGGTGTCGGGCGAGCTGCCACGAATAGCGTGGTGATCTCATCGCTGGCGATCATCCTGATCGACGTGGTGCTGGTGAAGTTCATCTTCGTACTGTTCCCGGAGACGGCAATATGAACGGCGGCAAGCATGCGGCGATCGCCTTCAACGATGTGTCCTGCTCGTTAGGAGGCAGGGACGTTCTCAAGAACCTCTCCTTCGAGGTCGCGCCAGGAGAATCGCTTTGTTTCTTGGGGCGAAGCGGCATGGGAAAAAGCGTAACTTTGAAACTCCTGGTCGGTCTGTTGAAGCCGGACAAGGGTGAGATCTACGTGGAAAACGAAAACATTGTCGACATGGACGAAGACGCACTGTCGAAAGTCAGGCGCTGCATGGGGTTCCTTTTTCAGAGCGGCGCGTTATTCGATTCTATGTCGCTGTACGATAATCTCGCGCTGCCTTTAGGGCGTTTGATGGAAGGCAAGTCGAATGAGGAGATTAGATCGATCGTCCAGCATAACCTCGACGATGTGGGTTTGGGAAAGGACGGCGGCAAGATGCCGGCGGAACTGTCGGGAGGCATGCGCAAACGGGCGGGCCTAGCTCGAGCCCTTATGCTGCAACCGCGCATCCTGCTGGTCGACGAGCCAAGCAGCGGACTCGATCGTGTAACGGAGTCGGAGATAGACGGCCTCTTATTGCGAGTCCGGGAGAGAGACAAAACAACTATGCTGATTGTTACTCACGACATTCGGGAAGCGCGGCGCATTGGCGACCGTGTGGCCGTGTTGGATAAGGGCAGTCTGGTGGCAACGGGCAGCCTGGATGAATTAGCTGAGAATGAAAATGCCCTAGTGCGGGCATTAGTCTCCGAGGCGTGTTAGCATGCGAATTCGTACCTGGGCAATAGGACTATTCCTGGTTCTCGGAATAGGGTTTTTCACTATAATTTTGTTTTTAATCGGGAACCGCTATGACGTCTTCGGCGAGCATGTCTACTTCTACTCGGACTTCGCGAACCTCAGTGGATTACCCAATGGCGCGCAGGTTTTTGTTTCCGGATTCCCTGCCGGCGAGGTCAAGAGCATTGAGATTCCATCCAATCCCGCCGCAAAGTTCAGACTCAAACTCCAAGTGAACTCGAAAGCTCGCGGACTGATCCGCAGCGATTCCTTAGTGTCCATCGGAACCCAGGGCATTGTTGGGGATAAATATATTTCCATCCGGGAGGGTACGAGTGGCGCGCCCGAGGCACGCGAAGGGGCCATGCTTCCGAGTAAGGAGCCGTTCGATGTCTCAACGGTAATTGAGAAGGGCTCCGCGCTGCTGGATAATGTTCAGGGTAGTATAAGCGATCTTCACGGCCGGCTAGACGTCGCGCTCGATTCGGTGACCAAGACTGTGAATCACGTTAATGGCCTGGTAACGGAGGTGCAGCCGGATATCAAGACGATAGCCAGGAATGCCAGCCAGTTCACGGGTACAGTCAAGGATCTCATCGCGGACTTGAATGCGGGTAAAGGGCCGGCCGGCATGCTTCTAAAAGATGAAGCGGCGAAGCAGCAATTACAAGCGACTTTATCGAATGCGCGGCAAGCGTCGTCAAATTTGAACGATGCTGTCACGCGAGTCGATCAGATCGTCGCCGATGTGCAGTCTCGCGACCTCGCGGCGAAAGCGCAAGCTAGCCTCGAAAACGTTGAGGCGATCTCGCAACAACTCAACGACGCGGTCAAAGGCGCGTTGGCTCCGGATAATATGGGTGAGGACGGGGCGGCGAATATTCGTGAGACCCTTTCGAACCTGAATCGCGGAACCGCCAATCTCGCCGACGACACGGAAGCACTGAAACACGAGTTCTTTTTCCGTGCTTTTTTCAAGAAGCGCGGTTTCTACGACCTGCAACAGTTGGCGCCCGGCGATTACCTGAAGGCGTGTGCGCATGAGAACGCTTGCGGGTCGCGCGCGTGGCTGGCGGCAACGAACCTGTTTGCGAGCGGCAGCGACGGTAAATTGCAACTTGCCGAATCGGGGCGCGCTCAGATCGACAGCGCGATTGTGCCATTCCTCGATTCGGAGTCATTGCTGAATCATATCGTAATTGTCGAGGGTTATTCCACGGGCGGAACATCGGATGAAGACTTTGTCACATCGTTGAGACGGGCAGATCTGGTTCGCCAATATCTGGAGGCGCACTTCCATCTGCAGCGGCGGGACGTGGGCATAGTGCCGCTTAGGGACAAGCCGCCGCAGAGCGCCGGACGAAACACCTGGGACGGCGTCGCAATTGTTTGTTTTAAAGACGCCGGAAATTAGAACGGACAATTTGTCCGTGGCGAATTGCTAACTCGCGGCATTGGCCGGCCAAGGCGCGGACATATGCGTCCGGCTGAGCCGTCCGCCGCTGCCTTATGGGACGAGGGGGGTGTCGGCCAGACGGCCCGAGTTAACGCGCGGTCTCCTTCGTGAACCAATAACGAATTCGTTCGGCGCCGATGGAGTACATCTGGCGGGACCGAGTTTCTCGATATCATTCGCCCGGCCGCCGCCTCGCGGAGGTTCTCAGCGCGAACTTCATCACATGGATCGCTCTGCGCAGCGAATCATTCGCGCATTGGGAGGATTTACCGCCACTGGTATTGGCGATGTGAGAGCGCGGCCAGGCTTATGAGGCGGAAACCGGAATCGCGATATCGCGGAGCGTCTGTTCATCTCGAAAGAAGGCGTTAAAGTTAACATCAAGCACAGCGTCGGAAAACTGGGCGTCCGAGATCGTATCCAGACTATTACGATCGCTGCATCCCGCGGAATCGTCCAACCGTGAAACTTTGAATCTTCCGAACCATTGAAATCGCTGCGGTTCACTCGGCGGCAGGAATGCGAAGTGTTTCGGAATTGTCAATTCCACTTCCGTCCCGGCAGCGAGGCTGCTCGACAGCTTAAGTTTCCCGCCAATGTGATCCGCTCTCTCGCGCATTTCCAAGAGACCGCGGTGTTTGGTGAAACTGCATCCGAGCGATTCAGGCGTCATACCGCTGCCGTCGTCGCGGACAACAAGGCGTAGACGCGTGGGGCCGTACTCGATGTCGATCTCGATCAAGTCGGCGTCTGAATGACGGGAAGCGTTGAGCAAGGCTTCGCGCACGATCCGATATGCTTCATCACGGATCGGCGGACGCAGCACTTTAGGCTGGCCTTGCACTGTTACACGAAATGTCGCTTTCTTAGTGGCAGCCAATTCCTGGCAGATAGTTGAGAAGGCTGCTTCGAGGTCACCCGTGATCGTTGTCATCGATTGCTATTACCTTTCTCTGCGTCAAGCCACTCACGAATATACGGCGGACAACTCACCAGCTTCATTCCGTCTGCCTCGCAGCGGGCCAAGAAGTAAACCGCTTCGCGCCCGACAAGCGTCACCTGCGTCAGATCCAGAACAATATGACTACCGGCCGCTTCCAAACTAAAGAGCCGCCGCAACTCCGCGATATCCTCAACCTCGATTCGGCCGACTAACGTGAAGCTGACGCCTCCGTTGGTTGACCGCTGAATGTTGAGCATCGTTTACTACTTAAAGCGATAGCTTGATTGCAATTCGAGAACCGATTGTAAGTGATTGATAATACTAACTTTGTGGCAAGAGAACGTTTCACGAAATCGCGAATTCACGAGATTTTCGCGAACCGGATTCGCGAACTAATTAAGGCGGTGTTCGTTTATCTCTGAAAACTGGAGTGTTACTATAGGCCGGTTTGACGCCGCATGAATCCGGCAAGAATTGAAGTGCCGCAAGCCAAGGTGCAATCGACTCTTAGACCGCCGCAGCCCCTTAACGCGATTCAACCCTACGGTCTCGCGGTTCTCTCCGTCTCCGCGGCCCTCGGCGCGGCTCTGTTCATCGAGCGCTTTCCCGTTCGTAACGTAGAGGTTCCGTTTTTTCTATTCGCGGTCGCAGTAACGGCCTGGTACGGAGGGACGCGGGCTGCCGTATTGGCGCTTCTACTCTCCTGCATAAGCTTCGATTATTTCTTCGTGGAGCCCTTCCACACGCTTTACATCTCGCCTTCGGAAATACCGTACTTTATCGTTTTCGGCTGCTTCGCAACGTTGGTGAGTTGGTTCAGCGCGGTTCGCCGGCGAGTGGAGAAAGAACTGCGAGAAGCACGTGACAACCTCGCCATCGAAGTGGCGGAGCGAACCCAGCAGGCCAGCCTGCTGAATCTCACCCATGACACAATCTTCGTGCGAGATATGAACGACGTCATCATTTACTGGAATCGGGGAGCGCAGGAATTGTATGGCTGGACGCCGGAGGAAGCGGCTGGGAGACGCGCTCACGAACTCCTGCAGACGACTTTTCCGGCGCCGATCGAGCAGATTCACGCGGAGTTGCTCGACTCCGGGCGCTGGGATGGCGAACTGGACAAGGTGCGGGCCGACGGAACCCATGTCGTGGTGGCGAGCCGATGGTCGCTCCGGCGGGATGAGGTCCAGCGTCCGGCGGCGATCCTGGAAACAAATAACGACATCACGGAACGCAAACGGCGGGAGCAGGAGATTCGCGCGCTCAACGAAGAACTCGGAAAGCGAACTGCCGAGCTGGAGGCTATTAATAAGGAACTGGAGGCATTCGCGTACTCCATATCGCACGACCTCCGCGCGCCTCTTCGCCATATGGCCGGATTCACCGAACTCCTGCAGAAAACGGCGGCGTCCGTTTTGAGTCCGAAAAGCCAGCGATATGTGTCCCTGATTCTCGAATCGGCGACGCGGATGGGCAACCTCATCGACGACCTTCTGGCCTTTTCCAGAATTGGTCGTACGGAGACCCACAAGACAAAGCTCAGCCTGGATCAACTGGTGCAAGAAGCGGTGGCCGAAGCCCGGCAGGAAGCCGGGGGCCGTCATATTGTCTGGAGGATTAGTGCATTACCCGCCTGGTACGGCGACCGCTCCATGCTACGACTGGCTCTGGTCAACCTGATTTCGAATGCCGTTAAATTCACGCGCACGCGCCAGCAGGCTGAGATCGAAATCGGATGCACGGAGCAAGAACAGGATCACGTTGTGATGTTCGTGCGAGACAATGGAGTCGGCTTCGATATGAAATATCTAAATAAGCTGTTCGGCGTTTTTCAACGTCTCCATCCGGCTGAGGCTTTCGAAGGAACCGGAATCGGACTGGCCACCGTGCAGCGCATTGTTCATCGCCATGGCGGGAGAGTCTGGGCTGAAGGCATGGTAGATCGAGGCGCAACTTTTCATTTCTCACTCTATAAGACACAGGAGTCCAACCGATGAGCAACCTGGGACGGATTTTGATGGTTGAGGACGACCCTAAAGACGTGGAACTTTCGCTGACGGCCCTCGAAGAATATAATCTTGCGAACGAGGTGGTCATCGCTCGCGATGGCGCGGAGGCCCTGGATTATCTTTACTGCCGGGGCGACTTCGCGTCGCGGCCGGCTGAAAATCCCGCGGTTATGCTGCTCGATCTGAAACTACCGAAGGTGGATGGTTTGGAAGTGCTGCAGCAGGTCAAATCCGATGAGAAGCTCAGAATGATTCCCGTGGTCGTGCTGACGTCTTCTCATGAAGAGAAAGACATGGTAGCAAGTTACAGGCTGGGCGTGAACGCATATGTCGTGAAGCCGGTGGATTTTCACGAATTTGTGAATGCGATTAAGGAGCTGGGAGTGTTTTGGGCAGTTATCAACCAGCCGCCGCCGGGAAGCACCAAAAAGAACTAGTCCGTAAATGAACTCTCAGTTGCGTTTTCTGTACCTTGAAGACGACCCTGGCGACGCGGAGTTGGTTGAGGAAACACTCGCGGCCGAGGGTATCGTGAGCCATGTGACTCGGGTTGAGACGGAGGCTGGTTTCATAGCCTCGCTCGAACAGGGCCGCTTCGATTTGATTCTCGCGGACTACACCTTACCATCCTTCGATGGCTTGTCGGCCTTAAAGATCGCCCAGCACCGCTGGCCGGAGGTTCCATTCATCTTTGTTTCCGGGACCCTGGACGAAGAAGTGGCGATTGAAGCGCTCAAGATCGGCGCTACGGATTATGTTTTCAAGACGCGCCTGTCGAGGATCGTGCCCTCGGTACAGCGGGCTCTGCGGGAAGCTCAAGAGAAAGCCGGACTTCGCCAGGCCGAGGAAGCGTTAAGGCGCAGTGAAGCGTATTTGGCGGAAGCGCAGAGTTTAAGCCACACCGGAAGCTTCGGCTGGGACGTTTGTAGCGGAAAGATCTACTGGTCTCGTGAAACCTTTCGGATATTTGAATTCGAACCGTCTCTCCCGGTAACAATTGAAAAGATAATACAACGCACTCATCCGGAAGACAAAGCGGTTGTGCAACAGGTTATCGGCGACGCGGCGCGTGAGAGGAAAGGTTTCGATGCTGAACATCGGTTGCTGATGCCCGATGGTTCGGTCAAGCACCTCAAAGTGGTTTGTCACCCCAGAAAGAACGAGCCGGATAGCTTTGAGTTGGCGGGAGCGATCACGGACATCACGGACCGCAAGCAAGCTGAAGCCGACCTTCGGAGCGCTCTCGATGAGATCAAGAAATTACGCGACCAGCTTTACAAAGAGAACATCGTGCTGCGCGAGGAAATCGACAAGACGTCGATGTTCGAAGAAATCGTGGGTGAGTCGCCCGCCTTGCAGTCTGTTCTGGCGCGTGTGGCAAAGGTAGCACCGACGGATTCCACCGTTCTTATCACGGGCGAAACGGGTACCGGTAAGGAAATGATCGCTCGTGCCATTCATAAGCGCTCCAGGCGCGCCGCGCGGGCATTTGTGAGCGTCAATTGCGCGGCGACACCCGCGACGTTGATAACCTCGGAATTGTTCGGTCATGAGAAAGGCGCTTTTTCGGGAGCCTTGCAGCGGCGGCTGGGACGGTTTGAGCTTGCCGAGGGGGGAACGATCTTCCTGGATGAAGTTGGGGAGCTGCCACTCGAAACTCAGATTGCCCTGCTGCGCGTTTTGCAGGAGCGTGAATTCGAACGCCTTGGCGGGAGCCAGACCGTTTGCGCGGACGTGCGCGTGATTGCGGCGACTAATCGCGACCTGGAAAGTGCGATCGCGGACGGGGCCTTCAGAAGCGATCTCTTTTACCGCCTCAACGTGTTCCCGATCGAGATGCCGCCTTTACGCGAGCGGAAGGAAGATATCCCAACGCTGATCGAATACTTCATCTACCGGTATTCAAGGAAGGCCGGGAAGAAGATAGAGAACATAGAGAAAAGA
>JBEKUT010000078.1:0-20454 GCA_049514735.1 Bryobacteraceae bacterium
AAATGCTCAAGAAACTCTTCTTCTGGCGCAAGCCGCAGTCCAGCGAAGCTGACCAGCGAGTGATCGGGCTACTGAAAAGAGAAGACGCCGACCTATCTCAAAGACGTGAGCTGCTGCACTACCTATACTTGCCGTCGGAGTCTGCCGCAAATCAGGTTTCGCGTGACCTTCTTGCCGACGGATATACGGTGGAGATGCGAAAAGCATCAAATGCCGACCAGAATCCGCCGAATCCATGGCTAGTACTTGCGCGAATCGTGACACTCATCAATGACGAGAACGTTGAACGAGCAAGAAATCGCCTCACGGAACTGACCTCCCGATATGGTGGCGAGTACGACGGTTGGGAAGCTGCCGTTCGCTGAGCTATTCGGCCAATTCCGGCAATCCCGCCTGCTTGAGTTGACCGTTCAGTTTCGGCATATCCGTAGTCTTCAGAGCATTCCACCGTTCGATCAGTTTGATTAGCGCCGCGTGGCGGCCCCCTCCCGGAGTACCTGCAATCGCAACAACCTTGTCATCAAATGCTTTGATCAAGTCGGACGCCGGTTTTTGTTTCAACTGCTCGCGCATCGCCCGGACCTCTTCCGTAATCTTCGTGGACTTCAAAATATCGTCATAACATTGCTTGGATAAAGTGAACTGCTGCGTCAGACCAGCCAGAGGCGTATGAACGCGCGGGTCCATCTTCACGGTGATTGGAGCTGTGTAGGTCTGACCGCTTGCCGTGAGCTTCACCGTGTATCGGCCCGGCATCACCCACGGTGCAACAGGCGAGACCGCAGTGTCATGCAGGACAGCCGTCATCGGAAGCTGATTGCGCGGCGACGGCAGCGACGTATAGTGCAGATCCCACAGCCAGCGATGCATGCCAGGCTCGTTCGAAAGACCACGCGGCTTACGCGCCCAATACATAGGAACGGCAAGCATGGGATCGATGGGCTCCACCGGGTCGCTGCTCGAATAATGATTCACAATATTCCCCGCGCCGTCGACAATATCGATCGTCACCGGGCCGGACGCTGCAGCGCCCAGGTAATAATCGATGATCGCGCCATCGGGCGGGTTCTGACCGGCAGGTTCGTCGGGCGGCAGCGGCGTATCGGTATTCATGTCCCAACGCACGCGAATCGCTGTTTCCGGTTTAAACAAATGGGCGGTCGATTGTGCGACATCGCCGCTAATCTGACGCAGTGGTGTGATATCGTCGAGAATCCAGAAGCCGCGCCCGTGCGTGCTGACGACCAGATCGTCGTCTTTAATAATGAGATCGCGCATGGACGTCGCCGGCATGTTCAATCGCAACGATTGCCAGTGGTCGCCATCGTCGAACGAAACATAAACCTCGCGCTCCGTGCCGGCGTAGAGGAGCCCCTTGCGTTTGGGATCCTCGCGAACCGCGTCGACCGGCCCGAAATCCGGGAGTCCATTCACGATTTCAGTCCACGTCTTCCCGCCATCGTGCGTGCGATAGATGTGCGGGTGCATATCGTCGAGCCGCAGCGTATTGATCGCGGCATAGGCTGTCGCAGCATCGAAGTGCCCCGCGTCGAGAATCGATACTTTGGCAAACGGGACAAGCTGCGGAGGCGTCACGTCCTTCCAATGCGCGCCGCCATCAATGGTGACGTGAATGGTCCCATCGTCGGTGCCCGCCCAAATGCGATTGATGTCGAGCGGTGACGGCGCAATCGCATAAATCACGCCGCGCTGCGTAGGCTTAGCAGTATCGGCCTCGCGATACTTGCCCACGCTCGCCGGAATTTCCCACGTCTTCCGCGTCAGATCGGGACTGATCTGCGTCCAATTCCGCCCGCCGTCGCGCGTCTTCCATAAAGTATTGGCCGCGAAATAAAGCGTGTGCGGATCGATAGGAGAAAACTGCAGCGGCGCGGTCCGAAGCGCTCGCATGCTGGGAGAACGCAACGCTTGCGGCGCGACGTTCGAAACCTGCCCCGTGCGCCGATCGAACCGCGTGACCTTCCCTCCATACACGATGTCGGGATCGAGAGGATCGGGCGCGGCATACCCATACTCTTCGATTGCCACCGGTTCCCAATCGCGAAAAGTGATTTCGCCGTCGTTGCCGCGGCTCGCTACACAAGCCGATCCGCTCTCCTGCTGGCCGCTGCACAAACGATAAGGAAAGGCGTTGTCGGCAGCCACGTGATACATCTGCGCCGTCGGTTGGTTGTACCAGGAACTCCACGTCTCACCACCGTTCACGGTGACGATGGCGCCCTGATCGCTAGCGATCAAAATGATCGAAGGAAAATTAGGATTGATCCAGATGTGCTGATAATCGTCGCCGCCGGGCGCGCCGCGCAGTCCCAGCCACGTCTTGCCCCCATCGCTGGATTTCCACGTCACTGTGCTCGTGACATAAACAGTCTCGGGATTTTTCGGATCAACCGCGAGATGCGGCAGATCCCCACCACCAATGCGCCCGGCCGGCCGTGAATCCGTAGTCGTGCGAGCCCACGTCTCGCCCGCGTCGTTAGAGCGATAGATGTTCACCGCGCGTCCGCTCGCAACGGCTGCGTAGACAATCTGCGAGTTGCTCGGCGCAACCGCAACATTCGCTTGAACCACGCCTTCTTCCGGCAGTCCCTTCGTCAACTGACTCCAGTGGTCGCCGCCGTCAGTCGACTTGAAAATCCCGCCGCTCGTTCCACTCCATGCTCCGTTCTCCCACGGCCCCTGTCTTCCTTCCCACATCGCGGCATAAACGATATGAGAATCCTTCGGATCGAATTCGACATCGGACCCGCCCGTGTTCTCGTCCTTATACAGCACCTTCTGGAAGGACTGGCCGCCATCAGTAGAACGGTAAATGCCGCGCTCTTCATTCGGTCCATATGGATGCCCGAGGACCGCAACGAAGAGGCGATTCGGGTCATGCGGATCGACAATCATTTGCGGAATCTGCTGGCCATCGCGGAGCCCGAGATGCGTCCAGGTCTTCCCGGCGTCGGTGGATTTATAAATGCCATCGCCGACGGAAAGATCCGGCCGCTGTAAGCCTTCGCCGCTTCCTACATAAACGATATTCGGATCGGACGGAGCCACCGCGATCGCGCCGACAGAGCCCGTCGGCTCATGATCGAAAATAGGATTCCAGGTGCGGCCGAAGTCATCCGTTTTCCAAACGCCGCCGTTGACCACGCCGATGTAGAACACGTTCGGCTGGCTGGGAACACCGGTAGTAGCGCGAGTGCGGCCGCCCCGGTACGGTCCGATCTCGCGCCAGCGCATCTCGGAAAAGAGTTTCGAGTCGTAGGACTCCGCGAACATGAGACACGCCGGCGCAAGGAAAACCACCGCGGCGAGGCAGGAACGGTTCGATAGTAACTTCATGGGTGGGAAGCTAGAATTATACCGTTATGTGAACTGGTGGCGCCCCACATGAGCCACCCGGTATCGAGCTTGTCGCCAGTGTCGAAGCGATAAAGGTTCCCCGCCATGGTCGGAACGTAGACGTGGCCACCGGCTACCGCGGGCTGAAAGACGATGGGCTCTCCGACATGCGCTTTCCAAAGCACGTCACCCGTGGTCTCGGAAAGCGCGAAGACGTCCCCCGATCGCGAGCCGACGAAAATCTTCCCGTTCACAATGACCGGTGGAGTCAACTCGCTATTGAGCAGCGGCGCGCCCGAATTGTCGAGCAGAGTTCTGTTCCAGATCACGTTCTCGGTTTTCGGATCGGTGCAGATGACCTTGTCGCCCATTGCAACGTAAACGCGGCCTTTGTCGACGAAAGGCTTGGAGCCTTGATACGCCCAGACGCCGTGAACGCTGGCCTGTCCGATGTTCGCGCTGACCGCCACCATGTTCGCGCTGCCTTTCGAAACACCCGCAAATCCCACCGACGCGTCCAGCGACTGGCTCGCCGATTCCGCTCTCGACAGCTTGCGTTTCTCGTAATCGAGGTAATCGGCGTTCTGCCTGGTCTTGGCGAAGTCCAGCACCGGCGCGGCTGGCGCGAGGCCTCGCATGGCCACCATCTCGGTCTGCTGCGCCGATGCCGCCCGCTCGCGGCGGCTGAAATAACATTGCCCGTTCCAGATGGCCGGCGCGGACGTGGCGTTCTTCGCGTCGTGCCAGATTTCCGTGCCGTCGCGGCCGTCAAACGAGAAGAGCGATCCATCGACGGTGGCGGCGTACACGCGGCGATTATCAATCACCGGCGCAGTGATAACCTCGCCCGAGAGCGGATGCCGCCACAACTCGCGGCCGGTTTCAAGATCGAAGGCTGCCAGATAATAGCGATGGTCGCCTCGCGAGTTCGGAAAGGCGATGTAAACCCTCCCATCCGCGGCCGCCGGCATGCTCATGAGCGGGTCGCCCAGCCATTTCTTCCATAGCGGGCGGCCATCCAGAGTGATCACCTCCAACTCGCAGCTCTCCGTGTTGAAGATGATTCTGCGGTCCGACACAATGGCCGCGGTCGGACCGTCATCGGAAGTACGATAGGTCCACAGCAGCCTTCCAGTGACCGCATCGTAGGCGTAAAATTCGTGGCTTCCAAAACCTCCGCCGACATAGATCCGGCCATCCACCACGGCCGGCGTGGCGAGCGGACGGCCACTCGGGATCGTGATTTTCCATTGCCGCGCGGCGCCTTCAGAAGGCTGCGACCGGCTCGTCGACGCGAGGTAAGAGAGTGCGCCGGCAGTGGCCAGCGTTAAGAAAAGGGCGGAGCGATGTTTCATCCCGGAATTCTCCTTGTCAGGGGAATGCCGCGAGACTGGAATTCCTTGCGTGCTTCGCGAACTAAATATAAAGTGGATTGATGACGGCGCTGGAGGCGTACGAGTTGACCACGCACGGCGGCGGGACGGATTTTGCCCGTCTGATCCGCGCTTGCGAATCGTTCGGATCATATTGTCTGATCGGCGGTCTGGCAGTCAATTGCTATGTCGAGCCGGTTTACGCTCTCGACGCTGACATCGTCACGAACCCGGCGAACGCCAATAACGCGATCTCGCTTGGAAGCCAGCTTCGAATCCAGTTCACTACCGATGAACGCTACCAAGTCTTCCCCGCCCGGTCCGCCGAGGCCGAGGTCCTCGGGATACGTGTGAAAGTTGCCTGCCTCGAGGACGTCACGCAGGGCAAGCTCTGGGCGTACGGCGATCCCCGCCGGCGACTAAGCAAGCGCAAGAAGGACGAACTGGATCTGATCCGCCTCGCGGAGGCTTATCCCCAACTGAAATCTCTCTATCCTGGCGAGTTACGGGACCTGATTGACCGCGGTTGAGGGTCAGTAGACATGCAATTCTGTTAAATCGTTTGTCTCAGATGTGCATCTCATAATCCATACGGAATGTGGCTGCGATTCAGGATTCTGAGGACGGAGGCGAAGCTCTTCTTCCTGCTTGTCAGTGAATTGTTCATCCTGAATCCTGCCGTGCACCTCTTGGTAATCGAGTTCCCCATGTTCTTGCTATTGCTCTGGTTCGTGGAAGGCATATACCTCATACCAATTGCAGTTTATATTTTGATCCTTTTAGCCTGTGTGATCATCCGAAACGTACAACTCACACCAGGCAATCCCCCCGCCGATGCTCCCCTTTCGAAACCGCTCGATCTCTACCCGGAACTGCGGGAGCGGGCTAAGGCCATCGCGTCGCGTTGGCGCAAATCCGCTCCCCGCAGTGTGTCGATGTCCCTCTCACCTACTCCGTGGCATCCATTTGGCGTCAATCTTCACCGCTCCCAATATTTTTCCAAGGCGCTTACCGCGCCGATAAGTTGCCTGGACACATGGTCCATTACCGAGTTTGAAGCCCACATCGCCCGAACGCTGGTCTTTCATCGCGGCCCCGCTTGGCTCGTGACCAGGATCGAATCCGCCATCGAGCGTCTCGCCGCGGAACAACTCCAGCAGCGGCGGCGAAAGGTTTCCGACTGGATAGTCCGGGCTCGCGCACGGGCGCTTCAAAGGTATACAAATACATTTACAGCGTGGCGGGTCCTTGTCGAAATGGAGGCTGATTTGAAAGTGGCAAGCGTGCTCGGATCGGGCACTCTTATGTCCTTGACATACAAGACCGCGCTTGCTCACGTCGTAACTCCAGCTTTTATCAACTCCGTGATCGAGCCTGCAATCGACCAACATGCGCTCCTACCCATCGCGGATTCGTATGCTGCATATGCGTCGGCAGTCGATCCTCATTGGCGAGATGCAGTAGACCAGGCGCTCAAAGAGATCCATCGATCCTCGCGTCCGAAAAATTCGCTGGTCGCCCGGCTGGCCGTCCTCTCCACTCTTCCCGCGGGCGCCACCATGGTAGATCCCCGGCCGGCAAAGACTCTCTTCCCCGACTTCAAAACGCTCGAAAGGGAAGTCGCGGCGAACGAGTTCGGCGCGCAGCGTATCGAATCGGCCGCAGACGTTGACGCCGAAAATTCACTGCGCCTTACAGTGATCCCGCAGTTAAGGGATGAAGTCGCGCGGAACTCGGCACTGTTCGAAGGCAAAACGCGATTTGATATTCCGCAACTGTTGATCGGCAAAGCGAGCCTCGCCGAGATATACAAACCGAATCCGAAATTCCTTCTCGCTCATGTTCAACGGGAGCAACGAATTCCTTACCTGTTGGGAGCGTTCCTGGCACTCAACATGATCGACGAGCATTGGGATGTCCATTACGAGATTAACCACGGCATCGAACTTCGATTAGGGCAGCGGCTAGTTCAGCCTTTCACACTGGTGAAACAGTTGGACGCTAAGACGATCTCCGCTACTGACTTCGCTGCCGCGGTGAAATAGTCTGGCCTTGTGCTAGGCGGCGACTTCTACGTAATCGACAGATGTGTGCGGCTCCGGAATCGGCTCGCCCACTTCACGCATGGCTTCGAAGTGTTCTACCAGGGCTTCCTGAAAGTTGCGGCGCGTCTCTTCTTCGGTGTCACCGACAGACTGCGCATCCGGGAACATCCGGTGAATATGCGGAGTAGCCGGTTCCTGTTGGCTCGATAATTATTGGATAACGTCGCGGCGTCATTTCAGTTGACTTATATTGCTCAATCCCCGGCATCAGCCGTGCGTGATCTCCCTGGAAATGATTTCGTACTTGAAGCTGTCCGGGTTGAGACTGTCGAGCCGGCCGCCGGCGGTTTCGGCCTGAGGATACATCAGGAAGCCGAGGGGCTTGCCGTTCGATCCAGGCAACGCCACATCGTGCGCGGAGTTGTACGCCATCCAGTTCATCTCCCACGACCCGAACAGCCGCGCCCGCGCCTTCTTGACCATCTCATCGTCCGCCGGCCTGTTGCCGGGCGGCTCTTCTAGCATTACCTTGCGAACATCGGCCGGGTCCACCGGAACCCAGCCGTACTCGTGGAGGTAAACCTCGGCGCGGCAGTGCTGCGCCTTCGAGACAATTTCCGACGACGCGCCCAAACTCTTGTAGCCCAATTCGGATTTAGCCAGGCGGATGCCATACATGTCGCGGGCGGGGAGGCCGGCAGCGCGCGCCAGCCCAACGTAGAGTGCATTCAGGTCGGCGCACTTGCCACCCAGGTCCTTGGATTCCAGAAGGAATCGAATATCGCCGAGGCCGCATCCACGCGTTTTGGGATTGCGATAGGTATTATCTACGATCCAGTCGTAGATCGCGCGGGCCTTGTCGGTGTCCTTGGGGAAAGCTTTGGTGATCTCAGCGGCCGTCTGCTTGACAATGCCATCGGTAGGAAGAAGGTGGGTCGCCCGCAGATAATATTGCAACTCCGCCGCGCTCGTTTTCGGCGGCTTGCCGGGGGCCGACCTGTCGACGGACCAGTCTCTGGTGGCGACCCGGCTGGTGACTTCTACGATGGGTTTCGCTCCTGGCGGAAATTCCGCAACTACAATGCCCAGCGCGTCGGCCTTGTTTACGACGGTTTTGGCGGTGCCGTTCTCGCAGTGGATGGTGTTACCAATCGTCTTCTGAAACGTCGTGTCTTTTGTGAGGGGCGCCGGAAGCCAGACACGAGTTGTGCCGGAAGGTTGCAGCACTTCGACTCGCGTAGTCACTTCGAAGGTCCGCCATTCGGAATTCGCGGCAAGCAGGCGCTGGGAACCCGATAACGCAAAGCCGCCGGCCACAGAGCCCGCGGTGCAGAGAAAATTACGCCGGTTCATCGAACCTCCTCGACAGACATCTCCTCCTTAGGGCTTGTCATAGCTTATATTTTGTCATGGCCACCAGAGTTCGCGACTCTTGTCAAGATCGGGCCATCTATGTAGTTAATCGCGCCGCTTGCATCAGAAGATAGTTGCGCTCCGGGAGATTCACTGTCTTGCCCGCGGCCGCGCGGTAATATCCCGCCGCGGCGTGCGAATCGCCAGCCATTTCCAACAGGTGTGCGCGAACGGCATCCATGCGATAGTGGTCGGCAATTCGCCGGTCCTCCTTAAGCGCGTCCAGTAGATTCAGACCCTCTTTCGGGCCATGCACCATCGCTGCCGCGATTGCATGATTCAGGATCACCATCGGATTGTCCGACATGCGTTTCAGCAACTCGTACAGCGCCAGGATCTGAGGCCAATCCGTATCTTCGGGGTGCCCGGCTTCATCGTGAACGGCCGCTATCGCAGCCTGTAATTGATAGGGTCCGACATAGCCTTTGGGCAGTGCGGCGGAAAGCAGTGCGACCCCGTCCGCAATCTGTTCCCGGTCCCAGAGCGCCCGATTTTGGTGCGCGAGCGGAATCAATTCATCGTTTGCTCCGGTGCGGGCATGCCGGCGCGCGTCGGTCAACAGCATCAGTGCAAGCAGGCCGGCAATTTCCGTATTTTCAGGCTGCAGCCGCATGGCCATGCGCGTCAGGCGAATCCCCTCCTGTGAAAGGTCGGCTCGCCGCAGGTGTGGTCCCGAAGTAGCCGTGTATCCCTCGTTGAAGATCAAGTACAAAACGTGGAGAACGGAGCGCAGCCGCATCCCGATCTCTTCGGCTTCAGGCATTTGGAATGGAATGCCCGATGCCTTGATGGTCTGCTTCGCGCGGGTAATGCGCTGCGCCATGGTTGCTTCCGGAACCAGGAAAGCGTTGGCGATTTCGGCCGTGGTCAGGCCGCCAACGGCGCGCAGGGTCAAAGCAATCGCGGAGGAAGGCGTAAGAGCCGGATGGCAGCACATGAAGAGGAGAACCAGCGCGTCGTCTTCGGCCGGCGATGTATCCAAGCCGGTTTCCGACACACGCGCCGCCTCCTCCACCAGTTCCGTCTCGCGGCGCCTTCGTGCAGATTCGCCGCGGATACGGTCCGCCATCTTTCGAAATGCAACCTGCGTCAGCCAGGCGCGCGGATTGCCAGGAACGCCTTCACGCGGCCATTGCATCACTGCCGCAATCGAGGCTTCTTGAACGGCATCTTCGGCCGCGTCGAAGTCGCGAAATCTCCGCACCACCAGCCCCAGCACCTGTGGCGTCAGTTCTCGCAACACGGCTCCGATCGGAAGATCGAACGATTGTTCCCCCGGATCCACGATTCGCGTCTCCGTTTAGAATCCCAAATCGTTATGGCTGCCGAGCACTTGCCGTACTTCAATCGGCATATTCGCGGGTGTCCCGCCCGGACCGGGCGAGGCCGACGCGCGGGCAGCAATTTTGTACGCCTGCTCGTGACTCTCTACGTCGATAACCCAGTATCCGGCAAGGAACTCTTTTGATTCCGGGAACACGCCGTCGGTAACCGGTTCTCCGTTATTCCCGGCGCGGACATTCTTCGCCTCCTGCGGCCACGCCAGCCCCTTCGTGTCCACAAAAACACCCGAATCGTGAAGCTCCTTGTTGAAGCGCTGCATAAATTCGACGTTGCGATGCAGATCTTCTTTCGACCACCTGGCGTACTCATTCCAGGCGTCCTTCTTGCCGTGCATCATCAGAATGTATTTCATGAGTCTCCTTTGTCCGGCACTGACCTTTGCGCACTCCTACGATTGCGGAGCGTGGATCGCAAACTGCCGGACTTCGATCGGTAAGTTGGTTGGCACTCCGCCAGGACCCGGCGCGGCTGCAATGCGGCCGGCAATCTCGCAGGCCCGCTCCGGCGTCGCTACATCTACAATCCAGTAACCCAGCAGAAACTCTTTGGATTCGGGGAAAATGCCGTCCGTGATTGGCATCCCTTCGTTCAAGCCGCGCACCACCTTGGCCTCGTGCGGAGCTGCCAAACCTTGTGTTGCGACGAACTCACCCGATTCTGTGAGCTCGCGGTTGAGGCTAATTAAGACGGCCATATGGGCATCGATGTCCTTCTTGGACCACGCCCGGTATGTGTCCACTCCGGCCTTGCTTCCCGACATCAGCAAAATGTATTTCATGTTTATTGCTCCTTTCAGTTTTACGCTGCCTATTGGCGCATTCATAGGGTAGTCGGAGCCGCCTCCCAGTTCTCGACATGCGCCGGGCAAATTCTTGTACAAGAAATTTTGGCGGTCCGATGTCGATTTGAACCCTCTTACTTCGACTTATCCACGGAGGCACAAAAAAGATGATTACCGAACCCGTAGTAGTGGACGTCAGCCAGGACTGGGTGATGGCATGCGGCCTGCAAGAACGATTCATGCAGGTCCCGTGTGCCAAAACACAAAGGCTCACCTACCATGGCCGTTGCCGGCAGATGCGCGCGCTGGGCGGCGATTGCTTCCACCTCGTACCCCTGCCCGGCCGCAGCATCGCGCTCGCTGTTGCCGATGCATCCGGTAAAGGCCTTCCCGCGGCGCTCATCATAGCGAACGTCCAGTCCTCTCTTCACACTGCCGCTTCGTTCGCCCCTGAAAACCCGGCCGCGGTCGTTACCGCGGTGAACCGCCAGTTGCACGCCTGCTCGCCCGTGGAGCGATACGCGACTCTATTTTACGGCGTCTTCGACGAGAGTAGGCGTACACTGCACTATGTAAACGCAGGCCACAATCCCGCCGTGGTGATCCGCCGCGGCGGCGCTGTCACTTGGCTCGAAGCCTCCGCGCCGCCCGTCGGACTCTTTGCCGAATCCGTCTATCAAGCGCAAGTGGTTCAGTTGTATCCCGGGGATCTCATTGTCGCCTACACCGACGGCATCGTCGAAGCTACAAACACGGCCAGGCAAGAGTGGGGAGTCGAGGGTTTTCTTGCCGCCGTACAACGTTGCCGGACGCGGCAGCCGCAGAGCATTGTCGAAACTGTGTTTGCGGCGCTCGACGAATTTTCAGGCGACAATCAAACCGACGACGCAACCATTCTCGCCGCGCTCGTTCACTGACTAAAATGGCAAAAGTCTCGGGACCCTTAAATGAGCGCTTCCAGGCACATCTGCAAAAGTCCCCCGCCAAAGGAGGCTGGACCTACGTCGTGATGCCGGACTCGGCTGCATTCTTCGGCACTCGAGGTTTGGTCAAGGTTCGCGGCACCATCGACGGCCATCCATTCCGCAGCTCGTTCATGGCTCTGGGAGACGGCACTCATAAGCTGCCCGTGAAATCGGATCTCCGAAAAAGAATCGGCAAGCAGGAAGGCGATACTGTCATCATTCACTTGCAGGAACGAGTCTGATGACACGTTGTGACTCGCGCCTGAACGTCGTCATCGCAGGGGACGACGGAGCAGGACTTATCCGCTATCCGATCGGCTCAAACTAAGAAGGGCGATTGGCTGCGGGATTTGGAGACCAGCAGAGCCGAGGCGGCGCCAACCGGCCCGTGCGAGCCAGGAAAGCGCCGCCTCCGCCGAGGTCAGGCAACGTCGAAACGATCGAGGTTCATCACCTTATTCCACGCAGCCACGAAGTCTTTCACAAACGTCTCCTTCGAGTCGTCACATGCATAGACTTCCGCGAGCGCCCGGAGCTGGGAGTTAGAACCGAAGACAAGGTCGACGCGGGTGCCGGTCCACTTGACTTCGCCCGTCGCGCGATCGCGCCCCTCGTACACCCCTTCGCGCGCGGACGAGGCTTGCCACGCCGTATCCATATCGAGCAGGTTGACGAAGAAATCATTCGTCAGCGTCCCGGGCCGATCGGTGAAGACGCCGTTTTTGGAATTCTCGTAGTTGGCATTCAAGACGCGCAGGCCGCCGATGAGCACCGTCATCTCGGGGCCAGTCAGCGTCAGCAACCGCGCGCGGTCCACCAGCAGTTCCTCCGCCGATTTTTCGTGACCCTTCCGGAGGTAGTTGCGGAAGCCGTCTGAGGTCGGCTCCAACGCTTCGAACGACTCCACGTCGGTTTGTTCCTGCGAGGCATCGGTGCGCCCCGGCGTGAAAGGAACCTTCACGGCATGTCCGGCTATGTTAGCGGCGTCCTCGACGGCCGCGCATCCGCCCAGAACGATCAGGTCCGCGAGCGACACCTGCTTTCCGCCGGACTGCTTTCCGCCGGACTGCGAGTGGTTGAACTCCGCTTGGATTGCCTCCAGGGTCTTCAGGATTTTCGCCAGTTCCACCGGCTGGTTGACCTCCCAGTACTGCTGCGGAGCCAGGCGAATGCGAGCCCCGTTCGCTCCACCGCGCTTGTCAGTTCCGCGGAACGTGGCCGCTGCCGCCCAGGCGGTTGTAACCAATTCGGAGATGGACAAACCCGATGCGAGGATCTTGGCTTTGAGAGCGGCAATGTCTTCTTCGCCGATCAACTCATGATCGACGGCGGGAACGGGGTCCTGCCAGAGCAAATGCTCGGCGGGAACGAGCGGGCCAAGGTAGCGCGAAACAGGCCCCATATCGCGGTGCGTCAGTTTGAACCAGGCCTTAGCGAACGCGTCGGCAAACACGTCCGGGTTCTCGTGATACCGCTTCGAAATTTTCGCGTAGCTGGGGTCCACTTTGAGGGCGAGGTCGGTGGTGAACATGATCGGGGCGTGCTTCTTCGACTTATCGTGAGCATCCGGGACGGTGCCCGCTGCAGCCCCGTTCTTGGGCGTCCATTGATTCGCGCCCGCCGGACTCTTGGTGAGTTCCCAGTCATAACCGAACAGGTTGTCGAAGTAGTTGTTGTCCCATTTCACGGGGTTGGTGGTCCATGCGCCCTCTAATCCGCTGGTGATCGCGTGTGCGCCTGTGCCGGTGCCGAAGGTGTTCTTCCAGCCGAAGCCTTGCTCTTCGATGCTGGCGCCTTCGGGATCGGCTCCGACGTAGGGGCCGGGGTCCGCTGCGCCATGGGCTTTGCCGAACGTGTGGCCGCCGGCAATGAGTGCCACCGTCTCTTCATCATTCATCGCCATGCGGCCGAACGTCTCTCGAATATCGCGTGCCGCGGCAACCGGATCGGGCCGTCCATTGGGACCTTCCGGATTCACGTAAATCAAGCCCATCTGAACGGCGCCGAGAGGATTCTCGAGCTGACGGTCGCCCATGTAGCGCTCGTCTGCCAGCCACTTGCCCTCAGGGCCCCAGTAAATGGCTTCGTCCGGCTCCCAGGTGTCGGGGCGTCCGCCGCCGAAACCGAAGGTCTTGAATCCCATCGAATCCAGAGCGACGTTACCGGCCAGGATCATCAGGTCGGCCCAGGAGATTTTCCGGCCATACTTTTGTTTGATTGGCCAAAGCAAGCGGCGCGCCTTATCGAGGCTGACGTTGTCCGGCCAGCTATTGAGGGGCGCGAATCGCTGCGCTCCGGAACCAGCGCCGCCGCGGCCATCGGCAATTCGGTAGGTGCCGGCGCTATGCCACGCCATACGGATTAAGAGCGGCCCATAATGGCCGTAGTCCGCGGGCCACCATTCCTGCGATTGCGTCATCAACGCATGCAGGTCCTTGATCACGGCGTCCAGGTCGAGCGTCTTGAACTCCGCCGCGTAGTTGAATTCCTCGCCCATCGGATCGGACAAGGGGGAAGGCTGGTGGAGAATTTTCAGGTTTAACTGATGGGGCCACCAATCCAGGTTGGACTTGGCTCCAACAGTGCGCTTGAACGCCCCGCCGATGAACGGGCACTTGGTTTCGTTCTGGTGTTGCTCTTTAGTAAAGGGGACCGGCGCCCCTGCTTCGTTGTCGAGTACTTGCTCCATTTTGTTTATCTCCTTTCGAACTACTAAGAACTGTGACGAACTACGAACCGCGAGCGCATTTCGCGCATAGTCCCCGGAAAATGAGTTCACATTCGCGAAGAACCCGCTTGCCGAGGGTGCCCGCGGCGGGCTTGGGCACGTTGTACCACTCCATGTCTTCAACTTTGCCGCAGCGGTCGCAGATGAAGTGGTGATGCCGCATGCCTTTCGCATCGAATCGCGCGGCACGGCCTTCGACGGCCACTTCGCGGACCAAACCCGCATGCACCAGGTCCCTCAGATTGTTATAGGTAGTGGCCCGGGAAGAACGCGGATCGACGCGATTCACGGCTTCGAAGATTTCCGCTGCCGTGGGATGCCCGGTGTGTTTCATCAGGAAGGCCATCACGGCATAGCGTTGGGGGGTGCAGCGGAGCCCGTTGCCTTCGAGAGACCGTTTGATTGCTGCGGCGTCCATCAGATGCTTAGAATAAATCTAATGTAACACTTTGTCGAGAGTGATGATTAGTTCTCTGGCGCGAGATGGCGCTGACGACTCGCGCCATGCGTATGACCCAACGCTAGGGAAATTGGAATGCTTCCCAAAGCTGCCTCTATTATGCTGAAAGATGCCGCTCACCGACCGCGGATGGACGATCACGCCGGAAGAGCTCCGTTCGTGGATCATACGCGAGAGCGACGATCTCCTCGTGATCGATAAACCCGGACTCGTGGTCTGCCATCCCTCGAAGCATGGCCCCTGGTCGAGTCTCATTGGCGCCTGCCGCGAATACCTTGGCATCGACCGGCTGCACATGCCGAGCCGGCTCGACCGCGAGACCAGCGGAGTAGTCGTGTTCGCGAAGAACAGCGCGGCCGCATCCCGCTTGCAAAAAGCCGTGCAGCATCGGCAGGTTCGAAAGACATACTATGCAGTTCTTACCGGCATTCTGACAGAACGGCGCGAAGTTGATCGCCCACTCTCGCGAGACACGGACGCCGAGTTCAGTTCGACGCAGCGGGTGGTCGATGAAGGCGGGTCTCCCGCGGTTACCATCTTTGAGCCAATCGCGTGGGGAGACGGATACACGCTGGCGCGCGTGCTCCCTCAAACTGGACGCACGCACCAAATTCGTGTACACGCCGCCTGGCTTGGACACCACATTGCCGGAGACAAACTGTACGGCGCCGATCCCGGGCTGATGCTCGAGTTCGTAAAGGAAGGCTTCACGGCGCGGCTCGCGGCCGCGCTCCCGATACGCCGCCACGCTCTGCACGCCAGCGAACTGGCGTTCGAGCTCGACGGCTCCGAAGAAATCTTTCAAGCGCCGCTGGCAAGAGACATCGTAGCCTTTCTGAAAAATCACAACTTCCGGATGGACGGCCTGGAGTGACCCTCCCAGCGATACTCGAAATGAGCATCAGGTCGAACGTTTTCGACCAGCGCCGGCCGGAAACATGCAACGCATTGACCGCGCGGCCGCCTTACGCTGCGATAAACGAGCCCGTTCGAGCCGCTCTCCAGCAACTCGCGCCCCAGCGCTTGCGACGCCACATAGCTGGCCGGATCGTGATAGGGCAAATTCTCAGGAATGGCCGCTCGGATATCGTGAAACGGAGCGTGAAAATCGGAGAGATAAAGCCGCACCTGCACCCGCGTTTCGAAAACGCCAATCTCGGCCAGTTCCGCGGTCCGATGATAGACCACCTCAGCGTGCGCGGTTTCGAGCGCCGTACCCGCGTACCACGCGCCGCGCTCCGGACCGTTGAAGCGGCCACCGCCTTGCCGGGGATGGCAGAACGCCGCCATCACCACGCTGGCCATAGGACGGCCGACGATCCATTCTTCCGACGGAATGCGATGCAAGACTCCGAGCTCCGTCGAGACGCGATCGTTGGTCCAGCTTTCGAGTTCAAAGATGAATGGCAGATCCTCGGGACTCGCCACCGTGTCCAGAATCCCAGTTGCTGGGAAAACGCTCGGTATCAAGCGGCAAGTGTCGTTTAAGCGGACCCGGCTAACCGGTGGGATCAATTCCAACCGCCGCGCCGTGCATCGAGCAACCTGCGCACCTGATACAACCCGTCGATACCGCCTTCGGTCATCAGCGTAACGGCCGGGCGTCCTCCGAATAACGGATTGCCGTTCGGCAATTGAATCCAGCGGTCCGCCAGATCGCTCTCCGCATACAGGATGCGCAGGTCTTTGAAAATTCCGAGGACCAGCGATATACGCACCAGCGTGTCGTAGGGCAATGTCCCCGGCTGACCCGACTTGTATTTAAAAAAAGTGGATTCCGCGGGCCAGCCGAGCAGCGCCCGTTGCTCCTCGTTCGTGAGCTTCCAGACCGCGGCGACGTTGAAGAAGGTGCGCAACGCCGGGCCCGACATCTGGCGGCGGATCTTAGGATCGCGCCGCTTGTCCGGCGCTACGGGGTGCACTTCCAGCGTTTGCTTGCGGGATGCTTGCGACTCCATATCTGGAGTATACCCTACAAATCGAGAGCGCTCAACCCAGCTCCGCTAATTTAGTATCGAGATACGCAAGGGAATCCTTCAAAATCTTGAGATGCCTCGGATTCTTGCTTTGCTCGATATCGTGAAGTACGCGCTTACGTGAGAGTAGAAGATCCTCTCTCCGCCGCTGCCGTCCGGCTTCTTCGGGATTCATTTGCTCCTTCAGATCGCGGCGGCCCGAAGCAAACGATTCGATTTGACTTTCAACCGACTTGCTTTCCCAACCTCTAGCCACAACTTCATTGTAGGACTCTCAGTCGCTCATCAGGAAAATGCGAGTCCGGGGTTCGTTGGGCTTCACTGTCTCCCAATAGTGCTGCAGGATCGTATAAACCATCAAGCCCACTTCCCCCTCGCCCAGCAGAAAGTAGCGGAAGGATTGACGCATCAGGTTCTGGCGGCTTAAGCCCAGAAACATTGCAGCGGGGTGGAGCAATTCGCTAAGGAAAGCCACGGCATTCGCGGTGGCGACAGCCTGCGATGCCTCCACCATGTAATGGCCGCTATCGAGCGTCACCTTGATGTCTATCGGCGATAGAAACTCACTGCGATTGTCCAGAAGTCTTACGGTGATGAATGCGAACGGGCCCTGTATCTTGTAATATTCTTCGACCTTCTTTTCGCGCGCCGCGATGACATCGGGCGTGAGACTGCGCACCGGCACCATGTTGACCTTTTTCTCGAGCATGGATTTCCATAATTTCTCCGACTCTTCGTCGCAGAACGTTAAGCCCTCGACGCGCAATTCCGTGGCGCGCGCCAATCGGCTGATTCCGCTGACCGTCAGGATAAACAGGATGAAGAAGCTCGCGATGATGATGCCGTCGCGGCGCTCGATAATGTTCGCCACCGTCGTGTACGCGAAAACCAGGACCACGCCACAGGAATAAAGTCCCAGCAGGTAACGCTTCTCCTGCATCAGGGAGATCGCGGCCGCAATGGCGGCGGAGAACATCAAGACCAACACGCCGGTCGCGTAGGCGCCGCCCTGAGCGTCCACGCTGGCGTGGAAAATCAAAGTGATGACGACGTCAGCGGCGAACAGCACCAGCACCAGCGGCCGCGCGGATGCGACCCATTGCGGCGCCAGTCCAACGCGCGGCAAATAGCGCGGAATAAGGTGCAGCAGGCCGGCCATGGCGGAAGCGCCCGCAAACCACAACACGAGAATGGTGGATAAATCGTAAATGGTGCCAAACGTATTGCCCAAATATTGGTGCGCGAGGTATGCGATGGCGCGCCCGCTCGCAGCGCCTCCTTCGCGGTACGCTTCTTTCGGAATCAGCAGCGTGGCGACGAAGCTCGATAGCAACAGCAGCACGCTCATGATCAGCGCCGCCCTAACCAGCAATTTTCGTGTATTCCGGATTCGTCCTTCGGGCCGTTCCCGCTCCTCGTCGGATGGATCGCCCTTGATCAAAGGCATTACCGACACGCCCGTCTCAAATCCACTTAGTCCCAATGCGAGGCGCGGGAACACAATCACGGCCGCGATCGTGAGTTGCTTCCAATCGCCTTGCGCGTGCAACAAGTCGAGCCAGTGCGGGATGGCAACGGGATGCATCGAAATGTGTATCAAGAGCCGAACAAGCACGATCAGGTTGAGCAAGAGATAAGGAACGCAGACTGCTGTGGCAAGATCGATCGCTTCCTTAAACCCAATCAGGAACACGGCGGCGAGAAGCGCGAGGAGAATCAGCGTAAGCGTGAGGTGTGCGTTGTGGACCAGAGGATGCAGGTAGGGATTCTCGGTAGCGTGTGTCGCGGCGTCGGCCGCCGAGAGGGTCATCGTAATCACAAAATCCGTGGCGGCGAACCCCAGCAGCACCAGAACCAGAAGCCGCCCCCACCATCCCGGAAGCAGATTCTCGAGCATGGCGATCGATCCCTGGCCGACATAGGATCGTCCAGCGACTTGCCAATAGGTCGGGAGCGCGCAGAGGAGGGTGACGGCCACCAGAACGGCCGTCGCTATGGGCGATAAGGCGCCGGCGGCCAGCAGCGCGATTCCGGGCTGGTATCCGAGCGTCGAAAAATAATCGACGCCGGTCAGCCAAATAACGAGATACCAGGGATGCGTCTCACTCTTCACCCACGGGGTGTGGGACGGGCCATCGCCTTTGGCGGCCTGCCAGTTCTGAAACACGGAGACTCGCTAAAATTCCGCCGAGCCGGGCGTCCGGGGGCACGGAATCACGTCACGAATGTTCTTCATACCGGTTAAATACATCATCATGCGCTCTAGCCCCAGGCCGAATCCAGCATGCGGAGCCGTGCCATAGCGCCGCAGATCGAGATACCACCAATACGCCGCTTCATTGAGGTTGTGCGAACGAATCTTATCGAGGAGCACGTCATGGCGTTCTTCTCTCTGGCTGCCTCCAATGATCTCGCCGATGCGCGGCACCAGAACGTCCATCGCGCGCACCGTTTTGCCGTCTTCATTAAGACGCATATAGAACGCTTTGATTTCCTTCGGATAATCCGTCACAACCACGGGCTTCTTGAAGACCTCTTCGGTGAGGTAACGCTCATGCTCACTTTGCAGGTCGGCGCCCCAAAAGACAGGGAACTCCCATTGCTTGCCCTTGGCCGTTGCCTGCTCGAGGATGCGCACCGCTTCGGTGTAAGGAAGATGTTCGAACTTGCTCTCCGCCACATGTTCGAGTGTCGCGAGCACCGTGTTGTCGATTCGCTTGTTGAAAAATTCCAGGTCGGGACGGCATTTGTCGAGCACATCGCGAATGATGTATTTCAAGAAATTCTCCGCGAGCTGGCGGTTATCGTCGAGGTCGCAAAAGGCCATCTCAGGCTCGATCATCCAAAACTCCGCGAGATGGCGGGGCGTGTTGGAGTTCTCGGCGCGAAACGTCGGGCCGAACGTATAGACGTTGGAGAAGGCGAGCGCGAACATTTCAGCTTCCAACTGACCGCTGACGGTGAGGAACGCCTGTTTGCCGAAGAAATCCTGTGCAAAATCGATGCGGCCCTCGGGCGTGCGCGGCAGCGCCATCAGGTCGAGAGTCGTGACGCCGAACAACGCGCCAGCGCCCTCAGTATCGGACGTGGTGATCAAAGGCGCGTGAACATATAGGAAACCGTTCTCCTGAAAGAAGCGATGGATGGCCATCGATAACGCGTTGCGGACGCGAAATACCGATCCGAAGGTGTTGGCGCGCGTTCGCAGATGCGTAATGTCGCGCAGAAACTCCATCGTGTGGCCTTTTTTCTGGAGCGGGTAGGTGGCCGGATCGGCGACGCCGTAAATTTCGATCGCTTCCGCCTTCAGTTCCACAGCCTGGCCGGCCGCGGGCGATTTCACCAGTTCGCCGGAAACACGCAACGACGCGCCTGTCGTGATATGCGCCAGCTTGTCTTCCGGAATGCGGCCCTCTTCAATCACCACCTGCAGATCCTGCGCCGACGAGCCGTCCTGAAGCTGGACGAAATGGACGCCCTTGCTGTCGCGCCGCGTCTTTACCCAACCGAACGCATCGAGCCGCGTGCCCGGCTCCTTGGATAGTATGTCCTTGACGTACCCACCCTTCTGAATCAAATGGCTCTCCTTATTAACTATCTTAGTTGGCTGCGCCGGATCGTCTTCAGTGCCGGGAACGGAGCGTTCGGCACGTGTGTCTGTGAGGGAGTGGGGTACACCGAGTTAAGTTATTGCTGGGGCAAGGTTTGTGGTTTCAGGAGGGGCTCCGCGGAGGCAGAAATAGGGCTCTGCCTCCGCAGCAGCGCGTCTTCGAGAAGAGAACTGGCATGGGGGATTGGTTTACCTCGACTCAAAAATACCGAGAGAGTTGTACGAATGGGATTCGGAGCAGACGGTGGAATCTTGTAAGAGACGCAGTTTCTTGGGGATGCGAGGAAGATTAATTTTGAATTTTTCTTGCACTCCATTTTCTTGGCGGGGCAACTTGTGGCAAACGGCGCTTTATCGCGTTTAGACGGCAACTCGTATGCTCACGTGCAGTGTCCGGTTCCT
>JBEKUT010000079.1:0-20073 GCA_049514735.1 Bryobacteraceae bacterium
CCGCTGTTCGGTTCCGGATGTTGCTGTGCCGCCCCTGGACTCTCGCGCGGACTGCGTACCACGGGCGCGCCACCCTTGGAGAGCGGTTCCCACGCGGCCGCATCGGCCGCTTCCAATCCACGACGATGCAGTTTGGACGACATCGGACGCTTCAGACCACGTACTGCTCGCCCACCGTTCCTTTCAGACTGATCACGCCTTCAGCCTCGAGTTGGCGCACTACCGCGATAATCTGCTGTTGCGCTCCTTCCACTTCTTTGATCTTGATGGGGCCAAGCGCGTCCATGTCCTCCCGCATCATCTCCGAACCGCGCTGCGACATCGCCGCCAGAAAATGGGTCTTAAGCTGGTCGCTGGTGCCCTTCAGAGCCACGGTTAGAACCTTGCGGTCAACTTTCGCCAGCGCTTCCTTGATCGCCTCCGGGCCGAGCAGCAGCAGATCCTCGAAAACGAACATAAGATGGCGGATGGTTTCGACCAGTGTCGGATGGCTCTGCTCCATGCTTTCCAGCACTTCCTTACTGGTGCTGGAATCCAGGCGGTTGAACATCTCCGAGACGGCGCGCACACCGCCGTACGCTTCGCGGCTGAACTCGCCCAGGGCCTTCAACTTTCCGCCGATAATCCCCGCGATTTTCGAGATAATCTCAGGCGAGATTTGATCGAGGTTCGCCATGCGGAGCGCCACGTCGGAACGCATTTCAGGCGGCAGGGAAATCAGCAACCCGGCCGCCTGCGATGGATTTAGATGCGACAGGACCAGAGCGATGGTCTGAGGGTGTTCGTTGTGGATGAACTTAGCAACCTGCTGCGGATCGGCCTTCTGAAGCACATCGAAGCTGGCCATCTCCGAACCGAGCGTCTTCATCAGCCGGTCCAGCATCTTCTTGGCGGCCTCAGGACCGAAGGCGGTAATCAGGATTTTTCGCGCATAGTCGATGCCGCCTTTGAGGACGTAATCGTGCGCGACGGTCATCTGGTAGAACTCTTCGAGGAGAGCGTCCGCCTGTTCGCTGGAGATGGAGCTGATGCGCGCCACTTCGCGCCCGATCGCCTGGATCTCGTCTTCATCCATTTGCTTCAAGATCTCGGCGCTGGTCTGGTCGCCCAGCGTGATCAGCAAGATCGCCGCTTTTCGCATGCCCGAGATCGGCGCCGCCTGTTCAACGTTCTGGATCATTGTCTAGGTTCCTTCTCATTCATCCAGTTCCGCAGCACCTGCACCATGGAAGAGGCGTCCCTTTTGGCCTCTTCGGCGATGTGTTTGGTGAGCACCTCGGCCTTCTTAGTAGTCACCTGGGGCAGCTTTAGCGCCCGCATGGCTTCGATCTCCTGTTGCTTCTTCATGGCCACCTGTTCGGCGATTTGCGCCTCCATCTCCTTTCCGGCGGTGTCCGCCGCTTCGATCGCCCCGCGCGGCTGGCCGGCGGCGAGTTGCGCCGACATTTCCACCTTTTTCCCGCCCCGTTTTAGAAGCATCGTTGCCATCAGTAAAATCAGCACCATCAGTCCTGCGCCGCTCCCAATCAGAGCCACTTTATTCGCCAGAAACTTGCGCAGCCACGGCGGCAGTTCATCCGGGGCTGGCGCCGGAGCGGGATTACTATCGATCTGTTCCGCGGTTAGCGTGGCTTCAAATGGCAGCGCTTCCACGATGAGTTGATCGTTCCGCTCGGCCGATAATCCGATAACGCCAGCGACCAGATCGTGGATAGCTTTCAGCTTTTCCGCCGTGGGGGCCTCTATGATCCGCTTCGCTTTGACGCCCGTGCCTTCCCACCGAACGGTGTGATCCACCAACACGGAAACCGAGACGTGCTTGATATTTCCCTGCGGCAGCTTTACATGGCGTACCGTGCGGCTCGATTGATAAGCGACGTTCTCACTCCGCCGGGTGACGCCGCCGTTACCTGTAGCGGGCCGCGCAGCCGGACGCGGCAGGGCGGAGGCAGTTCCCGGCGTTCCGGACGCGGTATTAACTCCGGAAACGTCCTCGGTTCGCTGCGAGGTTACCATCACCGATCTCGATGGATCGAACGTTTCGTCACTTTGCTCGCCGCTTGTAAAATCGCACTCCACGGCGGCCGAGGCGCGGAATTTCGCGGCGCCCAACAGGGGGTCCAGGGTGGCGTTGATTTTCATAACCAGATCGCGCTCGAGCTGTTGCCGGTATTCGAGCGCGGCGCTGGAGGGCTGCGGATCGTCCGGCGACACGGGCGGGCGGGGACGGCTCAAGACGTCGCCGCGCATGTCGACAACCGACACCGCGTCGGGTAGCAGTCCCTCGACGGCGCTGGCCGTCAACTGGCAGATGGCCGTGACGTTCTCGGGCGACAATTTTGTCCCTGGCCGCAGCTTCACCAGGACGCTTGCCTTGGCGGGTTGCTTGCTTTCGAGAAAAATAGAATCTTTCGCGAAAGTTACGTGAACACGCGCCTGTTCTACTTCGGTCAGCGCCATCACGGACCGTTCCAGCTCGCCTTCGATGGCGCGATGATAATTGATCTGCTCGCCAAAATCGCTGGTGCCGAAATTGGTCTTGTCGAAGAGCTCGAAACCGATGCGGCCGCTTCTGGGAATACCTCCCGCGGCGAGTTGCAGGCGTACTTCCGCTACTTTCGCCGAAGGTACCAGCACCGAGGACCCGCCCTCGCCCAGGCGGAACTCGGTACCGCTCTCCCGCACCTTCGCCAGAACCGCCGCCGCGTCCTCCTGCGAAAGACCGGTATAGAGCGGCTTGAAATCCCGCTCCCTCGTCCAGTTCCGAAGACCGATCAAACCAGCGATTACCAGCGCAACCGCCAGTACAATAGTGAGCTTTTGTTTACGCGTCAGCCGTTCGAGTAGTTGTTTTATGGAATCCATCGTTCAGGGGAGCCCTGGATCACATCTGCATCCTCATCACTTCCTGGTACGCCTGTACCATCTTGTTGCGAACCTGCAGAAAGAGCTCGAATTGCAACTCGTTGCGCTGGGTCTCCAGTACCATGCTGTGGACCTCTTCGTTCTCGCCGGACAGAAAATTGTCGATGCTCCCCGCGGCAGCCTTCGTGCTCTGGTCCATGTTTCCCATCGCGTTGGACAACATCGACGAGAAATCCCCGGACGGTCCTGAAGGCTTCGAGACCGTGGGCAGAGGCGCCAGCGCGGGCGCCGTGATGGGGGTGATCGGGAACGCCATAGCTTACTTCATCATGTCGATGGAACGCAGAATCATGTCTTTTACGGCCGACATGGCCGCGACATTTCCCGCGAAACCACGCGAGGCTCCGAGAAGGTCTACCATGTCCTCCGCCGGATTTACGTTGGGGAACGCAACATATCCGTTCGTGTCGGCGTCCGGATGCCCCGGCATATAGCGCATCTCCGGGTCGCGCGTGTCCTCCACCACGTCCGACACCTCGACTCCCGTCGCTTGCGGGTTCAATTCACTTTGAAACACGGCGGAGAACGCGGAACTCTGCGGCGCGCTCGAGAATACGACGTCCTTACGCCGGTATGGCCCGCCTTCGGCCGTGCGCGTCGTTTCGGCGTTCGCCAGGTTCTGCACCAGCAATTCGGCGCGCGACCGTTCCGCCGCCATGCCGGAAGCGCTGACCGATAAAGCGGAAAAAAGGCTCATCCGTTCTTATCCTCCTGAATCGCGGACCGCACCAACGAAAGTTGCGAGCGCATCAGATTGCTCGCCAGGTTGAAGCGAATTGCATTTTCGGATAGCAGGCCCGCTTCGCGATCCATGTTGACGTTATTTCCATCGTTTTTTACCGGCAACCCGGAAACCTCATTGACGGTCGGCGTACC
This sequence comes from Bryobacteraceae bacterium, assembly GCA_049514735.1. GTDB lineage: Bacteria > Acidobacteriota > Terriglobia > Bryobacterales > Bryobacteraceae > JAICMB01. The sequence continues at coordinate 3,802 of JBEKUT010000079.1, forward strand.
GCCTTGCATCAGACTCATGAACTCGAACTGGAAGTCGATGTCCTTGGTCTTATAGCCCGGAGTATCGGCGTTGGCGACATTCGAAGCGACGATCTTCTGCCGGGTCGCCAGCAGATCCATATAATGTTCAATTCGCCCGTTGATGGGATCCAGCACGAGTTGTTAAGAGCAGGTTCAAAACCAATGCTGACTGACCGATAAGGTGCAAGTAGGATCAATGCGATAAGGCGAAGAACCGCGCCAGGAAACTGGCTCGTAGCCAAAATCGTGGCACTCGCGTTCCGGATCGGCTCCCATTCTGAATCCTTCCGTTCCGTACGGGTACTTCGGTCCCTTTCCCGGCTTCGTCCGGAGAGGTATTCTAAGGTAGATGGCGGTTCCATCTCAAGCTCGGCCCTCCCTCTTCGGCTCCGATTAGTAGCCCAGCTTCCATTTATGCGCATTCGCGCAGCGCTGTTTTGCCAGCGGCGAACTCGCGATTCATCCACAAACAACCGATGGAATTAGGAGGCCTTTCCCATGCTGACTGAAGCTGTCCGCACCGATCTTCCGAATTTGATTACTTCCCTGCCCGGGCCCCGCGCCCAGGCTATTATCGATCGCGATTCCGCGGTATTGTCGCCCTCTTATACGCGCTGCTACCCGCTGGTAGTGGAGCGCGGCGAAGGCGCCATCATCGAAGACGTCGATGGAAACCGCTTTTTGGATTTCAACGCCGGTATTGCGGTCACGTCCACGGGGCACTGCCACCCGGAGGTGGTGGCGGCGATTGAATCCCAGGCCGCGCGGCTCATCCACATGTCCGGAACCGATTTTTACTATGAAAACATGGTCGATCTGGCGGAAAAGCTTGCAGCCAGCGCGCCGGGCGACACACCTCACCGCGTCTATTTCGGAAATTCCGGCACCGAAGCGGTAGAAGCGGCTATCAAACTGTCGCGTTATGCCACCGGCCGCGACAAGCTGATCGCGTTTTACGGCAGCTTCCACGGCCGCACGCTGGGATCGCTTTCGCTGACCGCAAGCAAGTCCGTTCAGCGTAAAGGATTTAGTTCCCTATTAGCGGGTGTTTTCCATGCCCCTTACCCGCAGCCCTATCGCGGCGCAGCCGGCAGGAGTCCCGAGGATTGCGCTATGGATTCCATTCGCTTCATTGAAGACCAGCTCTTCCGTTGCGTCGTGCCGCCGGAGGAAGTGGCCGCGATTGTTGTCGAACCGGTGCAGGGCGAGGGCGGGTACATAATTCCGCCGCGGATTTTCTTCGACGAGTTGCAGCGCATCGCTTTAAAACATGGCATTCTCCTTGTTGCCGACGAAATACAGTCCGGAATGGGCCGTACGGGGAAGATGTGGGCCAGCGATCATTTCGGATTTGTGCCGGACATATTGACGTCGGCGAAAGGTATTGCAAGCGGAATGCCGCTCAGCGCGACCATCGCGCGTTCCGAAGTAATGACGTGGCGGCCCGGCGCGCATGCTTCGACGTTCGGCGGAAATCCGGTCGCGGTCGCCGCCGCGCTCGCCACCATGCGGCTGCTCGAATCGCACTTGATCGACAACGCCGCTAAATTGGGCGCCTACATGCTCGACCGCATGTCCGAATGGCCCCAAATTTACCGCCATGTTGGCGAGGTCCGCGGGCTAGGCCTTATGATCGGCATCGAAATGGTCCGGGATCGGGAGTCCCGGGAGCGTGCGCCGGACCTTCGGGATCGCGTGGTCATGGAGGCATTCGAGCGCGGGCTGCTGGTGCTGGGCTCGGGACCAAACGTGATCCGGCTGTGTCCGCCGCTGGTAATTACTCGCGATCAGGCGGATTTTGCGCTCGATACGCTGGCGGAGTGCCTGAAGGATCTCGAAACGAATTAACGGACTTGTTCCAGTTGTATGACCGGCCGCTTGGATGGTTTGACAGCCTCTTTCAGTGGTGGCGAGGGCGCGGGAACTGGCTCGGGTTGGTAAGGGATCAGCCTAGGCGGTTGTACGTCGGGATCGAGCAACCAGGCGGCTCGTTTCGGATAATAGCGCCGCAGTTCTTCATTGTCGATAGGGCCGCGGTCGCGCGCCCAGACAATGCGGGAGCCGTCGATGTCCGCATCGTTGTACACCCACTCGTCTTGAAAAATATGTTGCGGCGAGTATCGTACGAAGACGAGTAATTGTCCCGGTGTTTTTTCAAGGGTTTGACTTACAAGCGTACGCCGTTCCGCTTTGCCGGGATTCGAGGCCATGCTGCGGCTGTACAGGAACCCAAAATCGATGACGCATAGGAAAAAGAGAAGGGCTGCGGCTTCGCGTCCTCCGGGCCACTGGGCTATACGCTGGAGTCCGGTGACACTGACGAGCACGAAGAGACACGTCACCGCGGCGATGTAGTGATACTGGAAGGCCGGGAAAAAATTTGTGCCCAGCGCGAAGAGCGTCAGCGTGAAGAGAACCCATAGCCAGTGCGGGCTTCGATAGGCGAGCAGATAGGCGGCGAACGCCAAGTATAAAGGCGCGAGAAAAAAGAAGCGGTAGAAGCGCGCGCGGTACGCGAGCCTTTCGAAATAGCTAGTGAACGTTTCCGTGCCGCTATTCCGGAAGGAGAGCTGCGACTTGTACTCCATGGCCTGCTGCGGCGTCAGGTCGCGGTGGGGCACCGGGTCGGATTGAAACGTGAGCGCGGCTGGCACCCCATATTGATATTGGCTGAGTTGGTAGGGGAGTTCGTTTACACGGCCGGTGACTCGCCAGTTCTGTAGGAGAGTGAGTCCGAGTGCCGCCAGTAGGATTGAGGCGGCGGCTAACGCAGGACTCCATTTGGGTTTGGCGGGTATTAGAAAGAGGACCGCGCTTATAAGCAGGAAGATGGATTCGAAGGGCCGCGTGAGGACGTGAAATCCGAGGCCAATTCCGAGCAGGACGCCGTCGCGGATTCGCCGGGATTCCTTCAGGCGCGGCAGCGCTCCAAATACAAGACAACCGGCGCAAGCGGCAAGCGAGCCACCCCAATAACTGTTCATCCAGGTGTTGAGCGGTCCGAATTCCAGGACTGCGAGCAGGCCGCCGGCAAGCGCCCAAAAGGGACTCACCCACGCGCGCAGCATCCAATAGGTGAGCGGGCAGAAGGCTGCGGCCGTAAGCACCACGCCCGCCCATGGGAGTCCGAAGAGGAGCCTGCCGAACGCCAGAACGATGCCCTGACCTAAGGGATAAATGGAGCTGTAGGCCGGTTCCTGAAGTACGAAGAACGTCTCGAAGAAACGATGCATGGGATGCAGCGGATTCGCGATTCGGAGGTGGCGCAGCGTATCGGCGACTAACAGATGACCGAACTCGTCATAAATGTTTGGAACAGGAACGGGATGATACGGGAGCAACGCCAGACGGAGCACAACGGGGAGAGCGGCAAGGGCGAGCATGCACCAGAGGGTTCTCTCGGCAAAACGCCTCGCCTGCGTTTCGAGCCACGGCCGCAGCAAAATGAAGGCTACGAGCAATAACGCGAGCGCGATTTCGATGAAGTCAACGGCTCCGAAGCCGATCGGATTTCTAAACGGCTGGAAGCTCATTGCTGATCAAGCACGGCAAAAAGCCCCGGACAGCGTCTCAGTACCAATTCCGCGTGCGCACTTCCGTGCCGGCGCTCGCGAGCTGTTTCCTGATGTCGTCGGGATTTGTATCGCGGTACTGGTAGGGGTAGAGGATTCTCGGTTTCATAAGCTTCACCACTTTGATGGCGTCGTCAAGCGACATGGATTCCGGCGTTCCCACTGCGAGAAATGCAACATCGATGTTTTTGATTTTGCTCATTTCAGGAAAGACGCCGGTGTCGCCGGAAATGTAGACGCGGAAGCCGGAAAACGTGACCACGTAACCGTTGCCCTGCCCTTTCTCATGCGTGGTTTTGGGTGTGTCCTGATAAGCCGGCACCGCTTCGATCACGATCTCGCCCATGCTTACGGTTTCGCCGTTGGGCAGCGCGGTGCAATGCGGGAGCCGCGGCGCGGGACCAGGCGGAGCGATGATGGCTGTATTTTTCCGTGAAATGCGATTGATGGCTGCAAGGTCGAGATGATCGGGCTGGTCGTTCGTGATGAGTATCAGGTCGGCTTTCGGCAATCCCTTGAAGTTGGAATCGCTGGTGGGATCGACATAGATAATGTGGTTGTTCTGTTCCATCTCGAAGGTCGCGTGATGCAACAGGGTCATGGTGACCGGTCCGGAGTCGGTGCTGAAGTATTCGCCGCCGCGGTCACCGGCAAGAACAAGAATAGTACAAACAACGAAGAATGCGGCAAATCTCATTTGATTTCAATTATACTGACCCGGCTATCCGGCGCGCGTAAGCAATAGAGGGCTGACGCGCGGGCCAGGAAGAATGATCCCGGTGAGATTCAGCGGGTCGGACGGTGAGAGCTCGCGTGGCGCTTCGACGTCACCGGCGCGGCGAATGGCGCGGAGCAAGTCAAGCGCTTCGGGTCGCGCGAACTGTTCGCCAGTGAATCCAGAAACGAAGCGGCCGCCGCGGATTTGGCCGCGTGCTTCCATGCGGCGCAGAATGGGCAGGAGTTCTCGCCAAGGCGGCGACCCGGGTTCTCTAGCGAGCAGGTCGCGGAAGAGGACGCCCCAGCGGCGCAGCAGTTGATCGGCCCATTTTTCTGTGGCCGAATCCGCTGACGGGGCGCGGTGGAGGAGAGCCCATCGTCCTCCCGCGTTTCTCGAGCGGCTGCGCCTGGATTGCAGGTCGGCATTGCGGCGCTTGGGATCGATGAGGACGCGCAGGTTTTCGAAGCCGTCCGCTGTGATCATGCCGGCGGCAACGAGGTCCCATAAGGCGTCTTGAAGCTCGTCGATGGGCCGGTTGGTGGCGCGTGCGAGGTCGGCGAAGAAGGAGGCTCCGTTTTGTTTTAGGGCGGTGAGGATGGCTTCGGAGGGCGCTCCCTCACCGTCGCGGCTCGGAAACGCCGTCGACAACAGCCAGGGGGCGTCTTCGCGTAGGAACAATGAAATCGGCGCGACGCGCGTCGGGCGCGCTCCAGGGTGCGGCGAAATGCGCGCCCACATCACTTCGCCCGAGAGGCACAGTTCGTCGAGAAATTCCGCGTCGTATCTGGCGATGCGCTCGCGCAGGATGTTCGACTCCCAGGCCGCCGCGGGGCATTCGTAGCCTTGCAACTGGCGCACGATTTGCAAAAGGCCGTCGGCTCCGTATAACTGCGTTCCCGCGGAGACGTACTGCCAGCGATGGAGAAACGCGTGAAACTGGCCCGCCGAGACGGGTTCGATTTCGCGGCGTAGCCGGCCCAGCGTCAGGCGATGGATTCGCGCCAGCACGCGGCGGTTGCACCATTCCATCTCTTCGAGCGGCGAGGTCCGAGTAAAATGGCCGCGCATCACCTGCCCTTCGCTTTCGAGTTGCGCCAGGGCGATATCGATTTGCTCGCGGGTGAACGCCAGGCGCTCCGCGAGAGCCGATGCAGTGGCCGGGCCGGTCGATTCCAACCAGCCCCGGAGAACGATCACGGGATCGTCGGCGACAGCGCGCTTCTCGGCGGCGACCCAGAATGTTCTTCCGGCGCGCAGGTGCACGAACACCCGGCGATCCTGAAGCAGTTCGTCAAACAGCGCCTGCCAATCGGGACATGGCGGGGCTGTGATCAGCGTGAGCAGAGCGTCGTGCAACTCGTCTTTGTCGCGAACCTCGGGCCAGCTCTCAGCCGCTACCTGCTCGATGGCCGCAGGGTCCAGAATGCCCGCTCCATCGCTGGCATCGGATCGCATGGTACGGCGGAGTTGGACAGCGCGCGCGCGGCGTTCTTCCAAAGGCGCGTCGTCCAAATACGCGTAGGGATTGGCATTCAGAATTTCGTGACAGAGGAACGATGGCTCGGGCGTATCGATTGCGACTGTCCGGATAGCGCCCGATTCGATGCCCTCAATCACTCGGCGCAGCCCATCGAGATCCATAGCTTCGTACAAGCAATTGTCGATCGTCTCGTTCACCAGCGGATGGTCGGGGATGCGAATGGGTCCGGTCAGGTTTTCCCCGCACGCGACTTGATCGGGGAACACCGATGCCAGCAGATCGTCGGAGCGCATGCGCTGGATCGGCGGTGGAACCTTTTTGCCGCCGCGAAAACGCAGGATCGCAAGCGCTCGCGTGGCATTCCAGCGCCAGCGTGCTCCGAACATAGGAGCTGGGAGCATCGCTTGTGTGAGCACGTCTTGCAGCGTTTCAGGCTTCAGGAATTCGAAGACCAGTTCCAGCGGGAAGGCGTGTTGGTCACTCAGCGAAATGACGATGCCGTTGTCGGTGGCCGCGGCCTGCAATTCGAAATTAAAAGTGCGGCAGAATCGTTTGCGCAACGCGAGTCCCCAGGCGCGATTGATGCGCGCTCCGAACGGAGCGTGAATAACGAGCTGCATGCCGCCAGCTTCATCGAAGAAACGCTCGGCTACTACGGTTTCTTTCGATGGCATGACGCCCAGCGCTGACACGGAGGCGCGGAGATACGCGATGGCTTGGCGAGCCGCGGGTTCGTCAAGTCCGCATTCGGACCCAAGCCAGTCGAGTTTTTCATCCGGTGTGCTCGCCATGCGTTCGCGCAGGCTCGAAACGATGCCGGACAATTCGGGCGAGCGGCCAGGGGCTTCGCCGAGCCAGAACGGAATGGATGGCGCGGCGCCGTGCGCATCTTCGACGCGAACGGTTCCCGATCCGACGTGGCGGATGCGCCAGGATTGGGTGCCGAGCAGAAATACATCGCCGGTCAGGCTCTCGACCGCGAAGTCTTCGTCGAGCGATCCGATGGTTTTGCCTTCGGGTTCGGCGATCACCGCGTAAGCCGCGTTTTCCGGAATGGCTCCGCCGGAAGTGACGGCTGCGAGACGCGCGCCACGGCGGCCGCGCACACGGTTGTTCACTTGATCGCGATGGAGCATCGCGCCACTGCGGCCCCGCGAGGTCGCGATGCCTTCCGAGAGCATGGCGACGACGGAATCGAAATCGCTGCGTTTCAGGCTGCGATAGGGATGGGCGGAGCGGACGAGATCGTATAGCTCGCTTTCGTCCCAGGCGTCGGCCGAGGTTTCGGCGACGATCTGCTGCGCCAGGATGTCGAGCGCGTTCTCCGGAATCTCGATGCGCTCCAGTTCTCCGGTGCGTATGCCGTTAACGAGGGCCGCGCATTCGATCAGTTCGTCGCGGGTAGTGGGATAGAAAATCCCTTGCGGCTTAGCGCCCACCCAGTGGCCGGAACGTCCCACACGTTGGAGCGATACGGCGATCGACCGGGGCGTGCCGATCTGGATGACCAGATCTACCGAGCCGATATCGATGCCCAGTTCAAGCGAGGCCGTTGCGACTACGGCTCGGAGTTGGCCGGATTTCAGACGCGCTTCGGCGTCGAAGCGGAGCGCCCGCGAGAGGCTACCGTGATGCGGGAGAACTACATTTTCGCCGAGGCGTTCGCCTAGAGCATGGGCGATGCGCTCAGATAATCGGCGGGTGTTGACGAAGACCAGTGTCGTGCGATGCGCGAGAATGTGCTGCGTAATGCGATCGTAGATTTCGCCCCACATCTCGCTGCTTGCGACGGCGCCCAGTTCGTCGTTGGGAATCTCGATGGCGAGATCCATGGCGCGGCGGTGTCCAATGTCGACGATTTTCGTGTTCGGGGCGAGGTAGCGGCCGACTTCCTCGATGGGCTTTACGGTGGCCGACAAACCGATTCGCTGCGGAGGGGTTCCAGTGAGCGCATTAAGGCGGGCGAGTGTGAGCGCGAGGTGCGATCCACGCTTGTCGTCGGCGATGGCGTGGATCTCGTCGACAATTACGGTTCGCGTGGTTTTCAACATCTCGCGCGATCTGCCGGCGGTGAGCAGGATGAACAACGATTCGGGCGTCGTTACCAGGATGTGCGGCGGCGTCTTCAGCATCCGCTGCCGCTCATAAGCGGGCGTGTCGCCAGTGCGCAGCGCCGTTCGAATGGGCGCTAGCGGGATGCCGCGCTTTGCGGCGAGTGCGGAGATTTCGGCGAGCGGCACGTCGAGATTGCGCTGCACGTCGTTGGAGAGCGCCTTCAATGGGGAAACATAAACGACTTGAGTTTCGTCAGCGAGTGCGTCGGCCCGCGCGGCTCGCACGAGCTGATCGATACAGATGAGAAAAGCGGCCAGGGTTTTGCCCGATCCCGTGGGGGCTGAGATCAGGACGTTTTTGCCCGCGGCAATCTCGGGCCAGCCGAGGGTCTGGGGTTCCGTGGCTTGGGAAAAACGGGTTGTGAACCACTCCGCAACGAGCGGATCGAAAATGGACAACGCCATATCCGATTTTAGCGGGTGGATTGAGCGACCGTTTCAGGCGCGCGGAAGAGCAGCAGTTCGAAGCCGCCGACTTCTTGAGAATACGAGCGGTAGCCACGTTCGTGGAACCAGGCTGGGAGGACGCTGAGCACGTCCGAGCCAGTCTCGGCAAGCAGACAGAACGCGGCGTGCGTGGGGGCGCGACGCTCGACCTGTTTTTCGATATAACGCTCGGCGGAGGCGTCTACGAAAAAGGGAATCGGGATGATTTCATTCTTCACCGGGTACGCCAGGAGGGGTGAAAAGAGGTGCGTGGCGGGGTTGGGTTCGGACTTCCAGTCGAAGATCGGCGATTCCACAAAGCCGCTGCGGAGGAGGATCGGCGTGCCCGGTCCCGCGACGCCCTGCGCAATGGCCAGGGGCGTTCGCCATTCGTGCGTCACCGCCATTTGCGGCACATAGAGAGCGGCGCTCATAGCGATCGAGCCGATCAGCGCGAAGCGGCCGGGCGCGTTTCCGACCTGCTTAATAGCCCACGCCAACAGAATGAAAAAAGGCGGCAAGGCGTAAATCAGAAAGCGCGTGGCGAAGATCGCGTATGAGCCTGCGCGAGCCAGGATAAACATCGCAACGGGGCCGAGCAGCAGCCAGGTGAGCAGCAGAATAAGGTCGTCGGTGGGGATTGAGGTAATTGGTCCGAACCATTTCCGATAGAGCGCGAAGAACAGTCCCAACCCGATGACGGCGGGAAATAACACCTGCAGCGGGTAGAAGCTCAGGAACGTAGAAAGTGTTGGCAGCGCGGCGGTTTTCCAACGCGTCGAGACTTGCGCCAGCGTCAAGAATGGCCAGATTAGTGGGACTGCGCCCAGCATGATTGCGCCTACTCCGATGAGCAATTGAGTCCACCGCAACCGGCGGCCGGCGCGCCATGCGGCATACAAATAGACAGCCTGTACCGCGAATACGACCACAAACGGATAGTGAAAGTGGATGATGAGCGGTGACGAAACGCAGTATACGACGAGCCATTTGCGATCACCGGTGTGGACAAGCTGCCGCAAGCTCCAGAAGGACACCATCACGACGCCGAGGCCTAACGCGTAGGGACGAGCGTTGGTGGCCATATCGACGATCGCGCCCGCGCAGCAGAACGGAATTGCTGCGAACCAGCCCGATCCGGCTCCTAACATGGCGTCCGTCATCTTGTACAACGCCCACGTCGCGAGCAGCATGCCGGCCACGGATGGCGCGCGCAGCACTGCTTCTTTATAGGGACCGTCGGAGGAGAAAAACGTACTTAGATACGCATAAACAATCGATTGCGTGGGCCAAACCTGTATAGTGTGCCACACGTTCGACCATCCGCCATGAGCGACCCAGAAAGCGCCGGCCTCGTCGATCCAGAAGCCCCGCAGCAGGCGCGGCAACCAGTAGGCCAGAATCGCCGCACTCAGCAGGGACGGGTAAAGCCACGTGGGAAGCGCGGGTCTGGACTCGGTATGCACTCCTTCGGGTCATCGGCAAGTCGGGCGTGCGGCTTTAATGACTGCGCCGTTATTTGGGAAACAGAGCGGCTCAGTAGCGATCGCCGGCAACGAACTTCGACGGCCGGCGCCACTTTGGTACTTCTCGGGTGAGATTCAACCTCGACGTACCGGGCGTCACCCGCTAAAATAGGACTTGCGATACCTTCCAAAGTCCAATTCCGAGCGCCGTGACATGCTCGACGCCATCGGCGCGAATTCTCTTGAAGATTTGTTCGCGTATCTTCCGCCGGAAGTGCGCCTCAACCGGCCCCTGTCCATCGCGCCAGGCAAATCCGAATACGAAATTGTCGATTATTTCCGCGCGCGCGGTGCGGAAAACGCCAACGGCTATGCCAGCTTCCTCGGAGCCGGCGTTTACAACCATTACCGTCCCGTCCTGGTCGATACCGTCGTTTCGCGCGGCGAGTTTCTAACCTCCTACACGCCCTATCAAGCCGAAATCGCGCAGGGCACGCTCACCACGATCTTCGAATTTCAAACCATGATCTGCCAGTTGACGGGGATGGAGGTTGCCAACGCGTCGATGTACGACGGCTCGACCGCTGTTCCCGAGGCGGCCATGATGGCCATGCGGATCACCAAGCGCGACCGCGTTCTGGTGTCGCGCACGGTGCATCCGGAGTATCGCGAAGTGCTCGCGACTTATGCGCGGCAGCAGGGCATGCCTGTGGTCGAGTTCGGCTACGACAACGAAAAAGGCACTTTGGATTTTGCCGATCTGGAGAGCAAGATGGACGGCGAGACGGCCGCTGTAATTATCCAGTCGCCCAACTTTTTCGGCATCGTGGAAGATGCGAAACGCGCCGCCGAACTGGCTCACAAGCATGGCGCGCTGCTGGTGTTCGTATTTGCCGAGGCGGTGTCGCTCGGGATGCTGGAGCCGCCGCGCGACGCCGACATTGTCGCGGGCGAGTTGCAATCGTTCGCGATCCCACCCAGCTACGGTGGTCCGTTTGCAGGCATCATCGCGACCAAAGAAAAGTATATGAGGCAGATCCCGGGCCGGCTGGTTGGCGAGACAAAAGACACCAACGGGAATCGGGCATTTTGTTTAACATTGTCGACGCGCGAGCAGCATATTCGCCGCGAGAAGGCGACATCGAACATCTGCACCAACCAGGCCCTAATTGCACTGATGGCTCTGGTTTTCATGACGGTTTACGGAAAGCGCGGCCTTCGCGAGCTGGCGGAACAGAATTTGTCGAAGGCGCATTACCTGGCGGGTAAACTGCCGCTGCGATTCTCCGGTCCGTTCTTCAATGAATTTGTCGCCATGACGGATGGCGAGGGGCCCGATGGGATCAATGCGGCGCTGCTCGAAAGCAAGATTATCGGCGGATTGCCGCTGAAGCGTTTTTATCCCGAGTTGGATGGCGCGATGCTTGTCTGCGCCACCGAAATGACGAAACGAAGCCACATGGATACGTTCGCCGAGGTCTTTCACGGCGCTGTGCGTGGGATCGGCGCGCTGTCACGGGTTGGGCAACTGACGCCCGAGGAGGTGAAAGCCCGATGATCCGGAAAGTCCGGCAACACGTAAATCCGAATGAGGGGCTGATCTTCGAACAGAGCTCGCCTGGCAAGCTCGCCTATCAGCTTCCCGAACTCGATGTTCCGCAGGTTTCTCCCTCCGAGGCTCTCGGAGCCACGAACGTCCGCAGCGAGATCGAGAACTTCCCGGAGGTGAGCGAAGTGGAGACCATCCGCCACTTCACGCGCCTCTCGACGCAGAATTATGCGATCGACTACGGCCTGTATCCGCTCGGTTCCTGCACCATGAAATATAATCCGCGCGTGAATGAGGCGGTGGCGCGCGTGGACGGCCTCGCGTGGATTCACCCCTATCAGCCGGAGTCGTTATCGCAGGGCGCTTTGGAGATCATGGCCGCGCTCGAAGCTGCTCTAGCGGAAATCACCGGCATGGACGCGGTCACGCTGCAGCCGGCCGCGGGGGCGCACGGTGAATTCACTGGCATCTTGTTGATCCGCGCTTTGCTTGAATCGCAGGGCAATCCGCGTAAGAAAGTGTTGATTCCCGATTCAGCGCATGGGACCAATCCGGCGACGGTCGCGATGTCCGGATACGCCATCGAGAACATCAGTTCCAATGACCGCGGCATGATCGATCTTGAAGTACTGGCGAAGGCCACCACGGAAGATGTCGCGGCCCTGATGGTGACGAATCCCAACACCACCGGCGTTTTCGAGCACGACATTGTGGAAGCCGCGAAAATCCTCCACGCCAAGGGCGCGATGCTGTACATGGACGGCGCGAATATGAATGCGCTGGTGGGTATCGCGAGACCGGGTGACTTCGGCGTCGACGTGATGCATTTGAATCTTCACAAGACTTTCTCGACGCCGCATGGTGGGGGCGGTCCGGGATCCGGCGCAGTCGCGGTTAAGAAGCATCTCGAACCGTTCCTGCCGACACCGCGTCTACGCAAACAGGACGGCAATTACACCTGGAATTACGACCGGCCTCAATCGATTGGCCGCGTGCGCGCCTATTATGGGAACTTCGGCGTACTGGTCCGCGCATTGGCGTACATCATGGCGCACGGCGGCCCGGGACTTCGCAACGCCACCATGGATGCGGTGCTCAACGCGACCTATATCCGCAAGATGCTGGAACCGTATTACGAGCTTCCTTACACGAGCCCGACCATGCATGAGTGCGTGTTCAGCGACGACAAGCAGGCTCGCAAGGGCGTCCATACGGGCGATATCGCCAAGCGCCTCATCGATTATGGATTCCATCCCTACACGGTCAGCTTTCCGCTGATCGTGCATGGGGCCATGATGATTGAGCCGACCGAAACGGAAAGCAAGCATGAACTCGATCTCTTTATCGACGCGCTCATCAACATTGCGAAAGAGGTGGAAGAAGATCCGCAATTCGTCCTGAAGGCGCCTCATAATACGCGCACGTCGCGAGTGGATGAGGTAGCGGCGGCACGCAAACCGGTCCTACGTTGGAAACCCGAATAACTTCGGTTGGGACGCAAATCGCGCTGATCGTCCTGCTGGTGCTGGCGTTGCGCCTGCCGTTTCTCAACGAGGCGATTCAAGGCGACGATGTCGATTATCTTTACGGCGCGGAGCACGCGCAGATTGAGCCGCTGCATCCGTACCACACTCGTTATGTTTTTCTCGGCGACATGGTGGAGATGCGGGGCCATCCGCATCCGCCTCTCGACGTCTGGTTTCTCGCCGGGCTGCTGGCGATGTTTGGCGATGTGCGTGAAATGCCGTTCCACGCTGCGTACATTCTGTTTTCCTTGATCGCGGGTGTTAGCGCGTTGTATTTAGCGCGGCGGTTCAGTCCTTATCCTTTGCTAGCGACGGCGCTGTTTCTAGTTACTCCGGCATTCGTTGTGAATGGGACGTCGCTCGAATCGGATCTGCCGCTCGTTGCATTCTGGCTGGCTGCGGTGGCATTGTTTGTGCATGCGGTGGATCGAAAGTCTTTATTGGCGCTGGGGCTCGCGTGCGTCGCGATGGCGTTAGTTGCGCTGACGGCCTATCAGGCCGTCGTGCTGGTTCCTATCCTATTTCTATATGCGTGGAAGAGGGCCGGCCGCGTGTTTTACATTGCGCTTCTGACGCCGGTGTTGGCGATCGCGCTCTTCCAGATTTTTGAACGTATCTCGTCTGGCTCGCTGCCAGCGAGCGTGCTGGCGGGATACATGCAGACGTACGGCTTTCAGGCCGGCGCGCAAAAGCTGAAGAGCGCTGTTGCTCTGACGGGTCATCTCGGCTGGATCGTTTTTCCGATTCTGACGTTCGCCGCGTTTGGCCGGCGCATCGTCGTCTTGGCCGTGGTCGCGCTGCTCGCCGCCGTTTACGACCACAATCCGATCTTTTGGATCTCGATTGCGGCCGGAGCGGCCGTCCTGATCTGGTCCCTCGATCATTGGCGCGATTTTCTGGCACAGTGGATACTGATTTTCTTCGCTGGAGCGGTCGTTATCTTTTTCGCGGGCTCGGCCCGTTATCTGCTTCCGCTCGCCGTTCCCGTAGCCATACTGGTTACGAAACAGCTCTCACCGCGATGGCTCTACGCCGGAATTGCTCTCGAACTTGTTCTGAGTTTGGCGCTCGCAGTGGTTAATTACAAACAGTGGGGCGCCTATCGCGACTACGCCCACAGCCTCGCGCAGGACGCCCAGACAAAGCGCGTGTGGGTGGATGGCGAGTGGGGACTCCGGTATTATCTCGAATCGGAGGGCGCGCTCCCGTTGCAGCGTAACCAGGTGGTTCGCCCCGGCGATGTCGTAGTTTCGAGCCAGCTCCAATCGTTCAAATTCAACACCGGAGGGGGAACGCTTGCTCCAATTTCGGCGATCGGAGTAACGTCGCGCATACCGCTGCGCATCGTGGCGTTGAACTCCCGTTCCGCATACTCCAGCGCCGGTCTCGGCCTGCGTCCTTTTGACATTTCGCGCGGACCCATCGATTTTGTCCGCGCCGATCTCGTCGTGGAGCGCAAGCCGACCCTCGAATATTTGGCGATGAACGCGCCTGAAAGCGCGCAACAGATTGTCAGTGGCGTTTATGAACTGGAACAGAACAAATGGCGCTGGACTTCGGACAAAGCCGTGCTCTTGCTCAAGTCGCCGGCGCAGCCCACGCCGATCAAAGTGGATCTTTATATTCCCGATCAATCGCCCGCGCGCGTGATTCGTCTTCTCGTGGACGACGATCGTCTCATCAAAGAGGCGCGCTACGACCGCCCCGGATCGTATACGATCACGACCGATCCCGTCGCCACCGCGAGCACCTCGATGACCCTGACCATCGCCGTCGACAAGACGTTCTCGGTGGCAGGCGATCCACGCCAGCTTGGTATTATCCTCACGGGAGCCGGATTCGAGAAATGATAACCGATTGGTCCCATGCAAAATTTGGCCGGACCGGGCGCGACGTTTGCCGCCTCGGAATCTCAGCGAGCTACGGCGTGCCCGCCAGCGGCGTCGAAATGGCCTTCGAACGCGGCGTCAACTATATTTACTGGGGCACATTCCGGCGTGCCCAATTCGGCGAGGCGCTGCGCCATCTCAAATCAAAACGCGAACAGATGTTTCTGGTGATTCAGTCCTACTCGCGGCTGGCGAGCCTGATCGCTCCGAGTCTCGAACGCGCGCTTCGCAAGATCGGCTACGATCACGCTGATGCGCTTCTTCTGGGCATGTGGAACAGCGCGGCGTATCCCAGAATCCTGGATGCGTGCCGCAAGCTGCGCGACCAGGGTTTGATTCGCCACATCGCGCTCTCAACGCATAACAAGCCACTGATTCCCGAACTCGCGCCCACGGATATCGACATTATTCACGTCCGCTACAACGCCGTCCGGCCGGATTGGCAGCGGCCTACCGGCTTGGCGCAAGGAACAGTCGGATTTACCGCGACAAGCTGGAGACAGTTACTCGATCCCAAGCGCACGCCCCGTGGCGACAAGGTTCCTACAGCTACAGACTGCTACAGGTTTGTTCTCTCGAACCCCGATATCGACATCTGCATGACCGGACCCGCCACTGAGCAGCATGTCCGCGAATCGCTCGATGCGCTGGACCGCGGCCCGATGACCGATGATGAACTCGCGTGGATGCGCCGCGTCGGCAAAGCGATCTACGGCAAATGAAAATTCCCGTGCTGCTGATGGCTCGCGAGCTGCACATCGGCGGCAGCGAGCGTCAGATGACGGAGACGGCGAAATCGCTGGACCGCGCGGTCTTCGAACCGCATGTCGGATGTTTTCGTCCAGCCGGAATGCGAGGCGACGAATTGCGCGATGCCGGCGTGCCAGTGGTGCGGTTTCCGGTCGACTCTTATCTTTCTTCCGCGACGTTCACGCAGGCCCGGGCGCTGGCCCGGTATGTTCACGAGCACGGCATTCGCATCGTTCAAACTTGGGATTATCCGCTGAACGTATACGCGATTCCAGTCGCGCGCATGATGACAAAGGCCATCGCGATATCGAGCCAGCGGTCCCACCGGCAGCTCATCCCGCCGACGTATCGCCGCTTGACGCGGATGTCGGACCGTTTCGCCCACGCCGTCGTGGTCAACTGCGAATATCTGCGGCGTCACTTGGCGCATGACGAGCACGTTCCCCAGTCCAAGATTCAGGTCTGCTATAACGGCATCGACGGCTTCCAGCGAACTTCGGTAGAGCATCCACTCACTATCGGAACTGTGTGCGGTCTGCGGCCCGAGAAGGATTTGAAAACGTTGATCGGTGCGTTTGCGCGCGTTCACAAGACCTCGCCGGACGCGCGGCTGACGATTGTCGGCAGCGGCGAGGAACTGGCCCGGCTGCAGCATTATGCGTTGGAAGCTGGGGTGGCCGCGTCCACGCACTTCGAACCCGCTACGCAGGATGTTGCGAAGTGGCTTAGCGCCATCGATATCTTCGTGCTGCCATCCCGCA
>JBEKUT010000080.1:0-21778 GCA_049514735.1 Bryobacteraceae bacterium
CGGTGAAGAATGTTTCCGGAACGCGGATCAACGCCGCCGATGGCGCGAAGATGCGCAAGCCATCGCGCTGCACGATGTCGGCGGCGGGCGGCATCTGCTGTTGTTTCAGGTCATAGAGCGACGTGCCGGATAGCAGAGATACTTTGTGGTTCGTGCCTTGGGAGCTGTGAACGATTACCTGCGTTGGAACGACGGTCTTCTCGGCGTGCAAGAAAAGCGATTGCTCGGGCGAGAGATGCCAGTCCTCGCCGAAGCGCTCCGCACAATAGCGCGCGCAGAATTCCCAGAAGGACGCGTACCATGGTGTGCTGTCGCCGTCGCGCGCGCCGGGGCCGGACGAGATCAGCCAACCTTTGATAACTTCCTGCAAAAAGCCGTTGCGGAGAAGACGCTCGCGGTGGACGCGGGTGAGTTCGTGGGACTGGAAGACGCGCCGGCCGTTCTTTTGGAGGTCGCGCAGTTCGGTTAGGGACGAGGCGAGCTTTTCGTTGGGGGTGGCCATGGGCGGTTATCTACAAGCGATTGTTGCTGTACGTATACAAGCATATCATGTTGTGTGCTTACAAGCGAATTGTGCTGTGTGAGTGCAAGCGAACGATGCTGTGCGCTCGCAAGCGTTTAATGCGAAATTCGTGCGGGGCGGTTGGCGGATGTAAGATGAAGCGCGGATGTAAGATAAAACAGTGATGCGAACCAAAGTATTTGCGATTGCCGCTGCACTGTTCGGCGCGGCGCTCGGGGCTTGGCTTATGAAGACCGAAACCGCTCACGCGCAAAGCACTGGCAGGGTGTTCGAGCTGCGAACCTATACTTGCAACGAAGGGAAGCTGCCGGATCTCGAAAAACGATTCCGCGATCACACGATTGCGATTTTCCAGCGGCACCATATGGTCAGCGTGGGATATTGGATTCCTCAGGACGCGCCACGCTCCGGCGACACTCTGATTTACATCCTGGCGCACCCCAGCCGCGAAGAGGCGAAGGCGAATTGGGCGGCGTTTCAGGCCGATCCGGAATGGCAGAAAGTTAGGGCGGATTCAGAAGCGAACGGGAAGATTGTGAATCACGTGGATTCGGTGTTTATGGATCCGGCGGATTTTTCGCCGTTGAAGTAGAAGAAGGACAGACCACCAAAAACGATGGTCTGTCCCACGGGTTTTTATATACTTCGAACGGTGCTACGCGGCATGGGACGATCGGACTTGGCATAATCGGCGCTAGCTTCGCCGGACGAGGAAATATCTTTCGCGCCAGTCGCTTCGAGAATTTCTTTGGCGCGTTTTATCCAATCCGACTCGTCGCAATGAACGGAAAGCAGCACGCCGCCTTCGCGGATGCGGCCTTCATAGCGTTTCGCTTCATACTCGGGGATGCCCATTCCGATCAAGGCTCCCGCGATGCCACCAATGGCGCCGCCCGCACCCATGCCGCCGAGCAGTCCCATGATGGGCCCGGCCGCAATGAATGGTCCAAGTCCAGGGATGGCGAGCGCGCCGATTCCGGCCAGCCAGCCTAATGCCCCGCCGATCACCATGCCCGATCCCGCGCCCGTGGCGGCGCCTTCGGGAGCCTTGGTGTTCTTCTCATGCGCGAAATCTTTTGTGCCACGGTTATCGGGGAAAAGCACGGAAATATCCGTGCTGCGGAACCCCGCCTGACGTAAAGCGTCGACTCCGTTTTCGACGGTCAACTCGTTCGGATAAATGCCGTATACAGACGTATTTGCCATAAATGTCCTCCTGTTACGAAATCAAAATTACTTCTGAGAGCGATCGGCTTCGCCTTTTACGGCGATCTCACTCTTGACGTTGTCGCGGCCGGCGATCTCGGCGGCATGGGCCTCAATCGCGGTCTTCTCTTCGTCCGAATGCACTGGCCCCCGGAGCGTCACGGTCCCGTTCTGGGAGATAACCTTGACGTTGTGGCCGTAGGTTGACAGCGACTTATCCTTAACAATCGCCTGCCGGATCTTCTTGGTCAACTCCCGGTCGGAGGAGTTCATTTTTTGTCGATCCGCGGTGACTGCATCGGGAGAGCGGTCCTGCTTGTTCACCCTGGTGTTGTCAGGCTGCGGGGCCGAATCCTGTGCAAGCACCAACGCGGGGCCGACTTGAATAAATAGCGCTAATGCAAGCGCTTTGGCACAGCTTAGACGCATGATTGTCCTTTCATCAGCCCCTCTTTGCCGGCGAGCTGACACTTGTTGGACTGTATGCGGCTATAACCGTTTCAGACGGAGATTGGCCTCCGATTCACGCCGATAAACGCGGATTTCGCTAAGAGGTTCAATCGGCGGCCGCCGGAACTCCGCGCTAATCGTCGATTACGATTTACCTACTGCTTTCGCGGAGCGGTCGCGGGCTGCCGTGCGCACATTGTCGAGCGAGGCCAGCACCATTTGGCGGCGGCCGAGCCGGATGAGTCCGCGGCGGGCGAGCAGGTTCAGCGTCGTCGAGGTGGTTTCTCGAGTGGCTCCGATGAGGCTCGCGAGTTCCCCCTGCGAGAGAGGAATCGCGTACTCATGCCCATCCAGACGCGAGCCGAACGAAGTCGCCAGTTCGGCCATGTAGTGCAGGATGCGGTACTCGACGTCCTGCATGCAAAGAAGCTCGATCTTCTTTTCCAGATCGCGCTTGCGCTGCACCATGAGCTGCGCAACCAGGCGCCACAGGTCGGCGCGCGAATCGCAGAATCGAACGAAGAGGTCCTTCGGAATTACGTAGATCGCGCCTTCCTGTAAAACCTCCGCCGCGGTAGCACGCGTATGTTCGTTACTGAGAGCCTGTTCGCCAAAGAGTTCGCCAGGCGCAACCACCTGGAGGATAATCTCTTTACCTTCTTCGCCCCGCTTGCAGAGCTTAACCAAGCCCGACTCGAGGAACAGCAGCGAGTCAGCAGGACTTCCTTCCGAGTACAGAGTGGTGAACCGGCGGTTGGGCGCGAATTTAATCACGCCATCCTGGTGGAGTAACTCAGCTCGAACAATGGCGGCAATTGAACTTGAGGACGGTTCCATGGGGGTGATCCTGTCTATTATATGCTCATTGTTGGCAAGATTCTAATAAAATTAGTTCGATGGGGCACTCTGGAACCCCGCCGCATGCGGTTCTAAGCGGGCTTGCGCAGACGCCGCGCGAATTGGGCTGCCCGGTCGAAAACGGGCTCCAACTCGCCCTGCGCCATTTGACGCTGCATAGTTTGAAGCTGAAGGATATATTGCTCCAGAGCTTGCCTAATCGCTAACTTGTTGGATTGCAAAATATCTCCCCAAATCTCAAAGTGACTTAACCCGAGACGAGTACTATCGAGGAGCGCCGGACCCCATAGCGGGGGAGGGTCTCCTTTGAATTCAAAGTCCAGGCAGGCCGCCAGCGCGGTCGCTGTAAGTTGTGGCAAATGCGAGGTGAAAGCCACCACCTCGTCGTGACGCTGGGGGGTTGTAACAAAACGTCTGGCGCCGATGCGATCAAGCCAATTCAGGAAATTGACCGCGGCGGGGGCGTCCAGATCTTGCCGATCGCCGGGTGTGAGAACATAGGTGCGGCCGCGAAAAAGATCGGGTTCGGCGTGTTCAACGCCACGGCGTTCTTTTCCAGCCAAGGGGTGTCCGCCTATGAATAAACAACGCGTCAGCGTTTCGTTTGCGCGAGCTACGATGATTCCCTTAGTACTGCCCGCATCCGTCACTAAAGCGTCCGGGCGCACCCAGTCATTCAGGGTTGGAATGGTGTTGAGAATAGCCGATATGGGCTGTGCCAAATAGATGAGGCTGGCGGTACGCGCGGCATCCTCTGCGGACAAGGCTTCATCGATGGCTCCGGCGGCGAGAGCCTTTTGGAGGGTTGCTGGCGAACTGACGCCGGCTATCCTGCCCTTAAAACCTTCCTTTTTTAACGCCAGCGCGAACGAACCGCCGATCAGGCCGACGCCGAAGATGGCGACCGTTTCCATCGCCCGGATTAAACTGTCCTGCCGACGGCTGACGCAATGATGCGGATCTGCTGCATCATCTCGGCGAACTGTTGGGGTTTGAGAGACTGAGCGCCATCGCTCAGGGCGTGGTCGGGGTCGGGATGCACTTCGACGAGCAGGCCATCGGCGCCGGCGGCCACGGACGCGCGAGCCATCGGAATCACTTTGTCGCGGCGTCCGGTGCCGTGCGAGGGGTCCGCCACGATGGGCAGGTGCGAAAGCGAATGCACGACGGGGATGGCGGAAATGTCCATGGTATTGCGCGTGTAATTTTCGAAGGTGCGGATGCCGCGCTCGCACAGGATGACGTCGTAGTTGCCGCCGGAGAGCACGTATTCGGCGCTTAAGAGAAGCTCTTCGATGGTGGCGGAAATGCCGCGCTTGATCAGAACCGGTTTACGGATCTCGCCGAGCTGGCGCAGGAGATTGTAGTTCTGCATGTTGCGCGCGCCGACCTGGAGAATGTCGACGTAATCGCACAGCAGCGGAATCTGGGTTTGATCCATAACCTCGCTAATGACGAGCAGCTGGTGGCGATCGGCCGCGTCGCGCATGATCTTGAGGCCGTCTTCGCCGAGGCCTTGAAAGCTATAGGGAGAACTGCGGGGTTTGAAGGCGCCGCCGCGCATGACGCGGGCTCCATCGCGTGCAACGATCTCGGCCGATTGATCGATCTGATCGCGATTTTCAACGCTGCAGGGGCCGGCCATCACGACGACTTTACCGCCGCCAATCTCCACATCTTTGATCTTGACGATGGTTCCCTGCGGACGGAAGTGGCGGCTGGCGAGTTTGTAGGGGGAGACGATGCGATGGCATTCCTTGACGCCATCCATGACTTCGAAGTCGATGGGATTGAAATCGGCGACCGGTCCGACGCCGCCGAGCAGCGTGTGGGTGACGCCGGTGGAGCGGTGGACGGTGAAGCCCATGGTGACGAGGCGGTCTATGACCTTTTGAATTTGAGGCTCGGCAGCCCCTTCTTCCATTACGACCAGCATGTTCTCCCCTGAAGCTTCATTGTAGAAGATGTGGTGGAGGGGCCGGATTTTGGGTGTCGATTAACAGGACTAACGGGCAATGGATCCGTTTGGTATGTGGTTCACAGGGTCAGCACAGCCTCATGAATGCCCATGTGTCGGGAACAGATTCTCACTTCGGGAGGAAGGCAGGCTCAGCGATGTTAGTAATCAGCACGCGGGAACCAGCCCTGCAAGGTCGCTTTCAGCTTCAGGAATGCGGGGTCCACGCACTCGCGAAAACTGACCCTTGACGCAATCGCCTGATAGAGGGCACTCGATCGGGGCTTTTTGGTGAGCCGTAATGCCTTCTCCAGTGCCGCCTTTGGGTTGTTGGGCTTTGACCCACTATCGGCAACGAAGCGTTCCTTGAGAAGCCAAACACGTAGGTCTTCCATTCCGCCCGCCCACCCGATTTGCTCCGCGACGTGCGTAGAATTCGTCCAGAACCAGTTCTCTAGTTCCGGGTCAATCACGATGGCAGCGGTGCGGTCCAACCAATCGTTTGCAAGACGAGTCTCAATCAATTTCTCGAGATCTTCTCGCGGCGTAGCCTCTTTGCCACAGCCGTGGCGGCCGCATACTGCCAGGGCGTATCGATAGTTCTTGCGCTGTGCGTGGAGGAAGTTGTGTGCGCCGCAACTTTCAGTTTTCGCGGCGAGGAAAAGATGGGAGACCGCCCGGCAGTCCGATACGATTTCCGCCTTCCTAGCTTGTTTGGCGGAATTAAGATTTCGTTGGTAGGCGGCTTCGGCACGGTAGGCGACAAGGCTCTTTCTGGGCCGACCCGCAAACCCTGGATCTCATGCGTCTGGAATCCCAGGCTGCGGGGATCCCGCCCTACCTGCCGTTAGAAGAGATGAGTTTGAGCGTGAACTACGCCCGTACGCGTATTGGCGACTACAACGCGTTGTTGGCGCAGGACGCCGACTTGCACATCCGGCAAACGCCGGGTCAAGAGAATTACAATCACCTCGAATACACCCACTGCAGAACATTTTCCGCGCAAAGCACCATCCACTTCGATTCCGAACCGCAGGCGGCCGCGCAACCGGCGCCGGTGGATCGTCCCAAAACGGAGGCTGTCCCTCCTTTCTTGCCGGTCACCTTGCAGCTCACGACCGCGATTACAGACCATGATTCGGTCGGGACGCTAATCGAAGCCAAAGTCTCGGGCGACGTGCTTCGAAAAGGAAAGATCGTAATTCCCGATGGCGCTATCGTCCATGGACGAATTCGCCGCCTGGAAAGATATAACGGCGGTGCGGATTTCATCGTGGGGCTCGAGTTTACTGAAGTGGAAGTGAACGGTGAATCGCTGCGCTTCTACGCGGACCTACTCCGCCTGGACCGCCTCCCGGGAATCCGCACGACTCTCCCCGATCCGGCAGTCGTGAAATCCACGGGGAAATACGTAACGCAGAAAATCACCCTTCCCGATCTGCCCGGTGTCGCTTCGTTTTTCGTCGCTGGCGCAACGTTGACGATTGCGCCCGGGTTCAGAACGGTATGGAGAACACGCGGCGTCATTCATTAAAGCTCCCACTCGGCTTCTACTCAAACGTTTTCGGCAAGATTCGCCAATTGATTCAGAGCTTCCCTGAGGTTATACAAGGTGATCGGCGCTTCGATCTCAATGATCGCGGCGGGGCCGGTTGCGTGAATCTTCCCCTCAAAACCATCTAACCAACGAGACAACAGTCTGAGACCGGCTGGTGCAAACAGGAACTTATCGCCTACGAGATTACCAGCCGCATTTCGCTTCATGGAGGCAGGAGCATCGGCGGCGGGAACTTCAATTTTATCGATCCAGATGAATCCTAATTTTTCTAGAAGTATTCATGGCGCCCGATTTTCTTCGTGGACATATGCGATCACCCGCCGGACCGCTTCATCGTCGGGCGCGGCGTCAAAGGCTAATGTGTGCGCAATTGCAAAACGAACGAGGAATGTTCCTATGCCAAGATGCTGAAGATCTTGCACAACCGTCAGTCCGCCCATTTCCCACTCTTCCTCTCGTTCATCGGCCGTAAGGTAGCAGAGACCAACGATCTCCCGCGAACTCGTTATCCGCGCGCCGAAGAGCAGGCCTTCCTGAGCCAACCGGCTCAATTGCTCTCGCGTTCGAGGCCAAATGTGCGTGTCGGAGCGTGAAATTCGTTCATGAAAGGCGAAGGCCTCGGCGGCTTCACCGGAACGCACTTGAGAAAAAGATACCGAATCCGGCGCATGCATGAAATAGCAATGATACGCATTTGCCGTAGCGTGCGCCAGGATGTAACAGGTCTTTACGCGTTGATGACTTTGTTTCTAAGCGACCAGCGCTGGCGCCCGCATCGCTTCAAGCCGCTTGATCTTGAGTGCCAGTTGTTGGAGAACCCATTCTGCAATAGGTTTTCGTAGCGCTCGATGAGGTAGGCTCCTCCCTCGCATCCATCGGTTGACCGTAGGACGGCTAACACGCAGCGCATCGCCAATCTCCCGATCGTTCATCTCAAGGAGCCCTTGAGCTTGATTGAGCAAGGATCTAAAAGCCGTGCTCGATTCCAGATCTGCCGAGAGAACGGCTTTCTTGAATTCCTGCAGGGAGTCTAGGCGTGTAGAATTCATGCGGCACTTCCAGTAGATACTGTACTACATCTTATGAGAAAGCGCAACCGAATGCCATATAACTGGCAGTTCTGTGGTGCATACTGCACTCGATATGGCCTCTTCGCCGTTTGTAGGTCAGTCTGGTCCGCAAGAAAGCGCAGACGACAAAATGCGATCGTCCGCGCCACCGGCCCTGCATCGTTATACCCTGAAAGTGTTCGCAGATTAGTATTTTCTGGAGGCCCAAAATGGCTGGCGTTGCAACGTCCGCACCACTACTGCCGGAAGTTTCTGAGTTCCTGGCTTCCGGCCCAGTAAAGCTTTTCATCGGAGGAAATTGGGAGGAGGCCGCAAGCCGCGGCCATTTCGAAACGCGCGATCCGGGTACTGGCGAAGTTCTCGCCGAGGTGGCTGAAGGCACCGCGGCAGACATCGATCGCGCTGTTCAGGCGGCAACTACCGCGTTTCGCAAAACGACCTGGGCCACCATGCCCGCTAACGACCGCGCGGTCATCCTGCACCGGCTCGCCGATCTGGTCGACCGGCATCGCGGCGAGATCGCTCAAATCGAATCGCTCGATGTCGGCAAACCAATCGCCCAAGCGCTCGGATTCGACGTGCCCAATGTGGCTCAAACCTTGCGCTACTACGCCGATCTTTCGGTCCACACGCGGCGTCGCGAGCCCATCGCGGTGGCCGGTCATGAAGCGTATTCCGCGCGCTTCCCGTATGGCGTGTGCGGATTTGTACTTCCCTGGAATTTTCCATTCACGCTGCTCGGTTGGGGTTTCGGTCCCGCTCTCGCGGCCGGCAATACGGTGGTGCTCAAGCCCGCCGAAGACTCCCCTCTTTCGAGCCTCTACTTCTGCAAGCTCGCGCAGCAGGCGGGCGTTCCAGCCGGCGTCATCAATGTAGTTCCTGGCCTCGGCGAAGTTGCGGGCTCGGCCCTCGCCGCGCATCCCGGCATTCAACGCATGGGCTTCACGGGATCTCCCGAAGTCGGCCGCAAAATCGCTGCGGCGTGCGGCGCGAATCTCGTACCCACGAAGCTCGAGCTGGGCGGCAAAGGCGCCGCGGTGGTGTTCCCCGATGCCGACGTCGATAAGACCGCGGCCGCGCTTGCCGGCGCCATCACGCTGAACTCCGGCCAGGTCTGCTGCACGGCCACGCGCTGGCTCATCCATGAATCCGTCTTCGATCAATTCGTCGAGAGCGCCAGCAACAGCCTGCAGCGCGTTCAAATTGGACATGGACTCGAAGAGGGCACGGACATGGGTCCGCTCGTCAGCCGCAAGCAAATGGATCGCGTGCTCGAATACCTGGTACGCGGCGCAAAGGAAGGCGCGTCTTCGTTGCTCGAAGGCGGTCCCGCTAAAGTTTCTACGCATCCCAAGGGCTTCTATGTGAAGCCGGCGCTGCTCACCGGTCATCCACAAAACGTCTGCGCACGCGAAGAGATTTTCGGACCCGTCGCTTACGTGATGCCCTTCAACAATGAAGATCAAGCCGTCGACTTGGTGAATCAATCCGCCTACGGCCTCGCAAACAGCGTCTGGACCGCGGACCTGGACCGCGCCCATCGCGTCGCCGAAGCCATGGTGGCCGGAAATAGTTGGATCAACGCGCACAACGTGTTCGCACATGGAATCCCCTATGGCGGATGCAAGGTGAGCGGCCTCGGCGGCGGCGTTCTCGGCCCCGACACGCTGTTCGATTATCTGCGGCCGCAATCGATCGTGAGGCCGATCGCGTGACTACCCGGCGGCAATTCCTGTTAGCGACAGCCGCGCTCCCCGTGCTGACCGGGTCCGCCGCTATCACGCTCTCACACAAGGAGCGCATCGACCGTGCATTGAAAGGGGCCGAAGTAGATCGGCCCCCCTTCTCCTTCTGGCATCATTTCGGTCTCGAAAAGGAAGGACCCGAAAAATTCGCCGGCGCCACGATCGACTTCCATCGCCACTTCCGCACCGACCTTGTCAAGGTGATGAGCGACTTTCCGTATCCTAAGCCCGAAGGAACCTGGTACGAACTCAAGCCCAACGACAACCCGTTCCCACAGCAAATCCACGCGCTTGAATTGATTCGCGATGCGGTCTCCGACGACGCCTACTTCGTCGAGACAATTTTCAATCCTTACAAAGTGGCGGAAAATCTATCTTCCGCGCAAGAAGTGAACTCGTTGCGTGAGTCCAATCCGAAAGCGCTGCTCAACGCTCTTGAAGTCATCGCACAATCGGAAGCGAGCCACGCAAAACGGGCCATCGCCGCTGGCGCATCCGGTATCTTTCTCGCCATTGCGAACGCGGATTCCGACGTCATGCCAGAGAAGGATTACGCCAAATTCAGCGAGCCCTTCGATCGCATGGTGCTCAAGGCGGTGAGCGGATCGCCGCTGAACATTCTGCACCTCCACGGCGACCACGTCTACCTCAACCGCTTCACCGGCAAATGGCCCGCGGCCGCGATTAATTATTCGGTGCATGGGACCAAGGTCCCGATCAATGTGCTGCGCGAAAAGTACAGTGGCGTTCTGATGGGCGGCCTCGACGAAAAGAATTTTCGCAGTTTGAATGAGGATCGTCTACGCGACCAATGGCAAGCCGCTCAAAGCGGCGCTGGAAAGAAATTCATTCTCGCGCCCGGTTGCTCTGTCCCTAACGATTCCACGGACGCCGAGCTCAATCGCCTGCCGCAATTATTGAACGCCTGAAGCCGCGCTGCGCTCCACCCAGACTTTCTGCGCGGCGCCGGCCCCGAGTTGCACCTCTTCGCCGCCGACTCGCAGCGTGAACGTCTCGTCGTAGTTGCGCGAGACCGCGTTCACTTCCGCGCCAGGAACGATTCCCAGACCATCCAGGTATTCGAGCAGCTTGCGGTCGCGTTCAAAAACACTCACGATGTGAGCCGCATCGCTCGGCTCCATCTCGCTCAAAAGCTGCAAGCCTCGCAAGCGGCGCTCCTGCGGCGTGTCATGCTCCACGCGGTTGCCGTGCGGACAAGCCGCGGCCGATCCGAGTTTCTCAACCAATCGCCGCTCGAAATCGGCCGATACGGCGTGCTCCAGTTGCTCCGCCTCTTCGTGGACCTTGAACCATTCCATGCCGAAAATTTCGGTGAGCATCCGTTCGATCAGATAATGCCGCTGTAACAGGCGGTTCGCGATCTCGCGGCCGCCATCCGTGAGCGTGAGTTGGCCCTCCGCGCCCACGTGAATCAGCGCGTCGCGTTTCAGCCTCTTGATGGCCATGGTCACGGCCGGCGCCGATACGTTCAGCCAGCGCGCCAGGGTTGCGGCTTTCACCACCTCGCCCTCGCTCTCCGCCTCGGCGATGGTCTTGAGGTAGTTCTCCTTCGAGATCGTTATCTTCACACTGGGCTACCCAATAATCTGCATCTGCTTCGCCACCCGCGTCAAGATTTCGAGAGCCCGGTCCAGCATCTCGCGCGTGTGCGTGGCAGTTACGATTGTTCGGATGCGGGCCTTTCCCTCGGCGACGGTTGGATACCCGATTCCGGTTGCCAGCATCCCGTTCTCGAATAGAGCCCGCGAAAATTCATGGGCCTTCTTCGCTTCGCCCACCATGATCGGTGTAATCGGAGTCTCGCTCTCGCCCGTATTGAATCCGGCCGCGTTCAACTGCTCTTTGAAATACCGCGTGTTCTCCCACAACCGGTCGATCCGCTCCGGCTCGCTCTCGAGAATGTCGAATGCCGCGATGCACGACGCCGCCACCGAAGGCGGATGCGATGTCGAGAATAGAAATGGACGCGCCCGCGCATACAGAAAATCGATCAGGTCGCGGCTTCCGCAAACGTACCCGCCCAGTACGCCAATCGCCTTCGACAGCGTTCCCACTTGGATATCGACGCGCCCATGCAATCCAAAATGATCCACCGTGCCGCGCCCATTGCGCCCCAGCACCCCCGAAGAATGCGCGTCGTCGATCATCATGATCGCGCCGTATTTCTCCGCGATCTCCACCAGTTTCGGCAGTGGCGCGATGTCGCCGTCCATAGAAAACACGCCGTCCGTGATCAAAACTTTGCGACCCGGCTTGTCCGCCAATCCTTGCAAGATCGACTCTGCCGCCGCCGTGTCGCGATGCGGAAACACGTGGATCTTCGCTTTCGACAACCGCGCCCCATCGATAATGCTGGCGTGATTCAACTGGTCGGAGATTATGTGATCCTCCGCCCCGAGCACCGCTGACACCGTGCCGGCATTGGCCGCGAAACCCGACTGGAACACCACGCAAGCCTCGACCTTTTTGAACTTCGCGATTTTCTCTTCGAGCTCCAGGTGGATACCCATCGTACCGGAGATGGTGCGCACCGCACCCGATCCAGCCCCATACTTCTTCGCAGCCGCAACCGCGGCCTCAATGAGCTTGGGATGGTCCGCCAGCCCGAGATAGTTGTTGCTTGCGAGATTAATTACTTCCTTGCCGTCGAACGTCGCGACGGGCTCGCAAGCCGATTCGAGCACTCGCAGCCGCTGATACGTTCCGGCTTTGCGCCATGCTTCGAGCTGTTCCGAAAGGTATGAAAGAGGATCCGTTCTGACCATTTTTGCGCCTCGCTGATCCTATGTTACTGTGGCGCAGGAGGCTTGTATGCAACCCCCAGAAGCCATCGTTCTCCGCGACGCCTATGTCGCCCAATTCAAGTCCGAACTGCCCGCCACTTTGCGCGTTCTCGCCTGTGTTCCGGCCGATCGAAGTACTTACACACCCGACGCGAAATCGATGACCGCGATTGATCTCGCCTGGCACATCGCGTCGTCCGAGGCGTGGTTCTTGAACGGCATCGCAACGGGCCAGTTTAATTGGGACCCCGAAGCCGCGAAGCGTCCCGCAGCTTTCACGAGCGGCGCCGATGTCGTCGCGTGGTATGAACCAGCGTTCGCCAAAGGCATCGCGCAAGTGGAGGCATCTTCGGGCGAACACCTCCTCACGGAAGTGGACTTTGCCGGAAAAGTGCCGCTGGTCGATTTGTTAAGCTTCGCCATGCGCCACTCGATTCATCATCGCGGGCAGCTCTCGGCGTACCTGCGCCCGATGGGATCGAAAGTCCCCAGCATTTACGGACCGTCCGGCGACGACCCGAAGAACGCGTCGTCCGAAGCGGCCGCTTAGTAGAACAGGCCATCGTTGTTCGTGGCCTGTTTCTTACCCAGTAACCATTGCCTTCTTGGTCCGTATCCGATAATCTTCAATCGCCGGCATACGGATCACCCGGCACATCTCGAACAGTCGAGACCGCGCCCGCATTCCGATCCGCTCGGCGAGCATATATTTGCTGTTGATATCGCTCTGCAAACCCGATGTTCGCTTGTCCCCTGCATCCTCATCGCGCAGATTCGTGGTCGCAATCAATGGCTTTTTCTCGTTGCAGCGATACGTGATGATCGACGTCACGGTATCTTCCACCCAATCCGTCACGCGATGCGCGCCGAGATCGTCCAGCAACAGCACCTCGGCGTCCAAAGCTGCGCGATACGCTTCCTTTTCGCTCGCGCCCGACACTTCGTTGTATCCCGCCCGTATGCGCTCCAGCAGGTTCTGATAATCGAAAAAAATTCCCTGGAATCCTTTCTGGACGATCAACTCGCGCAGCGCCGCCACAGCCAGATGCGTCTTCCCCGTTCCCGGATTTCCGATTAACAACAGACCCGGTTTGTCCGCCGCCGGAAACTCCCTCACAAATGCACGCACTTGCGTCATCACCGTGCCGAGCGCCGTCCTCGCAATCGGGTTCTCTTGCGGAAGAATGAAGCTGTCGATCGAAGCGTTCCGGTAATTTGGCGGAATGCCCGAATTTTCCAGGATGTGACGCGAACGGTCCCGTGCCGCGCACTCGCATCGTTCCGCCCCCGAAATGCCATCGCGTTCGGTAATCATCCATCCCGAACCGCCGCACAGCGAGCATACTTCTTCCATACAGATCTATTCTATTCGAGGGTCACCAAGACATCGCCCGCGCCCACGGTATCGCCGTCTTTCGCCGGCACCCGTAATACGCGGCCCGCGCGTAGCGCCTTCAACTCGTTCTGCATCTTCATCGCTTCCACCACTGCCAAACCCTGCCCGGCGTGTACGTCGTCGCCTTCGCGCACCAGCATCCGAATCACTTTTCCCGGCATGGGAGCCTTCACGTCCTGATGCAGCTGCCCCAACTCCGCGCCCGATCGCCGTACCCAATTGCGCGGGTCCTGGATGTCCAGGACAAACGAGCGGTCCCCGATTGTGGCGTACCATTCTCCATTGGAATTCGCGATCCGGACTTCGTAGCTTCGCCCGCCGTAAAGCACCGAATACAGCCCAGGCGAAACTTCGTGGATATTGCCGCTTCCGTTGGTATCGAGCGACACTGCGCGGCCGTCAATCGTTATTTCGAAACTCACAGCAGGTTCTTCGATCTTCCTTCCAGAAGCCAGGGGCTCACTTGCGTGCCGCCGTTTGTTTTCTCGGCAGGCTTCAGCTTGCGATAGTGCTCCGCGGCAGCCAGCGCCACGATGATATCTAATTCGGCGCCATCTCGCCGCGGCGCTCGGCGCTCCATAAAATTCGCGATAAATCCGGTATGAAGGCGGCCGGCTCGAAACTCGGCGTCGTCCAGAATCTCTTGAAAGAACGATATGTTGTTGCGGATTCCGCCTACCCGGTATTCGCTCAACGCCCGCAGCATGCGCGCAATCGCCGCATCGCGATCGCCAGCCCAGACGCTCAATTTTGCGAGCAACGGGTCGTAATCGATGGTCACTTCGCAGCCTTCGTAAACTCCCGAATCGAGCCGCACGCCCGGACCGGCCGGCTCCGACAGGCTCTCGATCACGCCGGGTGAAGGGAAGAAATATTCATCGGGATCTTCGGCGTAAAGCCGGCATTCAATGGCGCTCCCGCGCAGCGCAACATCTTCCTGCCGGATCGCCAGATGTTCGCCCGCAGCAATCCGGATCTGCCAGTGCACCAAGTCGAGCGACGTTGCCAATTCGGTCACTGGGTGCTCCACCTGGAGGCGCGTATTCATTTCCAGAAAATAGAAGTTGCGATTGGAATCGACCAGGAACTCAGCCGTGCCGGCGTTATAGTATCCCGCCGCGCGTGCGATCTTGATCGCCGCCTCACCCATCGCCGCGCGCATCTCCGGATACGCAACAACCAGCGGCGACGGGCACTCCTCGACGACTTTTTGATGCCGCCGCTGCAAGGAGCATTCGCGCTCGCCGAGATGGATCATGTGGCCGTGCTCATCGCCGAGAAGCTGAATCTCGATGTGGCGGGGATTCTCGACGACCTTCTCGACATAAACTTCGCCGCTGCGAAAAGCGCGCTCCGCCTCGCTACGCGCGTCGCGAATAGCCGATTCCAGCTCGGCCTCGCTATTCACGCGCCGCATGCCTTTTCCGCCACCGCCCGCGACCGCTTTGAGCAGCACCGGATACCCGATTTCATTGGCGATCGCGCGTGCGTGTTGATAGCTTTCAGCAGGCGCGTTCGTGCCGGGAACGATCGGCGCGCCAACTTCTATGGCGATCCTGCGCCCGTCGATCTTAGATCCGAGCGCCCGTATGGAAGCCGCCGATGGCCCGATAAACTTGATGCCCGCGCGCTCGCATTCCTCGGCAAACTCGGCATCTTCGCTCAGGAAACCGTACCCCGGATGTACGGCGGCGGCTCCATGTTTGCGTGCCGCGTCCAGCACGCGGCCACTCCTCAAATAGCTCTCCGACGATGGCGCTGGTCCGATGCGCTCCGCTTCGTCGGCCATGCGCACATGCAGCGCCGCGCGATCGGCATCGGAGAAAACGGCGACGCTGCCGATACCGAGTTCTCGCAGCGCACGAATGATGCGAACGGCGATCTCGCCGCGGTTGGCAACCAGAACTTTACGAAACATCCGATTCGATTCTAGCACTTGACTTGGGGTTGATTCATGAGTATCATGATAATCATGAAGAGCATCTCGATAGCCGATTTAGTCTGGGTGGCGACGGCTTCACTTTCCCGGGAGCAGCCGGAACGAAGCGGATTCTCGTCTAACGACATCCGGCAGAAGGTCTACGAGATCGAGCCAGATCACGGTTTCAGCGATTCCGGCATTCGGACTCACATCAGCAGCCACTGCGTCGCGAACAAAAAGCCCGATCCCGGCAAGCACCGCAAACTTTATTTGAACCCCGATGAGACCTATCGCCTCTATCGGCCCGGAGACGATTATCATCCCGATCGAAACAACGGAAAGACCCTTCCCAAAGCGGAGCAACTTCCTTTGAAGTATCGGGATCTTCTCGACTGGTACACGGCGGCGCAAGATTCAGCTAGGAATAAACCCGGTAAGGACCCGCTCCTCGCATTGCGCGGGCTGGGTAAAGAAGTATGGAAAGACCTCGGCGGCGGCGAAAACTTCATTCGAGAGTTGCGCGAGCACTGGTATGGAGAGAGAAACGACGTCGACTTTCGCCAGGCGGCACGAAAGGAAAAGCGCGCCTCGTGAGCCTGGTGTTTTGGGACACCATGCTTTTCATTTATTGGGTGGAAGAGCACCCGCTCTTCGTTAAACGAGTCGACGCGATTCGAGAGCGCATGTGGAAGCGTCAGGACCAGCTTTGCACCAGCGCATTGACGGTCGGCGAGATTCTTTCCGGCCCGACCGCTCGTAATAATCGCGAAATCGCGAAGCGGTACACGGACCTCATATCACCACCCCTCGTAACCGTTCTACCTTTCACGCTCGAAGCGGCTCATCGTTTCGCCGACATCCGCGCCGATCGATCCGTCCAGCCCGCCGATGCGATTCAACTCGCCTGCGCCGCTCAAGCAGAAGTCGATCTGTTCTTAACCAACGACCGCCGCTTAGCCAAGAAAGTCGTCCCGGGCATCCAATTCATAGCCGACCTCGAATTCGACTACCTCTAACACTGCTAATATTTTCGTTTGCTCCGCTTCTCCAAAGACGACCTCGGCCCCCTCGAGATCGAGGTCATGAACATTCTCTGGACGCGCGGCGAAAGCAACGTCCGCGACGTCACGGACGAGCTTGTGCGCCCACTTGCATACACCACCGTGATGACCACGCTCGACCGCCTCTTCAAAAAAGGTTTCCTCGAGCGGCGCAAATCCGAACGGGCGTTCTT
Organism: Bryobacteraceae bacterium; assembly: GCA_049514735.1. Lineage (GTDB taxonomy): Bacteria > Acidobacteriota > Terriglobia > Bryobacterales > Bryobacteraceae > JAICMB01. Next base: position 16,723 of record JBEKUT010000080.1, read on the forward strand.
GTACTCGCAGCGTTGGTCCCGCCTGGAATGGGATCAAAAGCGCGCCGGCGATTTCGTGAACGGTTTCCTCACGCGTCCGCAGCCCTCCGGCGATTTGCTGATTTCGTGCCTGGTCGACGCCGTGGGCCAGCACGACGAAGCTCTCCTTGATGAGCTTGAAAAAAAGATCCGTCTCAAGCGCCAGGAATTGAGAAAGCGGGAGAAAACATGAATCTTCCGTATTGTTCCAGACTCCTCTGTCTCGCGTTCGCCTGTTACTTTCTCGTGCACCTGCTCGCAGCCGCGTTCGCGAACTGCCTCTTGCCGGCCGCGATACGCTTCGCCTCCAAAGTGAAGCCGCGCGATGCCGCCCGCATGCTGTTCGCGCTGCGCCTGTTTCCCTTCGCGTTCAGTGTCCTGCTGGTCGCCGGCTTCTGTGTGCCGAGCTACTTGCGCCTGGAGCCGGAACAGGCGACGGAGCCCATCGGGCCGATATGCATCGCGGCCGCACTGCTCGGACTCTTTACGTGCGGAGAAGCGGTCTTTCGCGGGCTCCGCGCCCTGGTCGAATCCCGCCGGTACATCCAACGCTGCACCCGCGCCGGTCAAGCGACACGCATCGAAGGGGATGTGGAACCGATTTGCGTGCTCGACGAAGCGGCGACGCCGATTGCCATCGCCGGCCTGATCCATCCCACGCTGATCGCTTCGCGCGGCGTGATTCGGATGCTTTCCGCGGAGCAGCTAACGGCCGCCTTGCAACACGAGCGCGCGCACTGGGCCGCGCACGACAATCTCAAACGCCTGGTTATACGTGTTGCGCCTCGCACTCTCCCGTCTACGCATGGCTTCAGGCGGATCGAACGCGCCTGGTCGAAATTTACGGAATGGGCGGCCGACGATCGCGCCGTAGCGGGCGACCCCGCGCGATCCGTGGTTCTTGCGGCGACGCTGGTACGCGTCGCGCGCATCTCGTCCTCTCGTCAGCCAGTGCCACTCGTGAGCTCTCTGCTCGCTGACGGCGAGGATCTTTCCACGCGTGTGGACCGGCTCTTATGCGTGCCGGTGCAGAACGAAAGACCTGCCTTCGCTATCACAGTATTCGCCGTTGGCGCCGCTGGGGCGTCAGCGGCCGCCGTATCAGCCGCCATCGCCTACCCGGCCGCGCTGCGAACCGTTCACAGTCTTCTCGAATCGCTCATTCAATAGCGCGTCTTACGAGTAATATGGTGACATCGTCGTCGTTGAATTTCGGATTCACTAACGATTTGACGTTAGACATCGTTCTTCCGGAACTGCCCGTCAAAGCATCGCGAAGCCGGTCCTCGGGATTCTCGCCGGAAATGGAATCGGTCAATCCGTCCGTAAAAACAAGAAGCGCGCCGCCTGGAAAAAGACGCGTTGTACGGGCTTCGTACGCCGCATTGGGAAATAATCCGAGCGGCATGCCGGTAGCTTCCAGCTCTGTCGCCGATCCGGAATTGAACACGATCGGGGCGTTGTGGCCGGCGTTTACATAGGTCAACTCTCCCGAGTCGCGGTTCAGCACGATGAACACTGCGGTCGCAAAGCGATCGCTGGGAGTATAACGGCTCAGGTGTTTGTTAATCTGCCGGGCCATCTCCAACGGACTTACCTCAGCACTCGCGATACTTCTGACCAGAGCTTGTATATTCGCCGCCAGCAGAGCGGCCGGCATCCCTTTCCCGGACACGTCCGCCACGGCGAATAGCGTTCGATCGCCGGGAAGCTCGATAACGTCGAAGTAGTCGCCGCCGACCTCACGCAGAGGTTTGTAGAACGTCTCGACTTCGTAGCCGGGAAGATCCGGAAGCTTCTGGGGGATCAGCGTCTGCTGGATCTGTCGCGCGGCAATCTGGTCCGCCTCCAGTTGCGTCTTGCGGACAAATTCGAGAGTCAGCATTCCGTTCACCAACCCCGCGCCAACGACGTAAAGCAGCCACACGCTTAAGTAGAGAAGCGCCCCTTTCGGCCACATCATGGGCCATACTAAGGACCGCGTCCAAAGCGCATAGAAAGCGTATCCTTGAATCAGAATCCCAGCCCATGTGAGGATGCGTTTGGGCTTGGGCATCTCGCGAGTCCAATCGTAGAACGCATACTGAAGGACACGGCGAATAGGGTTGGCCGATTTGTCGAGCCTCACCTGCCCGAGTCTAGCAAGAAGAAGACAGGCCACAAAAGGCGATGGCCTGTCCTACCTCAAAAAGTGGGAGAATGTAACAAACCTGGGGACGGGGCGTCTTCCAGGGGAGGAGTGCTGAGCTATGGCACGACACGCGAAGCAGCCGGACGGGCGGCCTTGTAATAGTCCATTCTGTAGCGGAATGGCGATTATTACGGCGGCTCTGGCGACGGGATTGGTGGTTTACGCGAGCGCGGCGATCCTGCTGCTACTTCGGTAAATCCCTCAGACCCGGCCACAACGGGTTGAGGCTTTCGGCCTGTCTGCGGTAGGACGCTGCCGCTTCGGAATTTCCTTGTGCCTTTTCAATCAAGCTGGCGTGATAGTAGAACTGAGGTTCGGGCGTGCTCAGCTTCAGGGCCTTCGCCAACGATTCTTCCGCTCTCGCGAGATCCCCATTCTTGTAGTAGGCCCACGCCAGAGCATCGTAGGTGTAGACATCGCGCCTGAAATCGAGCTCGGCCTGCGCGAGCTGCAGAGCCCGCGCGAGACGCCAGCCGCGATCGGAAAAGATCAGCGATAAATTGCGATTCACCCGCTCGTTGTTGGCCACCGCGAGCTGGTCGATCAGATCGATGGTGTCGTGCTGCTTTTGCGCTTCCGTTTTCAAGCCCGCGGCGGAGTAGGCATCGTACAAAGCGGCAGCATAATCGGGAAGAGGCGTGATGGATTGGGCGCGGCGATAACTCTCGATGGCGGACTTCGCATCTCCCGTAGCCGCCTGCAGCCGGCCGAGCGCGGCCCAAGACTTGTGCGAGCCGGGAAAGGCCCGCAGCGCCGCTTCATAAGCCGACTTGGCTTCCGCGATGCGGCCAGTCTTGAAGTACATGTCGCCCAGCTCTGTAAGACACCACGCCACGTTTTCCGGAGCGCTGCTTCCCGCGCTGATGGCGCGCTTCATGATATCGATGGCGCCGGCCGGGTCGTTGTGAAGGAAGCGAAAATGAGCAGCGCGATTGTAGCTGGCGAGGTCGGGACGCAGGTCCACCATTTTCTGAATGGCATCGCCGGCCGCATCGTAATCGCCCATTTCAGTGAGCGCATCGCCGAGAGCGCCCCAATTCAGCGGATCGTTGGGAGCGATGGCGATGAGTTGGCGCGCGGTTTCGGCGGCTTTATCGAAGAGGTGATATTCGAGCTGTATCTGGGCGCGCAGGCAGAGAGCGTCGTAGTTCGCGGGATCGGTTGTGAAGACTTCGTCGAGGACTTTCGAGGCACGGGTGATGTAGCCGAAGTCCGTGGTCTCGCGCATCTTCTGAAGAAATGTAGCGGCGAGGAGTACTTTGTAGCGGGCGCTTTCGGGTTTGGCACTGACTAACGAACGATAAAAATCGATGCGCTGATCCGTAGTCATCCTGGCGGCGCGGGCATTGGCGGCGCGCTCTTCCAGGGTTTCTTTCAGGCGATCGCCAGGGTTATCGGACGCCAGCGCGGTTGCGGCCAGCAATAAAGAAACGAGGGCAGTTTTCATATCGCAAAAAATCCCGTGGCCACGCGGTGCATCGAGGCGCGGCCACGGGTGCTCATCGAGGAGTTAGGGTTTTGGTTGGCTACCCGTACAGCTAAGTGGATTCGTCACGCAATTGAAGGAGCCGAGATTGGGAGGGGCGGGCGGCGGAGGAAGAGCGCCGGTGCCACCACTCGGAATCGAGAGCCCGCCGTGCGCCCAGGCAACGTAGGGGAACGTTTCCTGGTAAGGCACGTCGTTGGAGTTCACACCATCGCCGAGCGCGTTGTTCGGGAAGATGTTGAAGCCTTGCACGAGCACGCCGCCGACAACTACGCGGAGCGCGATGTCGGTGACGTCGTCGGATACGCGGCGTCCATTGGGGAATCCAGCGGCATCGCCGGCGATCAAGCCGAGACGGCTGCGGGAAGCCGCGGGGGTGGCTGCGACCGCGGTGTTCAATCGCAACAGATCCGCCACCGGACCGGGAACAGTGTTGTTATACGTGATCGGCGCCGTGTATTCGACTAGCGGCAGAAGATCCGTGCGCGGCGGCGGCGGGATCGTGAGAGCGCCCCCGTAGGCGGCGTTCAAAGCGCGCGCCAGCAGCGGATCGAGAGCGTAGTGGGCGAACTGGCTGTCGTTGACCGGCTGGGACTGGCTCCACAGGTCTTTGTCGCCAGTGCCGATGATGAGTTCGTTAATCAGCGGATTTCCCATGCGCTGGATCTGAACCGGAGTGGCGTTGGCCATGGTGGCGCCGGGCGTGGAACCGGGAGCCGTGCGGACCGTGACGCTCGGGCGCGAGGTAGTGGCCCAAACGCCGATGGTCGATTTCGGATTTGCGTAGCCCAGTTGCGTTCCCGTGCTGGTAAGCATGGAGATGGGAACTTCGATGGCAATCACGTTCACGTTAAAACCGGCGAGAGCATCGGGCGCGGTGTTGGCCGCAGACGCATCCTGGGCGGCGGTGAGGACGCCGGGGACTCCCGACGGAAACGCGCTGCTGCGTAGGTTGAACGTGTCGAAGATGGCGCCGACGTCGATATAAAACGGATCGTCCGCGGTGCCGGCCCAGACGCGCACGCCATTACCCAGGCTGTAGATTCCTTGGGCGGCGAGAGCGGGATAGTTCGGCATGGTGCGCGGCCCGACGTTGGTTGGTACGGCGTAGAGGGGGCCCGATGAGGTCAACGGCGTAGTGGTGGCGCCATTATTTGTGACCATGTTCACCGTATAGGTCTGGCTCTCGCTCAATCCCGTGGCGCCGGGGCCGCTCAGTGCGGTGATGGCGGGGGGAATGAGGGTGGTTCCGACAGGAATCCCGGCGGGCGCATCCGCTGGCACGGGAATACCATTGCCTGCGCCCACGAATCCGGTGAAGACGCCCGGCAAGTTGATTTTGGTGGTGAAGTTGAACTGAA
>JBEKUT010000081.1:0-19925 GCA_049514735.1 Bryobacteraceae bacterium
GCAAAATTCTGCGCCTCGACGGCCTTCTGAGCGGCCGCAATACGCTTCGTGATCATCTTCGATTCGATCGGCACATCTTCTTCCATGCCGAGCCGCAGCATGAGGTTCTGCATACGCTCGCCACCGAAGATGCGCATCAAATCGTCTTGCAGGGAGAGATAGAAGCGGGAACTGCCAGGGTCGCCCTGGCGGCCGGCGCGTCCACGAAGCTGGTTGTCGATGCGCCGCGATTCGTGACGCTCCGTCCCGAGTACGTGGAGTCCACCGAGCGCGACCACTTCGTCGTGCTCGACATCGGTCTCCGCCTTGTACTTTTGTAGAGCTGCGTCCCACTCCTCCCGCTCCGGGGTTCCGTGAACGGCCGTCTGCATGGCGTCGGGATCGAGGTTGCGCTTGCGGAAATCTTCCTTCGCTATGAATTCGGGATTTCCGCCGAGCAGAATGTCGGTGCCGCGGCCGGCCATGTTGGTGGAAACCGTGACCTGATTCTTGCGCCCCGCCTGGGCCACGATGAACGCTTCGCGCTCATGATTCTTGGCGTTCAGCACTTCGTGGCGGACGCCCATGCGCTTCAGTATGCCGGAAAGCTTCTCGGATTTTTCGACCGAAACGGTGCCCACTAGAACGGGCTGACCACGGTCGTGAAACTCTTTGATCTCTTTCGCGGCGTTGCGAAACTTTTCTTCTTCGGTGCGGTAAACGACGTCCTGATTCTCTTTGCGGCTCATGGCCCGATTGGTGGGGATGACCACCACATCGAGCTTGTAGATCTTTTCGAACTCAGCCGCTTCCGTTTCCGCGGTGCCCGTCATGCCCGCAAGCTTCTTGAACATGCGGAAGTAATTCTGGAAGGTGATGGTGGCGAGGGTCTGATTCTCGCGCTCGATCTTGACGCCTTCCTTGGCTTCCACTGCCTGGTGCAAACCATCGCTCCAGCGGCGGCCCGGCATGATGCGGCCCGTAAACTCGTCGACGATCACCACCTGGCCATCCTGCACCAGGTAGTCCGTATCGCGATGGAAGATCACGTGGGCCTTCAGAGCCTGCTGGACGTGGTGGTTGATCTCGATGTTCACGGCATCGTAAAGGTTGCCGATGCCGAGCAGCTTTTCTACTTTAAGCACGCCCTCTTCGGTCAGCGCGGCGCTGCGGTGCTTCTCATCGACTGTGTAATCGCCGGTAGTGTACTTTTCACCCGGCTCCTTACCTTCGATCACCTCGCCGCGAATCAGCTTGGGAACGATGCGATTGATCTTGAAATATTTGTCGGTGGATTCTTCGCTGGGACCGGAGATGATGAGCGGGGTGCGCGCTTCGTCGATCAGAATGGAATCGACCTCGTCGACGATGGCGAAGTGGTGTCCGCGCTGCACGCAGTCCGCGATGCGGAACTTCATGTTGTCGCGCAGATAGTCGAATCCGAATTCGTTGTTGGTGCCGTAGGTGATGTCGCAGTTGTAGGCGTTCTTGCGCTCCTCGTCGTCGAGGTCGTGCACGATGACGCCAACGGTGAGCCCGAGGAACTTATAAATACGGCCCATCCATTCGGAGTCGCGGCGAGCCAGATAGTCGTTCACCGTGACCACGTGGACACCGTTCCCCGCCAGCGCGTTCAGGTACACGGCGAGCGTGGCCACCAGCGTCTTGCCCTCGCCGGTCTTCATTTCGGCGATTTTGCCGCGGTGCAGGACGATGCCGCCGATCAACTGCACATCGAAATGGCGCATGTTGAGGACGCGGCGGCCGGCTTCACGGCACACCGCGAAGGCTTCGATAAGGATGTCGTCGAGGGTCTCGCCGTTGGCCAGCCTTTGTTTGAATTCCTGCGTTTTCTGGGCTAATTCAGTGTCCGAGAGCTGCTGTATTTGCGGCTCCAGGTCGCCGATGGCCGCGATGATGGGACGCAGTGCTTTGATTTCGCGTTCGTTTTTCGTCCCAAAAACCTTGGCGAGTATGGTGTCGAGCATAGACGTAGATGTATTACTATTTTAGCGCCTAGCCGGCACGGTACCTCCCCCTATTTACGATTTGTGACGTTCAGGACGTTGGTCCTATGTGGTGGAGCAGACGATCGCCGTTTGTCGTCTGCTCCTGAAGGCAAGCGGACGAGGCAGACCACGCAAAGCGATGGTCTGCCCTACTGTTGAACGGCCGCAAGCGAAGCAGCCAAGACGAGCGCGGCTTTTTCTCCCTCGTCGAGGCCCTTCAGCGACGGATCGTCCAAAGGCTCGCCAGCCGCTGTAAGCACTCGCAGCCACGGCGGCGCTGCTTGTATCCAGTTACGCACGGCTTCCGGCGCTTCAATTCGCGCGAGTTCATCGCGAACAGCCGAAGGGATGATTATCTTTTCGAATAACGCGGGAAGAATTTCACTGTGCCCGATCAGAACCAGGTAATGAATAGGGCCGGTGTCCGCGATAACGGCACGCACTGGCCATTAACGACTTCGTCGACTGGCATTGCTCGGGGCCGCGCCGAGCCTTCAATCGCAACGCGGTACTGAGATACCGAATTCACCAGGAACAGAAAGCGTACGCTCCGAACACCATCAATCTGCGGCTGGCGGCCGTACGCCGTTGGCGCTATCGGAGCCATCAATCTGTACACACATCCGGCGCCGGCGCCACTGAGGAGCAACACTCCGATAAGCAAGCCGGTGGTCAGTACCGCCCGTCCACCCGCGTCCTCATCTTAGCTCCTGGCTGAATGGCCCAGAGGACCTGTTCGGTGCGATAACGGCTGTCAAACGGCGACATCTGAAAAGTTCCCCCCCCCGACTCGGAACAAAGAGTCAATGGACGAGAATCCCACTCAATCAACCATTGAGGTTTGCACGGATACCTTCCGGATGCGCCGTAATTCAGGAGTTGACCGCGAGCGGACGGCAGCATCGGTCACTTCCAGGGGAAACTTCCCCCAAGCCGACATCGGGACCGTATCACACGAAGCGCGCTTCCTACGAGTGGCGCGTGATAAGTCCGGAACTGGCAGGGTGCGGTTTACCGGACACCAGGTTTCGATTTTCGTTCGGGTGGTTCGCGCCCGAGTTGCCGGCGAAGGCCGGAATCCCGCGGCCGATGCGAACCCCAGTGGCACTACCACCGATAGCACTCTCGCCCCAAAACAGCGCTTCTATACTTAGAGGGGCCGATTTCTGCCGACCCTCGGGAGGATGTGATGCAAGCTGCTGCTCAGTTGATGTCGGAATCGCTGTTCCAACGGTGCGCGGAGCGCGCTCCGGTTTATGACCGGGAGAACCGGTTTTTCACCGAAGATTTTGAGGAGCTACGGGGGGCAGGCTACTTGCTGATGCCGGTGCCGTCCGAGTTCGGCGGATGGGGCATGACGCTGCCGGAGGTCTGCCGTGAGCAGCGCCGCCTGGCGTACTATGCACCTGCGACCGCGCTCGGGCTGAATATGCACCTGTACTGGATGGGTCTGGCCGCGGATCTCCGCCGTGCGGGCGATCAAACGCTGGAATGGATGCTCCGTCAAGGCGCCGCCGGAGAGGTTTTCGCTGCCGGCCATGCCGAAACAGGCAACGACATTCCAGTGCTGCTGTCCACGGCCAAGGCGGAACGGGCCGAAGGCGGCTATCGCTTTTACGGGCGCAAGCATTTTGGCAGCCTGACACCAGTCTGGACCCGGCTTGGTCTGCACGCGATGGACACCAGCGATCCGAAGGCGCCGAAAGTGGTCCATGCGTTTGTTCCCCGTGACACGCCAGGATATCGGGTTGAGGAAACTTGGGATGTGCTCGGCATGCGTGCGACTCGAAGCGACGATACGATTCTCGAAGGATGCTTCGTGCCGGATCGCTACATCGCCCGGGTCGTGCCGGCGGGAGCGGCGGGGCTCGACGCCTTCGTGGCTTCGATTTTTGCTTGGGCCCTCCTGGGATTCGGGAATGTCTATTACGGTCTCGCGAGATATGCGATGGATCGCACCATCGACACGGTGAAGAAGAAGCGCTCCATCGGCATGTCGCGTCCGATGTCGTATCATGCCGAAGTGCAGCACGCCATTTCGGAGATGGCGATCGAGTTAGAAACCGCCGAAGCGCTTCTGAATAGGGCAGCGTGCGACTGGGCGGACAATACCGATCCCGGAGAGGTCGGCGGATTGCTCATTCGTGTTTTTGCCGCGAAGTATCGTGCCGTGGAGAGTTCGTGGCGGGTGGTCGACATGGCCATGGAACTTGCCGGCGGGTTCGGGATTTTCCGGGCGGCAGGATTGGAACGAATTTTCCGCGACGCCCGGCTCGGCCGCATCCATCCCGCGAATAGTTTTCTCACGCACGAATTGGTCGCGAAATTGACACTCGGAATCAATCCCGACGAACAGCCGAGATGGGGGTAATGATATTCTCGGTCGAGGGAGGGCTGCATGCCGGAGTATGTAATCGAGCGCGAGGTGCCCGGCGCGGGAAACCTGACTGAGGACGAGATCCGGGAAGTTTCAATTCGGTCCTTGGCTGTACTGAAGGATCTAGGATCCAGCATTCAATGGCTGCATAGCTACGTCACGAACGAAAAAATCTATTGCGTGTACTTCGCGCAGGATGAAGAGAAGATTCGCGAGCATGCACGCCGCGCGGGGCTGCCGGCTAATCGGGTTTCGGCGGTACGGCGGCTTCTGAACCCCGAAAAATTTCAGGCTATGGCGCCCAATACGAACTCTAAAACCTGATTGGCGGTCATCGAACGGCCCTCGTCCCAAGCTTTGTTTCTTTCGGGTTTAAGCAATTTCTCGCAGGCAGTGTGGATGGTCTGATCGAGTTGTTCCTGCTCCGCCGTCGAGAGCGAGATCCCCAGATTCTCGCGCATGGCCGCCGCTGCACCCGCCAATTTAAGCGCCCAATCGGGCCGATCGTTCTTGTTGGCGCACCCGGCGAGGTGCTCCAGCACGACCGCCATTCCGCGCCGGTTTCCCAGTTTGTGAAAGATGGCGACAGCCTCTTTGTAAAGACCCGCAGCACGCCGATGATCGCCTTCACGGCAGGCCAAACCTCCGAGGTCGCGGAGCACACCGGCGACTCCCCAGGAATCGCCGATCTGCTGAAACTGCATCAGGCTTTCCTCATACAGCCGGCGCGCGTTCTGCAAGTCGTCCTGCACCGCGGCCAAATCGCCCAGACCGTTCAGCGCAACCGCCATCCCGCGGTTGTCTCCTGCCGAGCGGAAAGCCTCCAAGGTCGCTTCGTAGGCGGTCCGCGCAGTTGCATAGTCCCCCTGTTTTTTCGCGATGTTGGCGAGATTACTGAGGCCGAGGACAAACCTGCTGGAGCCGATCTCTTTCCATAGCGCCAGCGCTCGCTCGATATGCGCGCGCGCTGGAGCATAGCGTCCGGCTTTATTAAAGATGATCGCAAGCGCGCTTTCCACCGTAGCAATCCCCTGTTTGTCACCGAGCTGACGTTGCATTTCAAAGCTGAGGTTCATCAGCTCGCAGGCCGAGTCGAAATCGAGTTGGGCATCTGCGAGGACTCCTGCCGCATACAAGGCCCGCGCGCGGTAAGGGCTGACAAGATTCGCTTGAGGTATCTTGAGCAGCGCCGCGAGCGACCGGCGTCCCTCCGTCAGATGTTCGCGGGGCTCCCAGAACCAGAATAGGGCGCCCCCCAGACGCAGCCCCCACTCGGAATTGGCGGACTCTATCAGATATTCGATCGCCGCCCGGAGGTTATCGTGTTCCGCATCGCAACGGTCGAGCCAAGCCTCGCGCTCAGCCGGCGCCATATCGGCCGCGCTTTCCTCCGCCAAGACCAGGCAATAGGCCGCACAGGCTCGCCTGGCGCTGTCGAGCTCACCACTTTGTTGGAGCCGCTCCCGGCCGTATTCACGGATCGTTTCGAGCATGATGAAGCGCGGCTCGGCGTCATCGGGTCCCGTCTGGCTTAGCAGGCTCTTGTCCACCAGCGAGGTGATCGCGTTCAGCAGCTCGACCCCTAAGTCCTCTTCCGCGTCGCAGACGGCCTCGGCAGCCTCGAGCGTACAGCCGCCTACAAAAACCGAAAGGCGGCGGAACAGCTTTTGTTCGGACAGCGTCAGCAGGTCGTGACTCCAGTCGATGGCGCTTCTCAATGTGCGCTGGCGTTCGGGCAGGTCTCGAGCGCCGGCCGTCAACAGTTCCAGGCTACTCGCGAGACGGGCCAGCAGGCTCACAGGCGGAAGGACCTTGACTCTGGCGGCGGCCAGCTCGATTGCCAGCGGCAGACCATCCAGGCGTCGGCAGATCTGGACGATGGCTTCGGCGTTCTGCATGGTCAACGAAAAATCGGGCTTCACGGCCGTAGCCCGCTGGACGAACAGTGCGACGGCTGGAAAATCGAGCAGGCGGCCCGGTGAGAGCGCCGCATTGGGTTCCGGAACAGGAAGTGGTGGAACTGAAAATTCGCGCTCGCCATAGATGCGGAGAACGGTGCGGCTGGTCACCATGGCCTTTACGGCGGGACAAGCGTCGAGAATCTCGGAAACCTCCGGCGCCGCGGCCGCGACCTGCTCGAAGTTGTCCAACACGAGCAGCATCCGGCCGGCGCTCGCCAGTTGTTCTTTAACCACTTCGATCAGGGAGCGTCCGGGCGTTTCGCGAATTCCCAGGGCTTGGGCGATCGCGGAAACGACGAGCGCCGGGTCGGAGAGTGGCGCCAGGTTCACGAAACGAATCCCCCCGGGAAAACCGTCGACCGCATCGGCGGCCGCCTGAACCGCCAGCCGGGTTTTCCCAGTGCCTCCAGGACCCGTCAGGGTGATCAAATGGTTTTCAGGATCGAGCAGAAGAGGCTGTAGTACCGAGCGTTCCGCTCGCCGTCCGATCAGTGGCGTCCTTTGCGGCGGCAGATTCTGGGACTGACGGGCACTTGGTTCCGACGGAGCGCGGCCGCCGGTCGACGTGCCGCCGATCAGCGTCGAATCCACTTCCGCCGCCGTCGGCCGCAGGGATGGATCCTTGTGTAGCATGGCCAGGATCAGAGCTTCCAGTGGCCGGGGGATGTGCGGATTCAATGTAGAGGGCGGAACAGCTGCCTGCGAATGAATGGCATACAGCATCGCGACCGGCGAGTCCGCATGAAATGGATGTCTGCCCGTGGCCATCTCGTAGAAAATCGTTCCGAGCGAAAACACATCCGAGGACGCCCCTAAGTTCTCGCCGCGAGCCTGTTCCGGAGACATGTACGCGACAGTCCCTAATATCTGGCCTGGATTGGTAACATCGAGCGGGCTTGGATGTTCGACCTCATGCATCAATCGCGCAAGTCCGAAGTCCAGGACTTTCACGTAGCCGTCTTTGCGGACCATGATATTAGCGGGCTTGATGTCGCGATGAATAATCCCAGCTCCATGCGCAACGGCCAGCGCCTTTGCGATCTGTCCGCCCAAGGGAGCAAGCGATGCCAGAGCGGGACCAGCGGCCAGCATTTCGCGCAGGGTCAGGCCTTCCACCAGTTCCATGACTATGAACCGCCCGGCGTCGCACGATCCGATGTCATAAATTGTGATGATATTCGGATGATTGAGCGCGGAAGCCGCCCGCGCTTCGCGCTCGAACCGCCGGATGCGCCCGGAATTCAGCCCGTGACTGTCGGGCAGCAGCTTGATGGCTACATTGCGTCCCAGCCGCGTGTCGCGGGCGAGATAAACTTCCCCCATGCCGCCCGCCCCCAGGGGTGAAAGGACGTCATAGAAACCGAGAATGCGGCCGGTAAGTGGCACGCCGGCAACTCCAAGCGGCTGCGTGTCGAATACGGCTTCGGCGGCGCTGGCCAGGAATGTTTCAGCCTCCGCGTCCGCATTCAACAGCGACCGGACTTCGTGCTGCAAAGCGGCATCGCCGGAACAAGCCTGCTCCAGGAACGAGGAGCGCTCATCCGGCGGCCGGTCCAAGGCGGCGTGATAAATTTCTCTCACGCGCTGGAACAGCTGCGGGCTCATCGTTTCTCCTGTTTGAGCTCACGGTAGAGCCAGGCCCGTGCGAGACTCCAGTCCCGCCTCACAGTTCCCACCGACACATCGAGCACTTCCCCCGTTTCTTCCAGGCTCAAGCCCCCAAAGAAGCGCAGTTCCACAATGCGGGCTTGCCGTGGCGCGAACGATTCCAGCGTCCGCAAGGCTTCGTCCAGCGTGAGCAAATCGCGGGAGCTTTCGAGCGGGACACCTGCCGCCTGAGCCAAAGACACGTGCACCGCACCCCCACCTCGCTTGTCGCGATGTTGGGCGCGTGCATAATCGACCAGAATGTGGCGCATCACCTGCGAGGCTATCGCGAAAAACTGCGCCCGGTTTTGCCAGCGTACGTTCTTCCAGTCGATGAGCCTCAAGTACGCCTCGTTGACCAGAGCTGTGGTTTGCAGAATATGGCCGCGCCGCTCTGCCGCAAGGTGACAGGATGCCACCCGATGCAGCTCCTGCTGGAGTAAGACCGCTAGCTGTTCCATGGCCGCCAGATTGCCGCCTCCCCAGGCAATCAGCAGTTGCGTGATGTCCGCCGAGGTGCCGGCCGGCTTTAGATCGAGCGATGACACAGCCGTATTACCCTCTTAGTGATTACCATCATTATAGGTCGCCAGTGCTGCCCTTATGCAACGTCATCCAGGCATAGCAGACTGTGCGGCGCCTCATCTCCATTGATTAGGGTCTTGCGCTGGCAGGGTCCGGGCGCCAGATAGCCTGCCGCAGCGGGCCTGATTCGGCGCGGAATTCTGGGGTGGATTGCCGGCTACTCGATGAGCCATGCCATATCTGTACGAAATCCTCAGTCGCGGTTGGTTCCGTAGGATACGATTCCGCGGTACATCCAGCTCCTGTGAGCTACCGTTAATAACGCATAACGGGTCCTTCGCTCTTCTAGCGGCACGCTTGGCACGCCGCCGCAACGACGTCGTGTTCGCGGAAACGGAAACCACCGTGTCGCGCGAGCATGCGCAGATTCGCTCCGACGTCGAAACCGGGAAACACCCCGATTTTACTTCGGGATGGTGCTTAATCCGGGAACGGCCTGCCAGCGGACACTTCATCGAGAGGGTGCCTCGATTCTAGCCGTGACCGAAGGCGAACGACGCATTCCAACCCCGGATCCGACTTCCGGCGCCGCATCTTTGACTTGTTCGCAGCCTTAATCCCGGCGTGATGGGCGTGATGTACGAGAACCGCACTTCGCGGTCCCGTTGCTGGTGCGATGGGGATTTATCGCTAAGAATTGCGGCCTCGGGATCCGCCATCTTGACCTTTGTCCGAGTGCCCGGCGATCCGCCCGCTGCTCATGATAATCACCACGCCGTTACTCAGGCGTCATCTCTGAATCGATGGGGAAGTGGGAGGAGAGCTTCGGATACTCACCGTGGCCACCGGAGCCGTCTGGCCATTTCCTGGCATGCGGTGAAAGGGCGAGCAACGGGCGGATGCGGTCACAACTAAGTTCTGAAGCGGTGTTCCAGATCACGCAGTGGTTTACGGTAATGCTCACCGAGCATGGCGTGTAGCCTATGAATCGCTTCGGCCCGGACCAACAAGGTAGACGCTTCTTTTCTCCTGCCCAGATCAAGATAGCAGTTGCTGAGTGCGATTTCCGCATCCGCCAGGGCGGGACTTGCCGGATCCAGTAGGTCTGTTCGAATGGCCACCGCTCGCTCCAGCAACGGCAGTGCTTCATGCGCTTTCCTGTCTGAGAGGTCCGCCCTACCCGACACAAGCGCGGCTCGCGCCTCCCACATAGCGAGATAAGGACGGTTCGGGCTGTTCGTGATCGTCGTCAGGGTTTCTTTGGCAAGGGCTCGCGCCGCGCCAAAATCACCGGCGGACAACCGGATTTCTGAAAGTGTTGTTGATTTCTCCAGATGCGATCGGGATACGCGCCCCGCAGGTACGGGAATATCCTGATAGTCTGCGAGCACCCTGAGCGCCTCATCGTTCCGGCCCGTCAGTCTTAGCAAATGAGCCCGAAGGATGATATTTCGATTATACCCCGGTGTATGTTCGCGGTTTATCCGGCGCTGATTTCCGGCCGCTTCGGTCAAAAGCACTTCTGCTTCGCGATAACGTCCTGTTTCGATGAAACCATCGCTGCGTTCTTCTTTCAGCACGACTGGATTCATGGGATACAAAGTGGGCCGGTGGCCCAGCATCTCTTCTGCCTGTCGCAGCACCTCCAGTCCTTCCTCCGGCCGGCCGTAGTCGATCAGGGCACCCCCATACATGCTTACCCCGCTTGGCAGCAAAACAGCCGTGACGCCTTGCCGGCTCAGATTCAAAGTGGCAGCGTAGGCCGATCGTCCGGCCGTGAGTGCCTGGCTGATGCGCGATGTCTGCGCCAGAAAAGTAGCATAGGCGAATTCCACCATTTGGGTGGTGGGGCCCTGCGCACCGAAGTTCCTCCTGGATTGCTCCCGCGCAGAGGTGAAATTCTGGTTGGCCGCTGTAAGGTCTTCCGCGCCATCGTACGCTTCACCAATATGTTTCTTAATCCACGATGTGTCAGGTTTCGGGTCGGACTCGGCGATAACGAGTGCCTCGGCCGCGAGTCTTCCCGCGCTCTCGTAGTCTCCCGCTTCGAGTTCATATAACGCGGACGACTGCATAATATTCGCATCTGGTGGTGAGAGAGCACGCGTTAACCGGACGGACTCTTTGGCATGGGCAAGGGCCTTCCGAAAATCCACTACATCATATGAGTCAGCCAGGCTTCCTTCGAGGCTTGCGCGCAGCTGCGAAGTATAGTCCCGCCGTTTGTCCAGGATCTCCCCCGCTTCCCGAACAGCCCGTTCATGCTCGCCCGGCGAGTCCGAGTTAAGAGCGAACACTGTCAAATCCAGCAACGCGTCGACCACTGCGGGGTCGGACGGTCCATAGATGGACTTCGCAAGCTCCACGCGCTTCCGGCCGAGTTCGATATTTTTGTCATAAATATCGAGGTCAGTGTACATGTCATTCAGTGTTTCGAGGACCCTCATTTTCGCCACGGGAACATCGTCAAGTGCCTTTTCCAGACGAGCGTCGCCGATATCGAGAAGCTCGCGCGCCGTTGTTTGTCTCGCTTTGACGGGATCCGGCTGACTGCTGGAGTTGGCCCTGAAGATTCCCTCCATAAACGCCAACACCGACTCAGCCGTTTGCGCCTGCTCGCGTGCCTTGCGAGCCTGCCACAACGCGGTCGTGAGGCCTATCGACAACGCAAGAATGACTGCCGTAACCGCCGCAATGGCGAGCCGATGCCGCCCCGCAAATTTCCTGGACCGGTACAAGACGCTCTCCGGCTGAGCGAGCACTGCCTGACCGTGAAGGTGTCTTTCGATATCCTGCGAGAACGCGTCCGCGGTAGGGTAGCGTTGCTCCGGCTGCCTGGCTAAGGCTTTCATGATGATGGAATCGAGATCGCCTTTCAGGGCGGCCGACAACTTCCTGACATCTGCCTTTCGGCCGTGCGCCATCGCGGCGTTCTGCACTGCCAGGCTGGGTCTCTGGACATCTCCGGCGAGGATGGCCTCCTCAAGCGATCCCTGCGTGTCGACTTTATTCTTGTAAGGCCGCCCCCCAGTCAGCAGCTCGAAAAGTACGACACCCAGCGAGTAGACGTCCGAGGCGATACTGATCGGTTCGGACATCATTTGCTCAGGCGAAGCGTATCTGGGCGTCAGCGGATGGCCCCCCCTTTGGGTCAGGTCTGTTTCATCGGTCTCACCGTCCAGGATCAGCTTGGCGACGCCAAAATCAAGCAGCTTCACCTGGCCGTCGGCAGTTACGAGAATGTTGGATGGCTTCAAGTCCCGATGGATCACCAGATGTGCGTTGGCGTGGTGCACCGCGCTCAGCACCTGGAGGAAAAGCTTCAGCCGTTCCCGTACCGGCATCTGTTTTGAATTGCAGTGCCTGATGAGTTCTGTTCCCTCGACGTACTCCAGCGCGAGAAAAGGCTCGCCCTCATCGGTGAGACCGGCGTCATACAATCGGCCGATATGCGGATGCGTGAGACCAGCGAGAATCTGGCGTTCTCTTTGAAACCGTTCGGCAAAGTGACGCCCGTAGACGCCCGCGTGAGGAATTTTGATCGCCACGGGCCGTTTCAACAGGCCATCGGCGCGCTCGCCAAGCCAGACAACTCCCATTCCACCGCGGCCAAGCTCTCGAATCAAACGGTACGCACCCACAGTACGCCCGGCAAGCAAGGTGGCTGATCCTTCGGCGTTTTCAGGATTACTGGTGTTCTGAAAAAGGTCGGGCAGGCCGTGAGTAACACTCGATGATTCGTCAACGGCGTCATCGATTGTGCCGGACTGCACCGTAAATGGACTGGATGGCGCTTTGGCAGGCTGGTCGAGAAAGGCCCCGGAGCAGTCGTGCTGTATCAGGAGCCTTGCGACCTCGGTCCTGACGATGTCATCCGCGCACGCCTCCACCAGAAAAGACTGACGCTTTTCAGTGGGCTGCTTAAGAGCGTCGTGGAAGCGTTCTTTTACTTCCTCCCATTGGCGGGAGGTCATGGAGCCGCTGCTCTGCCGTCAAGTTCTCCGTGAAGCCAGGCCTTCGCGACGGCCCAATCCCTTTGAACCGTAATTACAGATATTCCCAGAGCTTCGGAGGCTTCCTCTGCTGTGAGCCCGCCAAAGTACCGTAGTTCGACGATACGTTCCTGCCGGGCATCGATCTGGCTCAATTTCTGGAGTGCAAGATCGATTGCAATCACGTCATCATAACGTTCGTTGGAGAGCAGCGGTAAATCGTCCAGACTCGATTGCTGTTGCGACCCCGGCCTTTTGACGGCGCGCCTGGCGCGAGCGTGATCGACCAAAATTCTGCGCATCGCCGAAGACGCTATTGCGAAAAAGTGGGCGCGATTGCGCCAATCCTGATGACCGTCCACCATTCGCAGGTACGCTTCGTGAACGAGAGCCGTTGCCTGCAGGGTGTGGTCTGAACGTTCGTTCTGCAAATGGCTCCGCGCCAAACGGCGCAACTCGACGTATAGCAAATCGAATAACCGCGAGGCCGCTTCCTGCCTGCGGCCCCTCAGTTCGACTAACAGCCTTGTGACTTCGCCGGACGAATCCTCCACTGGTACGCCTCTGCACGGATTATACATGGCCTGGATGGCGATATTTCCAGGGATTTGTAAGCGTGATAGGGTTTCCGGGCGGTTTACGCCTTACTCACCGGAATTGAGTGGAGCACCGGGCGAATGCATAACACCGCAAAAGAGCGACAAACCTCTCTTCCATGGTTAACAGTTTGAATTCAGATTAGGAGCAGAAATGAAAACAACGAACATTAGCGTTCTGGCGCTTTTGGGCCTGAGCGCTTTACTGGGAACTTCGGCCGTTCAGGCCGAAAGTCCTGCCAAATTCCTCATTCCCTTCGGGTTCACGGCAGGCACGCAGTCTTTCAGTGCGGGCATTCACCGGGTCCCGGTTGCACCTCAAGTCCTCCATCTGGAGGGCGAAAATGGCCACGCCAACATGATCGTCCCGGTTTTTTGTGGTGAGCCGTCGAAAAACGGATCGCGTCCGTCTACTCCGACTTTCCGCCGATACGGCGACCGCTACTTTCTTTCCCAGTGGGCGGGGCCAAGCGTTGGCATCGAACTCCGCAAGTCAGATGCTGACAAGGAAACGATCGCAAAGCTCGGCGAAATGAGCGAATCGGGAATGAACATTTTGCCGATAAAGGCGCGTGCACTGAGGACCCGCGCCACTATCCAAATCGGAATCGAAGAGACAAAGGAGAAAAGCCGTGAAGAATAGAATGTCTTGCCTCGTGTCGCTGTTCGTCCTCGCGTGCGGAACCATCCATGCGGGTAACGTGGTTACGGACTGGAATACCATCGCGTCAACGGCAATCGTTACGAATGGAGGAAAGGCTCCAGGATCGTCCGCAGTCTGGTTCGCCTACTCCAGCCTCGCTGTCTATGACGCCGTGAACGCGATCACCGGCCAGTATCAGCCGTTTTACTATCGCATCGCGGCTCCGGCTAACGCGTCCATCGGCGCCGCAGCAGCCGCGGCGGCGCACCGGGTGCTCGTCAACTATTTCCCCTCGCAACAAACGTCGCTCGACAGTCAGTTCGCCACCTCCCTGGCCGGGATCGCCGATGGGGGCGATAAAACCGAAGGTGTCGCGGTCGGCGAAGCCGCTGCCCAAGCGATCGTCAATGCCCGCCGGGGCGATGGCCTCGAGGCGAATGTTATTTATACTCCCGGATCGGGCCCGGGCGCATGGATTCCCACGCCGCCCGCATTCGCCCCTCCGGTGACGCCTTGGCTCGGCCAGATGCGGCCCTTCACTATGCGCTCGGCCGGGGACTTTCTGCCCGATGGCCCCGATGCTTTGAACGGTGAAGATTGGAAGCGCGACTATAACCTCACTCGCCTCTATGGCGGCAAGGACAGCACCATTCGCTCCGCGTCCGAAACCGAGATCGGCGTTTTCTATACCGAACACACCGGGCAGCAGTACGCGCGCATGTTCAACACACTCGCCACCACGAACAATCTCGGTGTAGAAGATTCGGCCCGCATGCTGGCCATGTTGTGGACCGGTTATGCCGACGCTGCCATCGGGTGTTTCAATGCCAAATACAAGTTTGGATTTTGGCGTCCCGTGACCGCTATCCCCATCGGCGGCGACACGAACGGCGTGTTTGCCCCGACCGATCTACCCGCTGACCCGGCCTGGTTGCCTTCTGGCGGCGCCACGCCGGCGCATCCCGAATATCCCGCCGCTCACGGCTGCATCACAGGCTCGGTCTCAAGCCTGATTGCCGACTTCTTCGGCACTACGCGCGTCAATGTCGCAGTCGATAGCAAGGCCTTCACCGACGGCCTTCACCAACACACTTTCACAGATACACGGGACCTGATGGATGAGGTTTTCTGGGCCCGGATCTATGCTGGCTTCCATTTCTACCACTCGCTCGAAGCGGGGCGGCAGCTCGGGCAGTCTGTGGCGGGTCACGTGTTTCGAAACCACTTCCGCCAGGTACAGCAACGCTGAAGGCGGGGCCGGCCGTACCCCGGCAGCGGTCGTTTCCTGATAAAGGCGCGGGCCGGAGAGCCCGCGCCTTTATCTGTATCTGAATCGTCACCGAAGCGGCGCGGACAGGCCTGCAAGCAAGCGAGTCTGCCGTCCAGGACGCTCATGATCGAATTTCTCCGCCGCGGGAAATCTGGAAGCAGGCGCGGGCCCGGCATGCCGCCTGTGCCTTTGGGTAGAGTTGGGCAGCGTTTACTGAGGTTTTTCCCGCTTGCAGTTTGAGATGCTCTGGCCGGATTGCGCGCCACTCGGAGAATGGTCTTGATTCAGCGGCTGCGAAAAGATCCCGCCTGAGATACGGCGTTATCGGAAATGCACGGACCTTCGATGGGCCATGCCATTTCTGTCCTGAAATCTCAGTCGCGGTTGGTTCCGTAGGATACGATTCCTTGCTACCTCCAGCCCGGAGATTTAACGTTAATGGCGCATAACGGGTCCTTCGCTCTTCTAGCGGCACGCCCGGAAACACTGCGATTTTACTTGCGGATGGTGCTTAATCCGGAATGGCCCGCGAGCTGACACTTCATCGAGAGGGCGGCTATACGGACGGGTGCTCTCGGGGATTGAAATGGCTGGATGCCTCGGTTCTAGCCGCTTGCCGACGCCATTCGGCCCGACCAGGGCATAGGCGCTTCCGGAAGCCACATGCAGATTGAAACGATCCAAAACCGGCTTGCGGCGATACTACTTGGTCAGATCGCGAACGCGAGTCCCAAGAATCTTCAAACTGAATCCCCCTCCGCTGCAATAACATGCAGGCTCCCTCCAACGGAATCCTTCCCGCCCCCGCCTACCATGAAGCCGTGATAACCACTCGCACCGCTCAACCAAACCGGCAAAACTTGGCCCCAAACGTGCGCGGAAGAACGAAAATTTCAAAACGAACCCAGCCTACCCCCAGCCTATCCCCTTACCTCACCCGGAGGGGAAACTTCCCGTCCGGAACCCCGTCTTTCGTAAGAGAAACTCCTTGGGACTAAAGTACTGCAATAACAGCCCGATAGATAAACAGTGCGCAACCCCGCGTGAGGGTAGCGCCGGTTCGGCATCGTTAGCCGAATGTTACTGTAAAGAGAAACCGCAGAATGGCCTTTCAGATCCGTCCGCTTAAGGAGTTCCTCGTCCGCCCGGCGCTTCCTCCCGCGCTGGGCCGCTTGAGCGACCTCTCCTACAACATTCTCTGGAGTTGGGATCATACCATCCGCTCGCTATTCCGGCGTATCGACCCTGCCCTGTGGCGGGCCTGCGATCACAACCCCGTTCTGATGCTTGGCCGCTTGCCCCAGGCCACGCTAGAACGCGCCTCCTCCGATCCGCGCTTCCTCGCGCTCTACCGCAAAGCCTGCGAAACCTACGACTCCTATCTCCACAAACTGGAACTCCAGGAGGACGACAAACTCATCGCGTATTTTTCCATGGAGTACGGTCTCGCCGGTTGCATCCCGATATACTCCGGCGGCCTCGGAATCTTGTCCGGGGATCACCTCAAGGCCTCCAGCGATGCCGACATCCCGCTCGTGGGCGTCGCCCTGCTCTATCAAAAAGGTTACTTATCGCAGTCCCTGAACCAGGACGGCTGGCAACAGGAGCGTAATCCTGTAAACGATTTTTATACGCTTCCGGTCAAACCCGTCCATCTGGACGACGGTTCGGAATTAATCGTAGCCGTGAAACTTCCCACCGGTATTGTTCACATTAAGGTGTGGCAAATCATTGTGGGAAGGGTCAAGCTGATTCTCCTCGATACGAACATCCCCCAGAACGAACGCGTGGAGCATCGCGAAATTACGGACATGCTCTACGGCGGCGATATTTATGTTCGCATCCGGCAGGAGATCGTGCTCGGTATCGGCGGCTTGCGGGCGCTCGATAAATTGGGGCTCAAACCCACCGTCTATCACATGAACGAGGGGCACTCCGCTTTTCTGGCGATCGAGCGCATGCGCCTGCTCATAGCCAATGAGGGTCTGACGTTCGAAGAAGCGCTCGATGCCTGCCGCGTGAACAATGTCTTCACCACGCACACCTCCGTGCCCGCCGGAATCGATATTTTCGACGCCGGCTTGCTGTACGAATACTTCGGTGAATACTGCCGCGAGGGCGGCATCCCCTTCGATCAGTTTCTTTCCCTCGGACGCCGCAATCCCCATGACGGAAACGAGCGTTTTTCCATGGCGATTTCCGCCATCAAGACCTCCGCGTATCGCAACGCGGTCAGTTCGCTCCATCGCGTGATTTCCCAGGAAATGTGGCAGGAGTTGTGGCCCAAGTTACCGGTCTGGGAAGTTCCCATCACCTCCGTCACCAACGGCGTTCACCTTCCCACCTGGTGCAACAGCGATCTGGCGCAGTTGTACGATCAGTACCTCGCTCCCGATTGGCGGGAGCGCCATCCCGACCCCAAAGTTTGGGACCTCGTCAACGAAATCCCGGATCAGGAGCTCTGGGAGACTCACCGGCGCCGCAAGCGCAACCTCATCCAGTTCGTGCGTGAGCGTGCCGTGGCCAGCGCCATCAATCGTAAAGCTCCCGCGTCCGAACAACGCCGGCTAGGCGAAATCCTCGACCCCGACGTCTTCACTATCGGATTCGCGCGCCGCTTCGCGACCTACAAACGCGCCACGCTGCTTTTCCGCGACGTGGACCGCCTCCGCCGCATCTTAACGAACAAGGATCGCCCTGTTCAGGTCATCATTGCCGGCAAGGCCCATCCTAAAGATCATCCCGGAAAAATGCTCATTCGCGAGATTGTGCAGCTCTCCCGCGATCCGCAACTTTCCGGACACATCGTGTTCATTGAAGATTACGGCCTGCGCGTGGGCCGCGAGTTGGTCCAGGGTGTGGACCTCTGGCTGAACACACCGCGCCGTGGCGAAGAAGCCTGCGGAACAAGCGGTATGAAAGCCGGCATTAACGGTATTCTGAACTTGAGCATTCTCGATGGCTGGTTCGACGAAGCCTACGAAATCTCCGGCGGCTGGGCCATCGGCGACCGTGAGCTTTACTCCGAAGACCAGGACGAAATCCACGCGCGCGCAATCTACTCCATACTGGAAAACGAGATTGTGCCGATGTACTATAAAGCCCGCGATGAAGAGGGAGTGCCCACGGATTGGGTGCGCCGCATGAAGCAATCGCTGATGCACCTCAGCCCGCAATTTAATGCGCAACGTATGGTCGCCGAGTACGTCTCTCAGTTGTACGATCCGGCCCATAATGCCTACCTCGAGGCCAGAGAAAGTCATTACCAAGCGTCTCGTGAGCGGGTTCATTGGAACGAGCAGGTCAGCCGGGCGTGGGATGGTATTCGTTTTATGGAAGCGGGAGCGGGCCCCGATGGCGCCGTTCTCAGCGGCCGCCCTGTACCGATGCGAGCCGTCGTGGAACTGTCGGGCCTGAGCCCGAACGAAGTGCGCGTCGAAGCCGTCATCGGGCGGGTCGGCTCTAACGGAGAGTTGGAGGATACTCAGATCCTGACGTTGCCCCCGGTGGAGCAACAAGGTGGCGCGTATGTGTTTGCGAAAGAGTTCGTGCCCCATCAGACCGGAAGGTTGGGGTACTCGTTGCGGATCAGCCCGAATCATTACGACGACCCGCTAACGCGCCCGTGTAATTCGCTCCTGAAGTGGAGCCCCGATTAGTACTCGTTGAACGGACCCCTTGGCCCGCGCGGTGCCGATGAAGAGGTTAGTACTATGTGCGTGCTATGACGCACGCTCCTGGTAAGCATTACCAGAAACATAATCCGTCATTCATGTGTAAGCAGATTTCAGTGGATTTGAGATCCTTTTCGTGGTACATACTTAACTTAGGCGCATGCGGGACACCGTAAGTCGCTTCCCTAGCCGGCTCCCGCGGAAATCCTCCGAACACTCAATCCAGTGAAGAGATCTCTGTCGCTTTAAAATCTGCGGAGCAGTTAGCGCATATTAACGGGCCGTGTAGCTTACCGGCTCGATGGAGTACAAATAATGGACGACGACCGAAAGTACAAGCAACGGGGCTACATGGATACCGATCGCGATCGGCCTTCCAACGGCCACCGGCGCGAGGACCGTCCCAAACCGAATGGACCCCGCCCCCCTCTCGACGTTACTGGGCCCCGCCTTCCACGCCTGGTTCAGCATGTAGTCGCTGCGCGCTGTTTTAACTGCGCTACAGCTTTGCCAGAGAATATAGACTGGAAGAGCAATTGTCCCAAGTGCAACGCCGCGCTGCATTGCTGCAAGCAGTGTGCCCACTTTGAGCCATCCACGCGCTTCCAATGCCTGAAGCCAATTCCCGTGCGCATCCCGTACAAGGATCAGACCAACGAGTGTGCGCTGTTCAAGCCGCGCGTCACTGTCGCTCGCGACGCCGCACCGGCCAACAACGGCCAACCCGCGGCCGCGCCGCCGCCCGCTCCGCGCAACTCCAGCGACGCCCGCACGGCTTTCGATAATCTGTTCAAGAAGCCGAGTTAAGGCACGCCCCGTTGCAACTCGCCGAACTCTACCAGCGCCGCGCCTTTCGCCTGATCGACGCGCCTGAAATCGCCGCGCCCGGACCCGGAGAAATTCAAGTCCGCGTTACCGCTGTCGGAATCTGCGGCTCCGATGTTCACAATTTTTCGGAAGGCGGCGTGGGTGACACGGCCTGCGTTTATCCGATGGTACTGGGCCACGAACCCGCTGGTACTGTTTCGAAAATCGGACCCGGAGTATCGGGATGGTCCATTGGAGACGCCGCCGTTCTCGAACCGGCCCTGTACTGTTACCACTGTGAGTACTGCCGCACTGGTCACCATAATGTTTGTGCCGGCATCCGTTTCCTGAGCACCGTCGGCGAGCCCGGATTCTTTCGCGAGTTTGTAAATCTGCCCGCGCAGAATCTGCTGCCGCTCCCTGCGAATCTCAGCCCCGCCGAAGG
>JBEKUT010000082.1:0-19681 GCA_049514735.1 Bryobacteraceae bacterium
ATCAATCGGATCTTTGAAGGCACGAACGAGATCAATCGTCTGCTTGCGACGGGCATGCTGTTGAAGCGCGCGCAGCGCGGACAATTGCCGCTTGTCGAAGCTGTCAAGAAGCTGCAAGCCGAGCTGCTTTCGGGCCCCAGCCTCTCGAGCAATGGAAGCGGCGGCAAACTGGCCGCGGAGAAAACGCTGGTTGCGAACGCGAAGAAGGCCACTCTGCTCTGCCTCGGCGTGGCGTATCAGAAATTCATGAACACGCTCGAAGAGCAGCAGGAAGTGCTCGCCGCAATCACCGATATGGCGATGAACACTTTCGCTATGGAATCGGCGTTGCTGCGGACGGAGAAACTGGCGGCCAGCCGCAATCCCGAACTGGCGTCCGATATGTGCTCTGTGTTTGTACGCGAAGCCATGGAAATTGTCGAGAGCGCGGGGCGGACGGTGCTCGCCGCGAGCGCCGAAGGCGATATGCTGCGGACGAATCTCGCGGTGTTGAAGCGCTTCACGAAGTTCGAACCCGTGAATGCGATCGCTCTAAGGCGGAAACTCGCCGGCCGGTTGCTCGAAGCCGAACGATATATCGTTGCCTAAGATTGTCGTTCTGGTGGGATTGCCGGGCTCGGGCAAGTCGACATGGCTGGCCCGGCTCGGCGTCAATGCTTTGTCGTCGGACGAGATGCGGCGGCTGATTTCGGACGACCCTGCCAATCAGAATATTCATCGCAGGGTTTTTCGTTTACTCAGAGATCTGATTAAAGAGAGACTGGAGTTGGGAAGGCCGGAGACGTATGTCGACGCGACGCATCTGACGCCGTGGGAGCGGCGGCCTTACATCCGGCTCGGCCAGCTTTACGAGTGCGATGTGGAAGCTGTGTTCTTCGATGTTCCGTTGGAGGTTTGTATCGCGAGGAATCAGCTTCGCGGGCGCGTGGTGCCTCGGGAGGCGATCGTTGCAATGGCGGGCAAGCTGGCGCCCCCTTCGATGTCGGAGGGGTTCACTCGCGTGACCACGCTAATATTCGACGGAGACTAGGAACAGCCCGCAGGGCGGTACGGCGGGACCTGGCTTGATCTGCGAACCGGGCGTCAGGCGTGCGTGTATGTCGTCGACCGTGACGTTGCCCTTGCCCGCTTCGAGCAGCACGCCCACGATGTTGCGCACCATGTGCTTCAGAAACCCACTGCCGCGGACGCGATAGATCAGCGCATCTCCGTTGTTCGAAATTTGGGAAGAAAAGATGCGGCGGACTTTGGATTTTTCCGCTGCGTGGTCGTTGGGGTTCGAGGCCGCGAAGGCCGTGAAATCGTGCTCGCCTTCGAGCAGCGGCGCGACCGCGAGCATGGCTTCAATGTCGAGCGGATAGGGATGATGATGCACGTAGCGCCGGTCAAACGGAGAGCACACTTCGGCGCGCCAGATGCGATATTCGTAGGTTTTGGCCGTGGCATCGAAGCGTGGATGAAAATGCGGGTCGGCTTCTTGCACCTCATGAATCCGAATGTCGCGCGGGAGCAGGCGATTCATGGCCTTCTTGAGGTTCGCAACAGGAATCGGATTGCCGATGGAAAACGCGGCAACTTGCGCGAGCGCGTGGACTCCGGCGTCAGTGCGTCCGGAGCCGGCGACGTGCACGGGCTGGGCTTCGATTGAGGACACGACTTCTTCGAGCGCGCTTTGAATGGTCGGCAGACCCGGCTGGACCTGCCATCCGTGAAAATCCGTACCGTCGTAGGAAAGCTGAATCCGGATGCGTCGCACGGGCGCTACTGGACGCGGTGAATCTGACGCGAGCCCGGTTTCACGGCCACGCTGCCTTCCGCGCAGAGCGGGCACGATTCGGGCTGATAGGTTTTAACCTGCAACGTCTTCAGCGCGACGCGCGGAATACCGAGATCGGCCGTCCCCCCGCTGCGGTCGATAATCGACCCTGCGCCGATCACATGCGCGCCGGCTGATTTGAGCACCTCAATGACTTCGCGCGTAGTGCCCCCGGTGGTGAGAACGTCCTCGACCACGACGGTTGTCTCGCCGGGCTCAACCGTAAAGCCGCGTCGCAAGACCATGCGCCCGTCGGGATCGCGTTCCGTGAAAACGAACCGTGCGCCGAGGGCCCGCGCCGCTTCGTGTCCGACGATCAAACCGCCGATGGCGGGGGACGCGACGACGCCGACGTTTAGTGTTGGGGCGAGGCGTCGAAATTCAGCGGCGAGTAACTGGCCGAAGTGCTCGGCGTGTTTGGGGTGTTGAAGCACGAGGGCACACTGCAAATATTCGGGGCTGTGGAGGCCGCTGGTCAATCGAAAATGACCGCGCAGGTATGCGCCGGTCTCATAGAAAGCTCCCAGGATGGGGTCTTCGGCGAGGGTCACTTCTTTAGCGTAGCTCGATTGCGGATTCTTACCGCGATGTGGCGGGATCGTGTGGGCGGCTGTTGGAGTACGATAATAATCAGATTAGGAATTGAGATTGTATATGCTTGAAACTCGTAACGTTCATCCATTGACCGATTTTCTGCGGAATCACAAGGCCCATGTAACGCGGCTGAAAAAAACGCGAGCGCCGGAAGTGCTGACGGTGAACGGCAAGGCGCAATTGGTCGTGCAGGACGCGGCAAGCTATCAGACAATGCTCGACCGCCTGCACCACATGGAGACTCTTGCAGCTATTCAAGAAGGAATGGCCAGCGCAGAGCGCGGCGAGTTGAAGCCCGCCACGCAGGTCTTGGCTGAGATGCGGGCCAAATATGGCCTATCGCGTTAGTCTCTCCTCCTCTGCGGAATCAGATGCGTATGCGGCGTATGAACGCATCCGCGAAGGGGCGCCCATGCACGCGGAGAAATGGCTCACACGTTTATTCGAGGCTATTCTCAGTCTGGGCAAGAGTCCCTCCGGGTGCCCCGTGATTCCAGAGGCGAAAGAGCTTGGCTATCCAGCCCGTCAGTTGCTGTACGGCCAAGGAAAAGGTGTTTACCGAATCATCTTCCATATCCGCATGGCGAGCAGCACGTGCGTGTGTTGAGAGTGTGGCATGCCTCCCGCGATGCCATCACCGCCGCAGACCTGGAGGAGTAACCTTCGGTCATTCCGCGCGCTGGAGACCTTCGGGGACCGCGAACAGATCGGCGGCGGGCTCTTCCAAGACGATATGGTGCAACTTATATGAGCCCTTCACGCCCGTGGAACTCACGAATTCTTCGGCCATCAGACCGACCTCATTCGACATCCAGTCGGTGATCCACTTTGTCGGGCCGTCCTCGACGCGTAAGGGGCAGTCGTAGCGATAGCTTTCGATGCCCTCAATAACTTGTCTTTCTTTCTCACCCGCTGGCAACACAGCGTCCTGACGCCACATCTGCATTTCGGGTGGATAGGGCCGTTCTATAAACGCCTGGTTAGCGGGATCGATTGTGTATAGCTTCTGACCCACCGGATCCTTGATCGTGACGAGAGTGACGTTCGGCATCAGGTGGATCTCAAGTCTCTCGCGACCGGCGCTGTCGCGCGCGATGAAACCGCTGCACGCATTCCAACGCGTACCCTCCCAGCGATTCATTTCAATTTGAGCCGAGTAGGGTCGCCCGGCGTCAACAGAACGACTCTGTACGGTGGATAGCCGATGGTCTCCACGGTACCCTAACTGATAACTCGCCGAAGGCCGCTCTCGATCTCGAAGTTGAAGTTCTCGCCGAGATACACGCGGCGCACTTCGGGATCGTTGCCGAGCGCTTCGGGGCTTCCGGAGCGGAATATTTTGCCGTTGTTAATAATGTAGGCGCGGTCCGTGACGGCCAGTGTCTCGCGGACGTTGTGATCGGTCACCAGGATCCCGATGCCGGCATTCTTGAGGTCGAAAATAATCTTCTGTAATTCCAAAACCTGGATGGGATCGATGCCGGAAAACGGCTCGTCGAGGAGCAGGAAACTCGGTTCGATTACGAGGGAGCGGGCGATCTCGACGCGGCGGCGCTCGCCGCCCGACAGCGCATAACCTTTGTTGTGCCGCACGGTCTCCAGCCCGAGTTGGCCGATCAGCTCATTCATGCGCTGTCGCCGCTCGCGTCCGCTGAGCCGCAGCGTCTGCAGAATCGCCATCAGATTATCCTCCACCGAAAGCTTGCGGAAAACTGAAGCTTCCTGCGGAAGGTAGCTGATGCCGCGCCTCGCACGCTGGTACATCGGCATGTTGGTGATGTCTTCCGATCCACTGCCGTTTTGGATCAGGACGTTGCCGGAATCCGGGCTGATGAGCCCGACAATCATGTAGAACGACGTGGTTTTCCCCGCGCCATTCGGTCCCAGCAGGCCGACCACTTCGCCCTGCTTCACCCAAAGCGACACATCGTCAACGACTTTGCGCCCCCGGTAGGCCTTGGAAATTTCAGCGGTCTGTAGGGTTCGTATAGACACGGCTAGTTATTATGCTTGCGGCGGAGGTGACTCTGCGCAGGCTGGCCCACTGCGCCATTCACCAGCAGCCTATCATCCTTCGAGTACCAAATCAATTGCTTGCCCTGCGTAATCCCGCGTAGCGTATCGACGAATTTCGGCTGCCCTCCTTCGAGAATCACCTTATCTTCGTCGACGTAATATTCGGCATGCGCGGATGTTCCCGTGCGAGTCCGGTCCACTCCGATGGAGGTGATCTGCACTTCGCCGTCCGCAAACGCGTGGTCGAGAGACGAGTCGTCCTCGTTATCGCGCAGATATGCCTTCAGCTCGCGGGACTTCACTTTGGTGTCTCCCCGGTCGAGCAGGACGCCACCCTTGTAAACCGCAATGCGGTCGTCGTCGTTGTAGGCGAGTTCCGGCGCGTGCACAATCGAAAAAATGGGCGCACCGGGTTTCTTGCCGTCCGCTTCGGTTTTGTCGTTTTTTCCGTCCTTGTTATCCTTGGCGTCCTTCTTGTCCATCAACTGGCTCACCACGTGACCGCGCGCGTTGAGATTGTTGTCGTCGCGATCGATCTCGACTACGTCCGCAGTCAGGCGATTGGCCCCCTGCCACAGTACGACGTCGCCCTCGTAGTGGATTTTCAAATTATTATCGGTAGACGCCATCTTTTTCGCACGCCCGTGCAAGGGCTCGTCCTGGCTGAGCATTCCCGGAGAATCGCCGCTCTTTTTATCCGGCATTCGCACCGAACGCACGTTGCCTTCCGCCATAAAATCGCCTGATTTTTGATCGAGAATGATGTGGTCCGCATCGGCCGAGCCGGTGCTGTCCCACACGCGAGCCCCTCCAATCAGGTCGATGAGATTCTTCCGCTGATCGAGCAGAGCGCGGTCGGCTTTGGCTTTGCGATCGCCTTCTTCGTAGCGGAAATCGTGATTCTGCTCCAGTTTGTCGATGTCGGAACTATGCGGCTGAAAGCTCACCAGCATATCCTTGCTCCACGTCTGGGCGGGAGCAGGCTTCTCTTTGGCGTTGGGAGGTTTGGGCTTCTCGGTCTTCGTCCAGACATTCACGGAGCGGAATGTTTGAAGCTGATTGTCCGGGCCGTAGGTCATCCAGATACGATCGCCGTTCATCCAGCGATGCGATTGCGTGGGAGTGGCCGGAATAAATTCCAGGGTGCCTGCACCGGGCGTCTCGACGCTCTCGATCTCCTGGCCGTTATCGCGCATCTTGGTGTTGATCACTTCGCTCTTGAGAACGCGGGCCTCCGGCGGATCGCCCGTTTTCGCTATCGGCAGCGACTCCGCGACGCTGTGGCCGGTGGCGACCGCGGTCTTGAGGATGCTATCCTTCGTGGTCACATCGAAGTCCATGTCGACGCGGTCCGTGGTCAGGCGCGTGACGCCGGTGTCGGCGGACGAAACCAGTCGCGCGTTCTGCGTGCCAATGATCTTCTGGACCTGGTTGTCGTTATCGAACTCAATCCTTAAATTGTCGGCGCCGTAGTCCAGTTTGCGCTTGGGCTGCTGGTCCGTTCCCTGCGCGGCGGTTGTCTCCACCAGTTGGATCTGGCCTTTATTGAGCGACACCGTGGCCGGACCCGCGTTCATAATCATGGTGTCGCGGATGAGCTTCGACCAAGGCGTTAAGAAAACCTTGCCATCGCGCTCTTTATAAACCAGATCGCTGGTCTCGATATGCATGGGCTTAGTGGCGGGATCGGTACCGCGCCAGTTCAACATAACCGCGCTTTTCATGTGAAGTTCGCGGGTGTTGGGATCGTACTCGGCGCCAATGCATTTGCCGTCGCCGCGGTCGAAGGCGAAGGTCGCTTCACGGTCCGTGTTGGCTTTCCCGGTCTTGCTGTCGAAATGGACGCCGGAGCTCTTGATGCTCATGAGCTTTCCGCTAGGCGGTTCGTTTTCCGGCTTATCGGCGGGCACGGCCATCGTGATATCGACGTCGCCATCGGAGTAGAGCTCGTTCCCCTTCTCATCGAACTCCGCGCTGGCGCTCTTGACCTGGTCGTATTTCTTGCCGTATTTGTCGAAGATGTGAAGCTCGACGCCGGTCAGCTTGATCTTGCCTTCGACCTGCTCGAATCCCTTGGCTTTGATGGATATGATCTTCTTGCCGTTCTCGGTTTTCGTATACATCCAGTCCTGCGCGGCTCCTTGGGTGCCGTCGGGGAGACGATTCGGTTTGGCGGGCGCGGCGGAGGCGAGTTGCTTGAGACGTGCGATGTAGGTTATGCCGACCCGGCCGACTATGAAGAGGATCGCGAGGACGATGAGAGGGCCAAATCGGCGCATGAGTGCGTAATTCCAGGATAGCCCGTATTTTTCCAGACTGTCCATTTGCTGAGGCGACGGTGCCGGAGCTGGATCTATGCGTGAATCGTTCGACAAGGACGGCACCACACGATTCGGGCCGTCGGATGGTTGGTGTCTACTCGCGTATGTAGCAGATACGGAGCGAGATGATTGTTGAGATTACTGGCTGGGCGTGAGGTGGAGTACGCTCCCAGTATAATGCGTTCGCCACCACTGATGGTTGGTGGAAGAGCTTGCTGGATTGTTCGTTCGGGCGACGCGCGGCGCGCCTAAAGTGCCGATGGCTAGAACCCATTAAACGATTCTTCGCCCCCGATGCGAGCCGATCAGAATCTGGAACAGCCGGTGCGCGATCAGTTCTGGAGCGATGACAACCCCCGATTCGCAGCGGCAATCGACTGCGCATCCCTGCTTCCCGCCGCGCCGCCGCCGAATCGTTCGTCGGCGGCCTGCGCGTGCCCGGTCCTGCGAGCGGGGATCTGTTGCTCTTGCAACCGTCGTTTGGGTATAAGGGCGGCGATCAAATGGGGATTTTCAACCAACCTCGCGGCCCTCACGCACGACCCGGGAGGGTCTAGCGTGTACCTATGAGGGAGTAGAAGAAGTTGGGCTGGATCTTAAAGGAATCTTTCGTGCATAGATCGAGTGCTAATTGAATTGCCATCTTGCAATGCTCGCTGCCGCAGACAAACCCAGCTTTAGAGTGGACGATATTGTTGCGGTAGCGACGAACCTGATCGATACGCATAAAGTCAGACGATGGGAGAACGTCGGCAAGCTCCAGCAGATTCGATACCACGCTGATTGGGTAATCGGGACCTGAAGAAAGATGTTTGCGCCGTTCTGCATTGATTCGTTTCACGCCGTTTTCTAGATCCCGATTACTCGAATCAATGAAGCGATCCCATTCCTGGTTAATCACGGCTTCGATGACGAACCAGGAGAGCAATAGCGACGTACTGTAATTGCCGACTTTATACTGACTAAGGCTGCGGGCAACGCTGGCGAGGGATTGGATAAGGAATGGGTGGCGAATCGCAGCGGCGAAGTTATCCTTGAGCAAATCGAAGACCTCGATCGGCAGTATCCGACGTGAGAAAATTCGAGAATCGTTGGAAGGGTCTCCCCTAAAGCAGTACGATGCGTAACGCAACAACTGGTGTGATTCCGCGGAACTGTCTGGCAGGAAGGGGCCGCCTTTCAGATAGCCATCCTCAAATCTAATTATCAACGCATCTCTCCAGGTGACCTCGGTAAGACTTAGCAAGGCGAGGTTGAGTTTTGAGAGAACAGCGGAATCGAGGAGAAGGTGGAGCGTGTTTACATGGTCGAGGTACTTGC
Organism: Bryobacteraceae bacterium; assembly: GCA_049514735.1. Classification (GTDB taxonomy): domain Bacteria; phylum Acidobacteriota; class Terriglobia; order Bryobacterales; family Bryobacteraceae; genus JAICMB01. Next base: position 8,068 of record JBEKUT010000082.1, read on the forward strand.
CCCACCAGGCGGCCGTGTCCTGAATTGGCTCAGGTGGAACTGACTCGCCACGAACGACAGGTGTAAGCGAGCGCACCTGCAACATGAGCATACCGTCTCTTGAAATTCGAAGATTGAAAGCGGCGTCTTCATGAAGATACACTTCCTCTCTCATGAGCTCCGTGAATCGCGACGACTCAAGACCAGAAACATCAATCGCCGCTCCGGCCCAGAACGGGGGCGATGTATAGGAACCAATGTAGTTTTCAACGACCTTCGCCTGAGCCGGCACTGCCATTGTTATACGGAATAGCTTCGCCCCCGATGCGAGCCGATCAGGATCTGGAACAGCCGGTGCGCGATCAGTTCGTGGAGCGATAACAACTCGCGATTTGCAGCCGCGATTGCCTGCGCATCCCTGCTTCCCGCCGCGCCGCCGCCGGACTTGAGGGCGTCCGTCGCTTCCTTGACGATGGGGTCCGAGATCACTTCGCCGGCCATTTCCCAGAGCGTGATGAAACGGTCGACCGCGGTTGGGAAGCTCACCGCGAAGACGCCGTGATTACTTGTCGTGCGAGGCGGCTTGTAGTCGAGGTTGAACGGTCCGTTGTAGTTATGGCTGCGCAGGAGCACCAGCACATTCAGCCAGTCGAGCGGATTCACCAGGCCAACCGCGATGTCGACGTCGTGTTTCAAACGATAGCCGTCGTTAATGTCGAAATGGAAAAGCTTGCCGGCCAGAAGGGCTCGCGCAAGGGCGGCACGAGGCGCGGCGCCCCACATCAGCTCGTGCAGATATTCAGGATTCAAACCGACCATTTCCGGATGCGTTAGTAATCCTGAGCCAATGAATCCCAGCATGGCGTCGCTGGTAGGCAGCAGGATTTCGGCCTGCGGCTCGAACGGCTTCGCTTCCAGGCAATGCTTCAGCGGCAGCCGATTGTATTTCGTCGCGATCTCGAGGTCGGCTTCGCACGCCGAGTTCAGTCCCTCGGCGTACCACTTCAATGTCTCCATTTCGTCGATCGCGCCTTGCACATAGTAGCCGAGCGAACCGGGCCAGTAGACGGCGAACTGCGCTCCCAACTCGTGTCCGATGGCGACCGTGTTGCGCAACCTCCACGAGGCGTAGTCGCGAACTTCGGGCGCTTCCGCGGCGGGGCTGGCGGCCCACACGGCGTTGTAAAACGTTTCCGTGGTCACCATGGAGCATTTCAGGCCGTTCGACTGAAGCGCGTTCTTGATACGGCCGACAATAGCGGCCTGTTCGTCTTTTCCCAGCGCCTCGGTGGGGATCACGTCAGTGTCGTGGGTGCACCAGTATCCGATGCCGATCTCCGCGTATTTGCGGATGACATCTTCAAACCCGACGGGCTGGCGAGTCGGAGCGTGGAACAAAGCTTGGCCCTCGTACGCCGCGGCCCACTGCGGGCCGGTGATGAAATATTTGCGCCGCGTTTCGGGAGAATAAGCGCCGCCGCATGCGCCCATCAGGCGATCGACCAGAGCTTGTTGTTTTTCGGGAGGGATCGGTTTCGACGAGGGAGCCATTAAAGTGCATGGTACCGAAATAAAAACGTCCGCATCAGATTACCGGTGAACTTCATTTGCGTTACGTGCGGCACGCAGTTTCCGGAGTCGGTGGAAGCGTCGGCAAGATGTCCCATCTGCGAGGATGAACGGCAATATGTGGGGCTCGAAGGACAGCAGTGGACGACGCTCGACGAGTTGCGCCGCGATTATCGCAATCGCTTTCACGGGGAAGAGGACGGCTTAACTTCGTTCGTGACCGAGCCGAAGTTCGGCATCGGACAGCGGGCTTTTCTGCTTCAGACGCCGGACGGGAATCTGCTCTGGGAGTGCCTCAGCCTGGTGGATGATCGGACGTTCACGACGATTCGCGAACTCGGCGGCGCAAAGGCCATCGCTATTTCGCATCCGCACTATTACACGACGATGCTGGAATGGAGCCGCGCGCTGGGAGATGTTCCCATCTATTTGCATGAAGCGGACCGGGAGTGGGTGATGCGTCCTGGTGACGCCATTCGACATTGGGGCGGCGAAATGAAATCGCTATTCGGTGGTCTGACACTGATTCGCGGCGGCGGACATTTTGAAGGCGGCACTATGCTGCATTGGCCGAACGGCGCTGGAGGGAAGGGCGCGCTGCTATCGGGCGATATCATCCAGGTGGTTCCCGACCGCCGCTGGGTGAGCTTCATGTACAGCTATCCGAACTATATTCCACTGGCCGCGCAGGCTGTGGAGCGGTTGGTAGCGGCGGTCGAGCCATTCCGCTTCGACCGCATTTACGGGGCGTTCGCTGGCATGACCGTTGCTTCGGATGGCAAAGCGGCGGTGCGCCGTTCGGCCGGCCGTTACATCCGCGCTTCGTACAATCAATCGACATGATTTGGGATTTCAGTGGGCGTAGGGCCGTCGTGACTGGCGGGGCGAGCGGCATCGGAAGGGCTGTGGCGGAGCTACTGCGCACTTCGGGCGCCGAGGGGTTGGTTTGGGATCTCGAGACCGACGTTACGGACCGCCGCGCGCTGGAGTTGGCGTTCGAGCAAGCCGGCGCGCTGGACATCGTGATCGCAAATGCCGGCATTGGATCGCAAGCCACGCTGGCCGAGACAGCGGACGAATTGTGGGATCGAACTCTGGCCGTCAATCTCACTGGCGTTTTCAATACGGTGCGGGCAGCGGCACGGCGAATGATCCCGCGGCGGCGCGGAGCGATCGTTATCACGGCGTCCACGAATTCCTATGATGGCGAGTCCAATTTGACAGCCTACAACGCCACCAAGGCGGGCCTGCTCGGGATCCTGCATACCGCCGCGAACGAACTCGGACCTTATGGCATTCGCGTGAATGCAGTCTGTCCTGGATTGATCCGGACGCCGTTGACGGAGGCGCATTTCTCACAACCGGAATTGCTGAAAGATTATTTCCGGCACATTCCTCTGGGACGCGGCGGCGAAGCGGCGGAGGTTGCGAACGCGATTGCGTTTCTCGCGTCCGATGCGGCGTCGTTCATCACGGGCGCCGCGCTGCTGGTGGATGGCGGGCAGATGGCAACAAAGTTCGGGACTTGGTCGGAAGAAAACGCCGAGTTTGTTGGGGATCGCTGGCGGCTTAAATAATCTAATCGACGAGCGATTCGATAGTGCGCGGGGCGTTGCCTTCGAGGCGGTTGTTCACAAAAATGTACGACGGCTCATTGCGTTCCCGCGCACGAGAGATTACGGTTCGCATGGCGCCGCGGGCGCCGGGATTCAAATCCTGAGTTTCCTTGTACGGCGAGAATTGAGCGATGGCCTGCTCGTACGGCCGCCCACGCCGAAGCAGCGCACGGATCACAGTGAAATCGGAGGTGAATATTTCCGGCATCACGATCTGGTCTTGAAGTTCCGGCATGCGAGTCCAGGCATTCAGCACGTGCGCGACGCCGTGACTGCGCAGGCAGGCGAAATACTCCGGCGTGAGGAACTCTTCATTGCGGATTTCGACAGCGTAACGAAAGTCGCTGGGGAGCGCTGCAAGAAACGGGTCGAGTTCGCGAACAAATTGCGCCGCGTCGCGATAGCTGTATTTGGGGAACGCCGTGAACTCGAAAACCAGGACTGCGATTTGCTCGCGCCAGGGACGCAGCAGGTCGAGGAACATGGCGTGAAAAATCGCGGCGTCCAGGAACGCGGGGTTGTCGCCGCCGGCGCGCGGACCGTAGCGGGCGTGCTTCGGAAACGATTTGACGGTGATCTCTTCTGGAACTTTCAGGGCATAGCGCAGGCCGCGCGGGGCCGAACTGAAGAGCTTATTCCAGTACTCTTGGGCCGGGAATTGGTAAAACGAAAAATCCCCGCAAACGATGGGAAATGTTTCGGCGTATTCGGCCAGGCATTCCTGTTCAAAACGTTTTTGAGAGAATTTGCCGCGGGAGTAATAGCGATCTGGCGTGTAGATCTGGCCCATCCAGCCTTCGTATTTCCAGGAACTGGCGCCAATAAACACACCCGCGCTGGCGAGTTCGTTGAGTTTAGCTTTGAGACGATCGCGGTCGAAAGACGGCGGCTCGTCGAAGAGCGGCAGCGTGCCCACTTGAAATCAGTATGCGTGCGCGACGCGGTAGCCGTATGGGTCGGCGCCGGCTTCGATGGCTCCGTCCGGCATAATCCGGACCATCACTGGCGCGGCGCCGCTGGCCCAGCGCGAGCGCGTGGAGACCTTGTGACCCTTCTGCACTAGCTCCTGATAAACTTCGGCGGGAATACGTTCGTCGAGCAACAGGTCGCCGCGATTCCAGGAGTGATTGTCGAAACTCGAAACCAGGTGCCGGGTCTGGTAACGGGGCGCTTCCACGGCCTCCTGGGGGTTCATTCCGAACTCGATTGTATCCAGCATCATTTGCAGCAGGCTTTGGTCCTGATTGTCGCCGCCCGGCGTGGATAATGCCAGGTATGGGCGGCCGTCCGCTTCCGTTACCAGCGTCGGACTGAGCGTCACGCGAGGCCGCTTGCCGCCGGCCAATTCGTTGGGAGATCCCTCCACCAGGATGAAGCTCTGCGCCCGTTCGGTTAGCTCAATGCCGGTGTCGCCCGCGATCACGGATGGCTCCCAGGCGCCTGATGGCGTTATCGAAATCATGACGCCATCCTTGTCGATGGCGTCCACGCAAGTGGTGTCGCGCGCCATCAGTTCATCGTCGATCCGCGCGGACATGGCATCCAATTCAGAGGGGTGTTTGCCCTTCTTGCCGTTGATTACGCCGGGCTCAAAATCGAGCGACGCATTCGGTCCAATTTGTTTGCGGCGTTCCGCGGCGTAGCTTTTCGAAAGCAGCGTCTCTTCCGGAATGTGGTTGAACTTCGGATCGCCGTAATAGGTGTCGCGATCGGCATAGGCGAGCTTGAGGGCTTCCACTTCTTTGTGGATGTACTCGGCGGAGTTCCAGCCCAGCGATCTCATATCGAAGCCTTCCAGAATATTGAGCGCCTCAATCATAGCGGGTCCCTGGCTCCAGAAACCCGGCTTGTAAACCTTGTAGCCGCGGTATTCGGTGGAGACCGCTTCTTCCGGCTTCAGATGAAAAGCGGCCATATCTTCGTATCGCAAAAGGCCGTGGTTGGCCTTCATGAAGGCGTCGATTTTGTGCGCCACATCGCCGCGATAGAAATAATCGCGCACGGCGTCGATGGCTTCGACGCGGCTCTTCCCGGCGGCGAGGGCCTTCTTTTCGGCGTCCACCATGGCGCGCAGAGTCCTGGCCAGGTCGGGCTGCCTGAAGATCTCACCGGGGGAAGGAATTCGTCCTCCGGGCATGAACACGCGCTTCGAATCCGGCCACAGATCGAAGAAGCGGCGTGAACGGGCGATCGATCCGGCGCGCATTTCGTCGATAGGAAAGCCGTCGGCCAGTTCGACGGCCGGCTGCGCGATTTCTCCGAAAGACTTGGTGCCGAATTCCCGCAACGCCACAAGGCCCGCGTCCACCATACTGGGCACCAGAGCCGGCATGATTCCCGCGACGGGAATGATGCCCTTGAGGCCGCCGGGCTCCAGGCTGAGAATTTCACCGGGCTGCATTTTGCGGGTGCGGAACATTTCGGCGGTCGCAAGATTCGGCATGGTTCCGACTCCGGCGATTGCCCAGACCTTGCCCGCCTTAGTCCGAATCAGAATGGGCGATTCGCCGCCAACTCCGAAATGCGAAAACTCGGTCACGCAGGCGGCGAACATGGTGGCGAGTCCGGCGTCCACGGCGTTGCCGCCGTGATAGTAAGTGCGCATGCCGGCTTGCGTGGCGAATTCCGATCCCGCGGCCACCGCGCCATGCGTTCCACGCGCGGCCTGCCGCACCGGACGCTCATATTCTTTGTGCTGACCCGAACAGGCGCAGGCCACGCAAAATGTCAAAACGAACAGCTTGCGATTCATGACGATTGTCCTAATTATAGCCGCGCACGTGGGGCCTACAATGTGTGGAAGACGTTGGGTGAGCGCTGAACGTTTCCGATCGAAACAAGTGGGGGAACCGCTTCCTTCCGGTCACGGCTCAGAACGGAGTTTTCGTTGCAGCGACGCTTAGCGGAAAACTTTTCTCAGATACGCCTCGATCTGGTCGGGCTGCGCCGGCAAGGCGCGATAGCCGATATATCCATCCGGCCGGATCAAGTACATGCAGGAGGATGTTGCGCCGTACTTGCTGTGAATGGAACCATCCTCATCTAACAGCACGGGGTAGTTCCAGGGAAGCGGCTGTCTCGCGACTAAGCGGGGCCCCACGATTCCTTTCGGCATCAAATCGCCGATGCGTTTGAGCGCCTCGAGATCCGGTTGATCGCCCGCGAATAAAAGCACATGATGCGCCGTGCCGTTGAGGCCGATCACAGGAGCGCGATCGCCCGGTTGCGGACCGCCGTCACCCTGCCAATCCTCGCTCACAATGGGGCTGTTGCGATAGTGGATCCCAATTTCCGAGATTTGTTCCACCAGCGTGGAGACATCGTCTGGCGCCGAGTGACCGAGGCGATCCGACAAAGCGACCATGCTGCGGCCGACGGGGGCGCGCTCGGCGGAGTAACTATCGAGGAGTCCCGCCGACGCGTGGCCGCGTAGCGCCAGTTGGATCTTCCACGCGAGATTGCACGCGTCCTGGATGCCGGTGTTCATTCCTTGTCCGCCCGCCGGGCTGGGAACGTGCGCGGCATCGCCAGCGACGAAAACTCGGCCCTGGCCGTATTGCTCAACGACTTGGTGTTGAATCCGAAAGCCTGCGAGCCAAGTCACGTCGCCGATATCGCCATCGGCCTGGGCGCGCCGGCGCACGATCTCGCGGAAACGTTCCGGCGTCGCTTTGGGCGGATGTTCCGCACCCGGAATGAGCGGCAACTCCTGCGCGGTGACTTCCGCGATGAGCCGGTAACGGCCGCCCTGTAGGGGAAAACAGACCAGGAATCCATCCGCATGCATGAACATGTGGAACTCGTGCGGATAGAGCCAGTCGACCATGACATCGCCGAGAACGAGGAGTTCCGGAACCGGCGAACTTTCGAATTTCAATCCCAGGGTGTGGCGGACGGTGCTGTAGGCGCCGTCGCAACCGACAACGTAGGAGCAGCGCAATGTTTCGCTACGCTCACGGCCTGCGACGTCGACGGACACGCCTGAGGGGTCCTGTTCCAGACGAAGCAATCTGGTTTCGCGTTCCACCTGCAGGCCGTTACGGGCGAGGTGTTCGAGCAGTACTTCCTCGGTTTCGTTCTGCGGGAGATCGACGATGAAACCGTACGGCGAATCAAGGTCGTGAAAATCGACGCGCGCAAGCGGCCTGCCATTGAGATAAAAGTTCCCCGCGCCCACCACGAAGCCGCGGGCCATCACTTCATCTACAAGGCCCATGTGGCTAAAGATCTCGAGCGTGCGGGGTTGAATGGCAATCGCTTTCGACGTTGTCGACGGGCCTACGGACTGGTCGATAATGCGGGATGGAACTCCCCGCCGCGCCAGCTCCGCTGCCAGTGTCAGGCCAACGGGTCCGGCGCCCACGACCAGAACCTCGGTCTGGTTCATTAGTTCCTCCGCTGTCGTATGATATTACGCCCTGCGCGCCGGCGGGCGGAACGGTCACGACCCATGATATCCTGAAGCACTCTAGAGAGACCCGCGCAATCGGAGCCCGGCCAGCGCCGTGAAATTACGGACTTGAGTCCTGCATGCGGCGTCCGATCGTTCCCTTTGCGTTCTGAATCGAAACAAATGGCTCGTACCTCGCTACCACGTATTTGTATCGCGATGGGCTTTCCGGATGCGGAGAAGCTTTTGGAACACGCCCGGCGCGAGGTGGACGCCGGCGAATCGTTTTTCGAATTCCGGCTGGATTATCTGGCCGATCCGGAAGAGGGCGTGGAAGCTATTCGCCGCCTCCTGGAACAGCATCCCGACTGCACCATACTGGCGACCTGCCGGCGGCACCAGAACCAGGGACGGTTTAACGGCAGCATCGAGGAGCAGGTGCGAATACTGGACGCGGCCGTGGACGCCGGCGCGCGCGCCGTGGATGTCGAAATCGAAAGCGCGGAGAATGTGGCGGCGCGGCTCGATCATTTCCGCGGACGCGCGCTGGTGGTCTTGTCGTATCACAATTACGAAGGCACGCCCGCACTCGAAAACGTTTTCCGGCGCATGCAGAAAGTGGGCGCGGATGCTTATAAGCTGGCCACCACGGCACGCAAACCGTCCGACAATTATCGCCTGCTGGCGCTTGCCAAATCGAATCCGAGAGTTCCATTGATCTTGCTCTCGATGGGCGAGATCGGCTTTGCTTCGCGGGTCCTTTCGCCGGCCTGGGGTGGTCTGTTCACGTACGCGGCTCCGAACGCCGTGGAAGGAACGGCCGCGGGACAAGTGAGCGCACGGCATCTGCGGCATACTTATCGCGTCGACAAGTTTTCGCGCGCAGCGAAGACGTATGGCGTAATCGCCGATCCGGTGCGGCACTCTATTTCGCCGGCCGTCCACAATCGGGCATTCCAGGCGCGGCGGCTGGACGCGATATATCTTCCATTTCTGGTCCACGCACACCAGCTCAAGGATTTTTTTGTTTTGGCGGACGAACTTCCGCTGGCAGGATTCAGCGTGACGCTTCCGCATAAGCAAAAAGTGTTGCGGTATCTCGACATCGTCGATCCACTGGCGCGGCGCATCGGCGCTGTCAATACAGTTTGGAAGAAAGCCGGTAAGTGGCGCGGCGCGAACACCGATGCCGACGCCATCACGGTGCCGCTGGCCCGTCATCTGCGCGTCGCAAAATGCTCCGTGTTGATTGCGGGGAACGGCGGGGCAGCCAGAAGCGCGGCGTTCGCATTGACCGATAGCGGCGCCAAAGTTTCGCTGGTGGGACGCAATCCCGACCGCGTCCGCGCGCTCGCGAAGGTCTGCGGCGCAGAGCCGTTGATGCGCGAACAGGTGGATTCCCGCCACTTCGATGTCTTCCTGCATGCCACGCCAATCGGGATGTTTCCGAAAATCGAAGAGAGTTTTTTCGAAGAGCGCATTCCGGCCGACATCGTTTTCGATATCGTCTACAACCCGCTCGAGACGGCGCTTATACGGCGTGCGTTGGAACAGGGCAAGACGGTAATTCACGGCCTGGAGATGTTCCTGGAGCAGGCCGTGCGGCAATTCGAGATTTGGACCGGAGAATCGGCGCCACGTTCGGCGATGGAGAAAGCGGCGTTCGAAGCGCTGGGACAGCGAGCTTCGGAAGCGGCGGCGGAATAGGGCGCGATACTACATTGACAGGCCCTGGTGCTACATTTACAGGAATGACGCGACGCGAAATCATGCTCGTGACGCCCGCCGCTCTGATGGCTCAGGCGCCGCCCCCGGCGGAAATTCCGCAGAATCCCGAGGACGAGCTGAAGGCCGCGATCGAACAAAATCGCCGGAATGGCGATCAGCTTGGGAAGGTCGTGGTTTCCATGTCGGTGGAACCGGCCGTTCATTTCAAGGCGTAGCGGATCTCAATGGCTGCTTCGATTCCCGACGACGTATTTTTCGCCACCATAACAGAACTGAACGAGCGGCTGAAGAAAAAAGAATTCAAGGATGTCGAGTTGGTTCGAGCCTTCGTCGCGCGCATGGAACAACTCGGGCCGCATTATAATGCGCTGGCGCTTCTATTGCCGCAACGCGCCATCAAAGCCGCGAAGAATGTCGACGACGACATGAAGATCGAGCGCCATCGCGGCCCCTTGCAGGGCATCCCGTTTGGAGCGAAAGACCTGCTCAGCGTCGCCAAAGAGCCAACCGTGTGGGGCGCGCCGCCTTACGCCGGCCAAGTCTTCGACGAGAGCGCGACGGTCATCAAGAAGCTTGAGAAATCGGCAGCGGTTCTCACCTCGAAGCTGGCGATGATAGAACTGGCGGGCGGTCCGAGTTACCGCTACGCGTCGGCGTCCGTCACGGGTCCGGGATTGAATCCCTGGGATATCACGCGCTGGTCCGGCGGGTCTTCGAGCGGTTCGGCCATCGCTGTCGCCGCGGGATTGGTGACGTTTGCTTTGGGCTCGGAAACATCGGGGTCCATAATCACTCCGAGCGCTTTTTGCGGATGCACCGGTCTGCGTCCGACCTACGGCCTGGTGAGCCGTTACGGCGCGATGCCGCTCTCCTGGACCATGGACAAGATCGGGCCGATTTGCCGTTCGGCAGACGATTGCGGATATGTTCTACAGGCGATTGCAGGCGCCGACGGCAACGACCCCGCGTCCGCCGGCAAGAGTTTTTACAACGTGCCGCAGTACATGCGCGGCCTGAACATGATCAAGGTCGGATTTGCGCCGGTCGATTTCGAAGAGTGGGCGGAACCAGCGGCGCGTCCGGATTTCGCGAAAGCGCTCGCGGTGATTCGCGAGATGGGTGTTCAGATCTCTGAGCCGAAGCTGCCCGATTATCCGTATGGCCCGATCGCGAGCACGATCGTTTCAGCGGAGGCTTCAGCGGTTTTCGAGCAGCTCATTACCAGCGGCAAGGTAGACCAATTGCGCGACCAGAAACAGATCGCGGGCCTCAAAGCTGGGTTGGAGATTCCGGCGAAGGATTATCTGCAGGCGATGCGCGTCCGCAGCATGGTACAGCAGGGCTTGCGCGCTGTGCTGGACGATCTCGACGTCTTGGTGACGCCCTCGCGGCTGGGCCCCGCTCCTAAGATTACTCAGCCGCTGGACCGCCCGCTGCCGGATCGGCCTCGTCCCAAAGATCCCGGTTTTACTGGGTTGATTCCGGCTGGAAATCTCGCGGGATTGCCGGCGCTGTCGCTGCCCTGCGGGTTCGCGGACGGTATGCCGATCGGGATTCAGTTGGTGGGCCGGCCGTTTTCTGAAAACACGCTGTTGAAGATAGGGCGCGAGTTTCAGAGTCGCACGGATTTTCATAAGCGCCGGCCGCCGGCGGCTCAATTCGACTGACCGCTTCCTGCCGGGCGCGGCTCGGTAACGCTCGGCGAAGGTTGGACAGAGTTACAAAGCCGCGAGGGTTATCGAGCGCTGGGTACCGATTATTTCACGCCTGTACGGCCGGGTTCTGTTAACGCGAAACGATAAGGAACGCACCGCCGATGGCGATTAAGTCTTCAAGCAGCGCTATCGGCAAGTCTTTTCCTCCGGTAGCCTTTACCAGACGGGACCGGAATTCGTATCCGCCGAAAGTTCCGGCAACAGCGCCAATTATTCCGGCGATGAGGCCGCCGATCATGCTGCCGGCCGAGACGCCGACGGCGGCTCCGCACAAGGCTCCGCTGAGCAGACGCGTGATGAAACCGGGCGGCGCTTTGCGGCTCGGTGTATTCGGCAGCTTGTCGGCGACCAATTCTCCAATCGCGGCCAAAGTCAGAATATACGGCGTGACCGCGTAGCCGAGAAAAGCGAGCCAAGTGTTTTCTACATGCAGCCAGCCGAGACGAGCCGCCCAACTGACGACGGCCGGCCCGGTCATGGAGCGAAGGCCAACAATTACTCCAATCAAGAATCCGGAAACGTATGCGGACATAAATCTCCTTTCATTGTTGGTACGAAATATCCACAATTTGCCGAATCCCTAGCGGCGCCACCGAATGATGAAATCGCCCGCTTGT
>JBEKUT010000083.1:0-22311 GCA_049514735.1 Bryobacteraceae bacterium
AGCCTTCCCATATCTGTGTTACGGGCTGTCCGACGACCGGCGAATGACACTTGCGATAGCTCACGTCCGATGCTACCGCCACGCACACCGTCCAGGAAAGTGACGTAATCGGGAGCGGTTCTTCAGCCGATCGCTCCCATGCATTTCCGATGAGCCCCGCACCCTAAAAACGCTACTGTTCGCCGGTCATGCTGCAACGATACGCCGCTTCACCTGCTTCTCGATGATCTTCAACGACCGCTGCCGAGTTAGAGTCAATTCGTACTCTTTTTGAATATTCATCCAGAAATCGGCGCTGGCGCCAAAGTGGCGCGCCAGACGCAACGCCGTATCCGCCGTAATTCCGCGGCGTTCGTTTACAATTTCGCTGACCCGGGTGACCGGTACGTGCAGTTCCAGGGCGAGCCCGTTGATCGAAATCCTCAAGGGCTTCATAAACTCTTCACGGAGCATTTCACCCGGGTGAACAGGCGTACGCGTCACGTTCCAGCCCCGTCCAGGACGCTTGATGCTCATGCCTTCGTTTCCTCCGTCCCTTAGTGATAGTCGACAATCTCGACGTCGCAAACGCCATCGTTTTCCCACCGGAAACAGATCCGCCATTGATCGCTTATGCGAATGCTATGCTGCCCGGCACGATCGCCCTTTAGAGCCTCTAATCGGTTTCCTGGAGGCGCATTCAATTCATCCAAGGTGCTGACCGAATCCAACTGAACCAGTTTACGCACCGCCGCGCGAGCTATCGAGTTCCAGCGGCGGCTCTTTCCGGTTTCGAAGAGCTCTTTGGTCCGCTTCTCCGCGAAGCTCTTGGATCACGTACGTTCATGCTATAACTAGCTCCGTTATATTGCAAACGCGATAGCGAGGAATGGTCCGCAGAGGGTACCCCGAGAGTGTTGGAGATCTCAGCGCAGAACCGACCTACGGGACAGATCACGCCGTTTGCCGCAAGAGTGGGCGGCGAGATGGCATGGGGATTACTCGCGATCGGAACAAAACGATCTTTCCGGCTACCGACAACTCGGACATGGCCGATTCGTTACGGCTGGGTATCCTTTCCGGGGAAGCCTGAGTGGGTTCCGAGCGGCCTTGCTCGGCCACGACAAGAGACTTCATCGAGCGCGGAGTCTGTTGATTCAGGAGTTCGCGCACTCGCGAGTTCTCTCGCGCAGTCGCTCGCACTCGTTCGTGACGCGCGCCAGTTTCTCCGAGAGCGTTTCGAAGTCTTCCACCACGCACCCTTACGCCGTCGATTGTGACCCCGGTTCTTCCCGGCCTTGCCATGGTCCACCGGCTGGCTATCTACCCGCTATCTCACGCCCTACACTGGCCGGGGCCATGAGGAACTCCCGAATGGCGCCGTTCACAATGGCAAAGTCGTCTGGCGCGGCAAGGCCGCTTTTCCGGAGGAACGCGCGCCATTGCGTTCGTTTCGCGCCGTCGCCCGGCAGCTCAACGAGAAGAGTTTTCAAGCGGCCGGGCTCCAACTCGGTCTTGCGACGGTCGAACGTAGCCTGGAGTGCGGCGCTGAGAATTCTGAGGTCAAACGAAAATGTCCGCGCAAGAAACCAGATATCGTAGAAGTCCTTGATGCGGCTGTTGAGCATGCCCAGATGGTCTGCTGTGGACGGACGTGATCCGTTATGAAGCATTAACGGTAGCTTTCCGCCAGGCCTGGGTCCGGGCCCGATTTCGACCGGGCGCAGGCGAACGATCGATGAGAGTTGGGACCCGAGGGTTCCGTGTTGGTCGACGTTGCACTAGGCTGCCTGTTGCCGTATTCTTCCGTTTCCTTGAAGCTCGCCTCTATATCCATCCTCAACAGGGAGTCTGATTCCACTCGCCCCAACTACTGCGATGCCGTGCGGTGGTAGTTCGGAAAAGGCGGCCGGCGAAGCTTTGGCGGTGGCGTCTCCTTCAACTCCTCCATCACGACGGCGATCGCTTTTTCCAGTTGCGGGTCGCGGCCCTGGCGAACCAAGGCGGGGTCCTGTTCTACTTCAAGGTCCGGCGGCACGCCGATATTTTCGACTTCCCACTCTCCCGTGATCGGATTGTATATACCGGAACTGGGCGCTCCCACAAAACCGCCGTCCATCAAACCCGGCCCGCCGGCCATGCCCACAAGCCCGCCCCAGGTTCGCGTTCCGATGAGCTTTCCGACGCCGGCCCGCCTGAAGTACCATGGCATTGCGTCGCCGCCGGAGCCTGCGCGCTCGTTGATGAGCATGACTTTTGGTCCGAAGATTCCCTGAGGCTGGATCAGCGGGTCGCCCACGCGATTTGACGCCGCACTGAGAACTTTGCGGTTCAGGATTTCAGCGATGTCGGTGGCGAGCAGACCGCCGCCGTTGAAGCGCTCGTCCACAATCGCGGCGTCCTTTCCGATCTGCGCATAAAAGTAGCGATTGAACGCCGTCAGTCCTCCATTCGCGGTATCGGGCATGTAGATATACGCCACTTTTCCGCCGGTCATTCGATCCACTTTTCGCCGGTTATCTTCGATCCACGCCAGGTTGCGCAATCCGGTTTCATTCGCAACCGGAACCACGGTCACGTCTCGGGAGCCCGCGCCGCCCGCGTCCGGCCCGACGCGCAGCAGTACCGATTTTCCCGCCAGCTCTTCGAAAAAGCTGTACACGTTCTCCGGCGGCCGGACATCGCGGCCGTTCACCGAAAGCAGGTATTCGCCGGCCTTCACGTTGACGCCCGGCTGAGTGAGCGGCGCGCGAAGCTGCGGATTCCAGTTCTCGCCGTTGTAGACGCGCGCGAAGCGATAGCGGCCATTGGCAACTTCGTAATCGGCCCCGAGCAGTCCCGTCTGCGTGCGTTTCACTTCAGGGAGATCTCCGCCGCCGGTTCCCATCTCGGCGGCCTTCAAGTCGAGCCCGTGAATATTGCGATCGTAGAACCAGTCGCGCTCCGTATGCCAGGCCTCGCGATACATCTGCTTCCACTCCTGAATGGGATCGACGTGAACTTCGATGTTGCCCGTTTTCAACGGAGTCGGCGGGGGCGCTCCGGCCGGCGGACCGCCGGGCCCGGGACCATCCGCGGGACCGTTCGGCATCGGCCTGAGGGCCGCGATAATCCAGTCGTCTTTTTGACGGTACAGCGCCTTCTCGCCGCCGAACGACATGGTGAAGTTTCGAACTCCGGAAAGGGGCGCATCGCTCTTGCGGGTTTTCAGATCGTAGCGATGCACTGACAATGTTGCGGGCGCCGGAGGGCCGTTCTCTCCCCCGGCCTGCGCCGGCGCCGGCATGAGCTCCAGCGCCAGCAGCGTTCCCGCCTTTCCGGCCTGGAGATCCACGTAGCGTCGGGGCGGCATCGGCATTGCCAGGATGCGCTGATCGATACCGTCAAGGTCGATCGTCACGACCGGCGCGCTCGGCTTGGCTTTCTCGGCATCGGACTTCGGCGCATCGGGTTTCTTCTCGTCGGCGATCTTTTCTTCATCGCTCTCGGGAGCAAGCGGCGAAGCCTGCGACTTGTCGAGTACGACCAGATAAATGGAGCTGGTCGCATTGCGGCCCACCGCGTGCACGTCGAGTCCCAGGCTTTCACCGGCATTCGTGCTGGCCGTAAAGTACAGATACCCTCCGTCCTTGTCGAACACGGGATTATCGGCATCGCTCATTCCGTCCGTAACGCGCGTCGACTTGCCTCCGCTGAGAGAGAAGAGATGAATGGCGCTCAGCTCGTTCGGGAGCACCTTGGAATATGCGAGCCACTTGCTATCAGGCGACCACGCTCCCGCGATGTCGCCGCTGCGCGTCTGATAGGTGTCCTGATCTACTTCGATCTGTTTCTTCGAGTCAAGATCGACATACCAGAGCTTCTGGAAGCTATCGACGAGCGCGACTTTTTTGCTGTCCGGCGAAAATCGTAATGACCGGTAGAAACCCGGTTTTAACTCGATCTTGGTCACCTGGCCCTCGCCGCTCTGCGGCGCGATATGCAGGGCGTACTCGCCCGATTCGTCGGAAAAGTACGCGATGCTTTTTCCATCCGGAGACCATTGCGGTTCACGCTCCATCACTCCCGGGGTGTTCGTCAGGTTGCGCGGATCGCCTTTTTCCGCCGGCACTGTGACGATATCGCCCCTCGCCGCAAATACGGCCCGCGCTCCGTTGGGCGAGACCGCCGGGCTCCCGAGCGTTCGCGCCACGTTCACGAACTTAGAGCGGATCTCCGGAAAATCGCCCTGCACGCGAATCGAAACCGGTTTCGTCTTCTCCGACTTCAGGTCATACAAAGAAATTCCGCCGAACTGCTCATACACGATCGCATCCGGTCCGGCTGAGGCCGATTTCAAATCCAGACCCGTGTTCGGGAAGGCCTCGCGAACGGCTTGCGATTTCACGTCATAGGAAAATAGCGTGACAGCTCCGTTGCGGTCGGAAAGGAAATACACTTTATCGCCAGCCCACATGGGGTTAAAGTCATTGGAGTTCGTACGCGGTACTTTAGCGACGCTGCTATCGGACATGCGCGCCACCCAGATGCGCGAGGTCTGCCCGCCGCGATATCTCTTCCACATCGTAAATGCCTTGCCGATCGGTTCGTAGGCGATCGATTTGCCGTCGGGGGACATGGACGCCTCGTAACCGGTGGGAAACGGCAGCTTTTCCTCAACTCCTCCCTCGGCGGGGACGGTGAACATCTCCGCGAATCGGGAATAGGCGTTACGCGTGGAGCTGAAGATGATTCGTTTGCCATCCGGCGTCCAGCCCAGGACGCGGTCCGGTGCGGGATGCCACGTTAGTCTTTTGGGGAAGCCGCCGGACGCGGGCAGGACGAACACATCGACGTTGCCGTCATACTCGCCAGTGAAAGCGATCAGTTTGCCGTCGGGCGAGAACGCCGGATCGGTTTCGATTCCCGGTCCGCTAGTGAGCCGGACGGCGTCGCCGCCTTCACGAGGGACGCTCCACAAATCGCCCGCATACGAAAAGACAATATGGGTTCTGCTCAGCGTTGGCTTTTGAAGGAGCAGGGGATCGTTGGCGGCAGCAGCGAATGCAGACAAAGTGAAAACGGCGATCGGCAGGCGCATGGTTTCCTCATCCTTTCCGTGAACTCAGCATACAGGAGTGTCGTGATCGGCGCTAGCTTTCCGAATGTCGAAATTCAGAGGCGTCTCGCCCGTCAGTTCGATCTTCACCGCCGGATAACGACTTCGCAATCGATTTTGAAGCGAGTTCGCCCGCTCGTGGAGCACGGGAACGAGCGACTCGACGGGACCCTCGGTCGACGCGAGTCCCACAAGAACAAAGGTTGCTCCTCCCCTACCGAGGAAAATCGGATCGCGCAAATCGAGATAGGAGACGATTCCGGATACGCCGCGTTCCCCTCTGAGTCCCTCCACAATCGTTGCCAACGCTTGCTCGCCCCCCTCCGAATCCGCCGGTGGGATTCCCTGAATCACCAGGACCACGCGGTCAACGAATGGCGAACGAAAACGACTGGCTAACTCCTGCGCGACAGTTTCCGCTTCGCTGCCTTCCACCCGCGTTGCAGTCTCCAGATGGCGCTCGGCGTGGAAGGAAAATGGAAGCAGCGCGAGGACGGCGGCAAGGACTACCCCTGCCAGCCAGAAGCGGCCCGTATGCACGAGATTTATGATCTCATGCTGGCACCCGTGCTCCACACCTGCCTGTATTCTGGGATCTGCGAAGATTGGTTGAAGCTTCGATTTAGGAGGATCGATTGCGTAAACTCGCGTCGCTCGGGCTGATTGCCGCCATTCACCTGGGCGCCGCCGCGGATCCACGCATCGGCTCCTGGACGCTCATTTCCGCGGAGTCTTCCCTGGATCCCCCCAACAAAATCTCCATCACATCTCTACACCATGCCGTGCACGTAGTAGTTTCAGGCGGCACCCACGTCGATTTCACGGCGAAGTTTGATGGACATGAAACCTCCGTACAAGGCAATCCGGCGTTTAATCAAATCGAGCTCCGCAGGATCGGTAAGCATCAAGTCGAGATCATAGAGAAAAAGGATGGAACTATCGTGGCGACGATTCATGACAGAATCTCGAGCGATGGTAACGAGTTAACGAGCACGACTTCACAGCAAGGCCGCGCCGATCAGATCACCGTGTGGACGCGGAGCGGGGGCACGAAGGTCGCCGATGACCTGTTCGCTGGTGATTGGACGCAGGATCTCAGCAAGACTCGTTTGCGGCAAGGATTGATGCTCAAAATCGAGGCGGACGGAAAGGATGGGGTCCGTTTCTCGGGTGATTTCAGCTATACCGCCCGCTTCGACGGCAAGGAATACGATCTGAAAAACTCCACCAACGATACCGTGACGCTCGAACTTGTCGACGCTCACACCGTCGATTCGATCTACCGGCGAGACGATAAAGTTGCTCAACGGGATCGGTGGGTGGTTCCCGCCGATGGACAACAGATGACAGTAACCACGACAGGCACGTTGGAAAGCGGCCGGCAACTCAAGGAGAAGATGGTGTTTCGGAAGCGGTAACGCTCAAATGCCTACCGGCCGGCGGCCAAGGTGCTGAGTTCACGAGGGGCCACCGGGATGATCCCTTTTCGCCGCATGAATCTCAGGATGCCGTTGACCGTGTCTTCGAGAGACGGGTCCGGCTTGCCCCATGCGGAAGCGTTCCGAGCCGCTTGATAGCAGGAGCTGTCATAGCGTTTGAACTCCATCGCTGAGATGTTGTCCACCGAGCCCACCAGAAAGTCCAGCAGCGGAAAGAGCAGATCTTCCTTCCTGCATCTCCCGATCAGCTCAGGAACGAAGTCGGGAAGGCTAAACACCTCGAAGTGCCGCCCGGTCGCCTTTGTAATCAGACCGGTAATATCCAGCATATTCGCGTAATCGTCCCTGGTAACATGATAAGTCTTATTAGCGGTGCCGGGAGTGGTGGAAATGGCAACGATATTGTTAGCCGTGATGTCTGCGGGAACGAAACTAACCTGGTTCAGAGCATCCACCCCAATGCCGTGATTCACCATGAACGCAACTAAGCGAACGGCTATGTCGAAGTTATTGCCTCCGCCTGTAACGGATGGACTAACGAGAGCGGGCCGGAAAATCCGCGTAGTAAGTCCCCGGCCGCGGGCGTCGATAACCACCTGTTCCGCTACCCATTTGGACTGGCTGTATCCAAAATCGAGAAGCTCCATATCCTTGTTCATGTCCGTCTCGTAAAGCACCTTCTTAACTGCCCAGCCGAACACGAAGGTCGTGGAGACGTAATTGAAACTCTTGGGCCGGCCTTCGAACGCCAGTTTTAAGACCTCGTTGGTTCCGAGCACGTTAGCGTCACGCATCCGGTCGTAATTGAAGAGGTAGTTTACGGTTGCACCGTTATGGAAGATCGTGTCGATATCGCTTGCGAGGAAATCCCAGACTTCCTGCGTCAGGCCCAGCTTTGCCTGCCCGAGATCTCCGCAAACGGGAATCACGCGAGCCTCGAACATCTGCATCAGGCCGGCCGCGCAAGGCCCCATCGTTTCCATCGCCGCCCTCAGCCTTTGCCTGCCCTGTTGCTCGTCCGAAGACCTGACCAGAACATAGATCTTCGCCGGCGTCTGTTCCAGCAGACTTTTCACCAGAAACGGTCCGATGAAGCCGGTGCCACCCGTAAGCAGCACATGGTTCAAGCTTGGTATCTCGGGTAGTAATGCGGGCGCCGGGGGATCGAAGATGAGCTTCCGGTCGTTGCTCATCATCCGCTTTTCCTCCGCGCGCCGCTCGTCACGGAAAGCCGCCAAGGAAGTACGCAGCTGCACCAGTGCCTCCTCGGGAGCACGTATCAACTGTTCGGCCAGTCCGAACAGCTCGGCTACGCCGACACGCTGGACGAGCCCGATATCAACTTGCCTGGCCAGCACATCGGCGCCAGTACCCTTCAAGAGCTCTTTGATCTCGTGCATAAACACGACAAGATCTAGGGAATCCAGGCCCGCTTCAACTAGGTTGTACGATTCCGTGCCGGTCAGGTTGTAGCGGGCTTTCAATACCTCAAAGGGCGACTGGCCGTCAACACTTAAGCTTGACGGTCCGGCATCTTTTTCCCTGGAAAACTCCGAGAGAACGGTGAACTGACCTTCCAGCCACATCTGCTTAGTTTTGTGGCGCATGATTTTGCCCGAACTGGTCCTTGGTATCGCACGGGGTGCTATGAAGGAAATCAGCGCCACTTCCACATTGAGGTAATTCCGGATGGCGGCGGCCATCTTCAGCGCCTCCGGAAGCGCTTTAGGGTTTTTCACTTCGGCAACTACCGCCAATGCCGGCTCGCTGTCTTCGTGTATCTGGAACGCGACAACGCAATTGGTGCGGATCAGGGCGGATGCTTTCTCCACCACTTCTTCGATATCCTGCGGGTAATAGTTTTGCCCACGGACGATAATCATGTCCTTGATACGGCCGCAAACGAAGAGTTCGCCATTGTGCAAGAAACCCATGTCGCCAGTCCTAAGGTAGCCATCGTCATAGGGGCTGTCGTCCACCAGCCGGGCATGAAACATCTTCAGCGCGAGTTCCGGATTATTCCAATAACCTTCGCACTTACTACCTCCAGCGACCCAAATCTCGCCGATATGACCGGGCCCCAGAGCAACGTGCTTCTCAGGATCGACGATCTTTACGGTGAGGCCCGCGAGTGGAGTTCCACAACTGACAATCTCAGTGGCCGAGGCGATTTCGGAAACCTCTGTGGTCATGCGGGCCTTCCCCAGCGTGATGGCGTTCTTGCTCAGTGAAACGATATTGCGCCCACCGTGCGAAACCGCCAGAGTATTCTCGGCCAGCCCGTAAGCGACAAAGAAGCTGGCCGACTTAAGTCCGTAGGGCTGAAATGCCTGCAGAAACCCTCTGTACGTACCGGGTTTGATGGGTTCCGCGGCAGCCATCAGCAACCTGAGCGAGCTGAGATCGCAATTTTCCAAACTCTCCTTCGAAAGCCGCCCGGCGCGCAGGCAATAATCGTAAGCGAAGTTGGGCGCCGCGGAGGCGCTGGCCCCATAGTTTTTGATGGTGTCGAACCACAGGGCCGGACGCTGAATGAAGTCTGTCGGAGCGAAGCCGTATGTGGTGCCGCCTTTGAGCGCGGGATAAAGATAGCACCCGATAAGCCCCATATCGTGATACTGCGGAAGCCAGGACACGACTACCGGCTCGGGATGGTCGATCACCAGCGGACAGTTATGCAGTATGTTTTCGTGCGTGACCATCACGCCTTTGGGATCTCTCGTCGACCCCGACGTGTACTGGAGAAACAGCAGCTTCGAGGCGCCGCTATTCGAGGCGCCGTTATTCGAGGCGCCGTTGAACGTTTCGTCGGAAATCTTATCGACGAAGTCTTCCGTCGCGATCCACCGAAGGCCGGAAATGTAGTCGACGTCGACTCCGGATGCCGAAACTCCGCTTCTGGCGAGATTTGTCCTCAGGGATCCCTGGTAGTCCTTGCTCGTTAAGATACCGGCCGCCTGGCAGTCCTTTGCAATGTGGACCATTTTGTACATTGCGCCCTGGAAGCCGTGGGAACTGGGGGGATAAATGGGAACGGGGATCAATCCCGCGCGCACGCAACCAAAGAATGCGCAAATCATCTCTAAGCCCGGCGGATAGGCGAGCAGAAGCCGGTCCTGCGCCGCGAAACGATGCTCTTTCCGCAAATGCCCGGCGATCACCTTTGTACGGTGGAGAAAAGACTCGTACGTGTAGCCTTCGATCGGATTGCCATTGAGGTCGATGTATGAATAGAGAAGTTTGTGCGGGTGCTTGTCCCCAAGACAATCCACCTTGGGTAGAATCGACGCTCTCATAGATCGGCTTCGCGCCGATGGCCATCCTGCCGCCATTCGCTACCCTCCGAGTTTGGACAAGATAACGCTGTATTCAAAGACTTTGAGAACAGGGGCATAGCCATTCTGCGTTTCGGGTCGCTGGGATCGGTCAAGACATCGACCGCGCCGGAAACGCACCTGGGGCGGCTGGATCGCCGGAGTTCCCTCGACGAATCGTCCCACCAGGTTTGCAATAACTTTTCGTCCTCAAGCTTGGAACCAACTGAAGAGGGTCTCTCTGATCCGCGTATCGCCGGCAGACGACTTCCCGAGACGAGCAGGGCTGCCGTGCGCGCCCAGCGTCTGCTCGCCCGACCAGCCTCTTTGTTCGATACCACACATCGGTCTATGTTAACAAACGATTGTAACGCTGGGAAGTAATCTCTGTGCGCCCCCTCGCCGGATTCGGAATCTCCTTGATTTTGCTAAAGATTTCGAGCTAACATCAAGTTCGGAGCGAGCCTGTGGCGCAGTCTAGGCAACAAAATCCCCTGCATGCTTGGTGGCTCTGCCGCACCCGGTTCGGGGTGAGTCGGCTCCCACTGAGATAGACTATTATGCGGAGTTGCCAGTGACGTCCGAAACAGACGCGGGTATCAGGCTGAAGCCGGAAATTGGTGATCTTGTACCATCCCAGACATCGCCGCGGCTCTCCTTTGTCGACCCGGCAAATGCGTCTTCATTCCCGAAGGTCTTACGTCGCCGCCTCGACAACTTCTTTTCCGACGGCAACATTTCTCCCAAAGCCGACCGCACGATGTGGGTCAAGATCACGTTGGGTATCGCAGTGTTTGCGGGCAGTTGGATTGCTCTTTACGCGTTCAATCCCGATTCATGGAAGTTTGCCGCTCTCTACCTTTTGAGCGGCCTCGCCCAGACATTCCTTTTGCTGAACATCGCGCACGACAGCAACCACAATGCTATCTCGGCGGTGCCGTCGGTAAACAGAATCCTGAACTATGTTTTCGATGTTTGTGGAATCAGCTCATACATGTGGCGGATCCTCCATCATCGGGGCCACCACTCCTGCATCAATCTCCACGGTGAAGACGACGCGCTTACCGGACGCGGCATCTTGCGGTTTACGCCCCACGAACCCCGCTTGCGCCTGCACCGATTCCAGCACATCTACGCACTGTTCTTGTACGCGCTGTTTTCTCTCGATTATGTTTTCGTAAGGGATTTTGAGTGCTTTTTCTTCCCGTCCCACGGATATCTGAAACGCACCAAACATCCCCTGCGAGAATACGCTACCCTCTTTGCGGGCAAAGGATTCTACCTCACCTACATGATCCTATTGCCCGTCGTGTTACTGGGGAAATCACTCCTGCTGGTCGCTTTGGCTTTTGTGCTGACCCATATCGTCATCGGCCTGACCGTGGCGCTCGTTTTCCAGACCACGCACACCGTCGACAGCACTTACTTTCCCACAAACCGCGGCGAGTTTGACAACGGCGTTTATCACATCTTCGCGACCACGGCCGATTATGCGACGAGCAGCCCGATCGTAGGTTGGCTTGCGGGCGGCCTCAACCATCATATAGTCCATCATCTTTGCCCTTTTGTGTGCCACACTCACTACGCTTCGTTGACCAGGATTGTGAAAGAGACTGCTGAAGAGTTCGGTGTTCCCTATCGGCAACATCCCACCATGTGGCGGGCGATCCTGCATCATCTGATTCTCTTGAAGCGTCTGGGCAGCGAGGCCTGACGTTGCTGCCAACCTTGCCCGTCGTTTCCCGATTCCGCTCCTTCGCGGATTCACGCGCAATGGCCCGCAATCCCGTACAGGTTTTGTCGAAATACACCGAACTCCTTGGCGACACATTCCGGTTCTACTTCGGCGGCGTCAAAGAGGCCATCGTAACCACGAATCCCGTGGTCATTCAGCACGTGCTGAAGATTAATTCGGAGAATTACCAGAAATCCGAAATTCAGGTGAAGCGGATGGGGCGCTTCCTTGGCAAAGGTCTTCTCACCAGCCACGGGGAAGTCTGGCGCACGCAACGGCGTCTCATACAGAAGGGCTTCGATCGAAAACAACTGGACGTTTTGTCTTCGATCATGCAGGACTCACTCGCCGAGTCGCTGCGGGATTTTGACAGAGAAGCCCGTAGCGGCCCAGTCGATATTTATCCCCAGCTGATGAAAATTACCTTCGCGATGGTCGGCAAGTCGCTGTTCGGAGCCCATCTGAAGGACCAAGACATCAACCTCATCAGCCGGACCATCGCAACCGTCCAGGAATTTATAGTTCGTCAAACCATTCAGCCCTACCTAAATCCATGGTTCGCCGTCTCCGGGGAGCTTCGCAGACACGAAGAAATGCGAGCCCGCGCCGACGGCATTCTGCTCGATTACATCAAGAGGCGACGCCAGGAGGCGCCCGGCCACGATTTGCTGCAGATCTTAATGGATGCCCGTTACAGCGACGGACAGGGCATGAGCGATGAACTAGTCCTGAGCGAGAGCATGCAGCTCCTGGTCGCCGGCCATGAAACATCGTCGAACGCTTTATCGTGGCTTCTGTATCTGCTCAGCTCGCGTCCCGATTGTCTCGAAAGGTTACGCCAGGAGTTCGATTCTGTGCTGGGCGGTGCACAGCTGAGTTACTCGGACGTTCCGAAGTTCGAGTTTGCCGCTCAGGTCATCCAAGAGGCGCTGCGTCTCTATCCGCCGTTTTGGATGGTCGATCGAATGGCTCTCTCGGACGACCGTGTAGGGGATCTCGCCATACCCCGCGGGTCGACGGTCGTTGTGTTCATTTACGGAGTGCATCACTCGCCCCAGTACTGGCCGAACCCGGAGAGTTTCGATCCGAAGCGCTTCGGCAAAGCCAATGAGAAGCCGCACCCGGCATCCGCTTATCTGCCCTTCGGAGCGGGGCCGCGGGGCTGTATCGGCGGTAACTACGCCACCCTTCAGATCCTGATGATTCTTAGTGTTCTGCTCAGAAAATACGACCTTCAGCTGGCTTCGGGCCAGACGATCGAAGCGCGCCCGATGGTGATCCTACGACCGAAACACGGAATCCGGATGACGTTCACCGAGGCAACCACACCTGGCGTTTGCAGACTGTCCGACTGTTTGCCCTAACCTGCAAACCCAAACTAAAGAATCCGGACGACCAACAAACGAGAGAGCGCCCGATCAATGAAACTCAAACATAGCGCACTACTCGCACTGCCCTTGCATGGAAGGCCAAATTCGTACGCAAAGGCGATCCGCGGCCGGGATCGCGCATTCCATCGACGTTCTCGCTGAGGGGCTTGGCCGCGAGAGGTTCGGGTTTAGTTGGCTGGATCGGTACCCGCAAGTCTGCTATTGTCCGGCAATCCAAGCGGACCCCGCGCGGAAGGACAACGCCACTGAAATCTGCTGGGCCTCTTTGATTGGTTGCGTCGGATTACCGTTGCGAAATCCCCTTCGGACCGGAGAATCACTCGCTCCTTGTGCCAATTGACGTCTCTGCTGCGGACGCAGTGTGCCCCGAATTTGCTGTGACCGAGAGGCCTCCTTCTTCGCAGTCTATTTCCGCGGCCATCCGATATTTGCGCCGTGCGGTTAATGACGGAGACGGCAACGTGGGTTTATGCTAGAGCAAAATGCAGATCGATCCGAAAGGGACGGTTGCTGGTTGGCCTGCTCTTCTCGTACGCCGGACGTTGCGGCAGCTCCGTACGCGCTTGCAGTGGGGACTGGGTGAACTGGACTCCGCCGCCTCGGTGGAGGCTGGAGAAGGACGTGCGCTGATCAAGGCTCTATCGGCTGAAGGACCGATCGAATCCTCCGGCCGAAATGCATGGAAGGTAACCCAAGCCGGACAGACCCTCTCCTCCGCAACAGCGGCGAAACGGGTCACAGGTGCGACTGCACAAAAGGCTTTGCAGCAATTCCTTGGCCGAGTGGAGAAGGTCAACAACGACGCGTATTTCCTCGGCAAGGTAACGAAGGTCGTTCTTTTCGGCAGCATGCTGAAACCTGAGGTCGAGCGATTGAGTGATGTTGACCTGGCAGTCGAGCTTGCGTCGAAGGAGGAGGATTTCGATCGTGCGCGTGCCAAGAATTACGAGCGTGTTGAAGAACTGGCCAGGCAGGGACATCGTTTCCAAAACTTCCTCGAACAGGAAGGTTGCTGGTATTGGGAGGTCTTCGGATTCTTGAAGGGACGGAGCCGCGTTATTACTTTAGCGGACTACTCCGTGGAGAAGACGTTCGTGCTGACCGTTCCGCATCGATTTCTCATGGGCCAGCCGGAGCGGATCGCGGTGCAATCGGCGCCGAGCACTCCGGAACCAGGGGCCGGGAAGCGGCGTCCGCGCGACTGCCCATTCTGAGAAGGACAATGCGAAGGTCAGCGACACCCGGAATCGCGACAATGGAAGGGGGAATCGTCGAAGCACGCACTGGCCACCGAATCTGCGCTACGTACCGGCGGCGCCGATCTAACGAGTCGTCAGTAGAAAGGAACCGTTATGCGTCATTAACGGTAGCTTTCCGCGCGGGGGACTGGCGACCGACGAGTCGCACTCCCGGAGTCAATCGTCACCGGTGAGGCACATTTTCGGGCACGGATATGAAATTCGCGGCTTGAGACAGCCATCCATTTTTCCGATAATGCCGCTTTTCGTTCCCAACGTATTCGGTCGGCACACATCCACTCGATTCTGGTGGCACGTGACGTGAGGGACGCCCAGGCGGAAGCGAGCGAGGGAGCAGCCATGAGAACAACTGCCAATACTGTTATGATCGGGAATCGAATATCGACACCGCGGCGGAAGGCAGGCAGCCTGAGATCGCTCTGGTGTCGGGCCTTCACCAGTACGCTCCAGGGGTGCGAAAGTTCAGGTCAAGGGTAGTGTCGCGATGAAGCCGATACTGAAATGGGCAGGGATTGTCGCCGCTTCGCTGGCCGGACTGCTCGTCCTTGCCATCGCCTATGTGTTCATCGTTTCGCAGCGGATCCTGGACAGGAGCTATCTCAAAAGATCGAGCGCGGTCCATGAGCTCGTAACCGCCGACGCGGTAGCGCGGGGCGCACACCTCACTGTCGTTTCGACCTGCACCGACTGCCACGGCAAAGACCTGACTGGGACACAACTCCCGGTGCCAGGCTCTACGGTGTATGCGCCCAACCTGACGATCATGACGAAAAGCCTTTCCGACGCGGACATCGACCTGGCCATCCGCCAGGGTCTCCGCTCTGACGGAAAAAGTTTGCTGTTTATGCCATCGCACGGCTATGCCAGCTTCACGGACGACGAGGTCGCTTCGATCATCGGCTATTTGCGCTCTCTCAGTCCCCAGGGGACCGCTTCGCCTGAGCCTCACCTTGGACTAGGAGTGCGTGTGGCCCTCGTCGCTGGAATCGTCAGGACCGAAGCCGCTGAGTTCGCCGATACGCTCCCGCCACTCGATCTTGGGGTGCGCTACGAGAACGGCCGGCACCTGGCCCAGGTAGTTTGTGGGCAGTGCCATGGGATGAATCTGAGTGGCGAACCGAAGCGTCCGGTGCGCCCGACTCCCGACCTGCTGATCGTCGCCGGCTACGACCGTGGCGCTTTCCGTACACTGATGCGCACGGGCAGAGCCCCCGAGGGCCGCCAGACAGTGTCAATGTTGAGGATCGCGGGGAACTTATCCACCTTCACCGATGACGAGACCGACGCGATTTATGACTACCTCGTTGCGCGATGGAAGGCTCTGACCGCCAAACAAAACGCACCAGGTTACCGTTAAGTCCTTCCAGCTATCACGCTGTGTATTCGTGCTGCTCTGACGAAGCCCAGAACCGCCGGGAGAATCTGCTTTGTGGGTGAAGCATCCGTTGGCGCTGCGCTTTCCACGCGCCTCGGTGTCTTTCCGTATTCCGTTTAAGGTCCGCCTGGCTTTTGTCAGTATCCCCGTAAGCGATGGGTGCCCCATCGCTGGCTGTTAGTCCCGGATGACGGCGTATCCGTCCCCTACTTTTTAGTTTCGAGGTTCGGCGCAGAGTCGGGAAAGCGAATTGGCAGCGGCGTCTTTGTCGCCCCGCCGAATCCTCGCGCGGTCATGGGCTCGATGTCTACCGCTCCCGCCTCACCATTCGCCCGGGTTTGGCGCCGGTGTGCTCGCCGCCACGAATCACGGCGACACCGTTAACCCACACCTCGGAAACCCCCGTTGCGTACTGCCTCGGGTTTTCGAATGTCGCGTGGTCCTGAATGGTCTGCGGATCGAACACCACCACATTCGCGAAGTAGCCTTCCTTCAACATGCCGCGCCGCGCGATTCCGAGATTGGCCGCCGGGAGGGAGGTCATTTTGGGCACGGCCTCCTCCACCGGCAGCAGTTTCTCGCCGCGCACGTATCGCGCATACACGCGGGCGAAGTTGCCATACGCCCGCGGGTTCGCGTTCGATTTCAGAAAGGCCCCGTCGATTCCCCGCGAATCCTCGTCCGACCCGAAGCTCACCCAGGGAAGAACGATCTGGCGCCGCACATTGTCCTCGCTCATCAGGAAGTACACCGTACCCACCCGCGAATCGTCCTCGATCACGAGATCCATCGCGGCTTCCTCCGGGGAAGTGTGGCGCAGACGCGCGACTTCACCGAGCGTCTTGCCCGTCAGCGGCTTTAGCTTCTCGCTCTTGAAGCCGATCGGCAACACCTTTTCCGGCGATCCCGTAGCCAGAAGCAGGTTGTCCCAGCCGCCGCCCGGCGACTGCATCTCCTGCTTCACGCGCTTCCGGATCGAAGGGTCCTGCAGGCGCTTGCGCCAGGCTTGCAGCCCGCCTTCCTGTACCCACGGCGGCATCGAGGCATCCAGACCCGTGGCGCCAGCCGTGTAAGTGTACATATCGGCGGTGATCTGCAAGCCCGCGGCTCCCGCATCCTCCACTTTGCGGAGCACCTCAGGTAGGCGGTTCCAGTTCTTCTCACCCGACACCTTCAAGTGGTAAATCTCGGCTGGAATCTTGGCCTGCCGCGCGATCGAAATCAACTCGCCGATGGCCTCCATTTCGCGGCCGCCCTCATTGCGGATATGTGAAACATAGATCCCGTGATATCGCGAAGCCACCTCGGCCAGCGCCACGAGTTCGTCCGTCTGAGCGTACGTCCCCGGCTGATAGATCAACGCCGAAGCCACGCCCAGAGCTCCGTCCTCCATCGCCTTCGCGGTGATCGCGCGCATCTGATCGAGTTCCGCAGGAGTCGGCGCCCGGTTGGCGCGTCCCAACACGTTCACGCGCGGAGTGGCCGCTCCCAGGAAGGAGGCGATGTTGGTCGAGACGCCGCGCCGCACCAGCGTATCGAGCCCCTCGGCCAACGTGTGCCAGGTGACGTCGTAATGGACATCGATTTCCTGATTCTCGTACTCCGCCCGCATCGCCTCGTTCAGCGGCCCCATCGATTCACCTTCGCCGAAAATCTCGAGCGTCACCCCCTGCCGGAGGTCGCTTTGCGAGCGACCGTCCACAAACAGGCCCCACTCCGAGATCATCAGGTTCAGGAAGCCGGGCGCGATCACCTGGCCGTGGACATCCCGTTCGGTCTTACCGCGGGCACTTCCCAAATCACCCACCTTGGCGATCGTGTCCCCGTTGATGGCCACACCGCCGGGCGCACGGAGCCCCGCTGCCGTCGCAAACGCGGCCATTTCGCAGAACCACATGGGCACGCGACGAGAGCAGCAGGAAGAGATTTGGTCCCGAGTTGCGAGTTGGTGCGGCCCACGAGCCACCCCTTTTATGAGCGTCTAAACGAACTTCTCGCGCGACACGATTTCGACCGATTTGTGGAAAGGCAATGCCAGCAATTCTATGCGGCCGCCACGGGACGCCCTGGTCTCGCTCCCGGAATCTACCTTCGTCTGCTGCTGGTGGGGTACTTCGAAGCGATCGATAGGCACAGAACGAAAGACGATTTTGGTCGCCTCGAGAGGCTGAAGAGCTAACTGGGGTAAGCCGATGGACTTGGCGTCGATGGGCACGATTTGGAACCGTTGAATCTATCAAGATCTCGACACGGTTACTGATCCCTCAAGTTGAGATTGACAGGCTGGTGACCGAGGGTAGACGGCCAAGGCGCGTTGCTTAGATCGTCATGCCCGACATAAGCCCTAGCTAAGCTACAGTGTGGCGCCAAATCCGGAACTGCGAACTCCGCCGCGGGCATTTGAAGAACAGCATTTTCCAGTTAGTTATTGGGCGCGTCGATGGGGGTTCTCTGCCAAAACGGTCCGCGAATGGTTTCGGGACGAACAGGGCCCCGGCATACTTCGACAGGTAAATGTTCGCCGACGATCGAAGCGCGACTACGTCACTACCATGATTTCCCCGAGTGCGGCCGCGCGCGTATATTCGAAGCGAACAACGAACGAGCTAACACATTGATTCTGCGACGGTTGAGGTAATGTCGACGACATGAAAACAGAGTCCCAATTGTATGCTTACCGGCGGCACCTACGGCGCTGCCCTTTCTTTGGACCGGGCGGTCGGGAGGCTCGAACCGACAAATGCAATTGCCCATTTCACGTTGATGGTCTCCACGATGGGCGGCGGATTCGAGAGTCGTTGAAAACTCGGAGTCGCCAACACGCCGAGCGACGACCCTCCGATTTAATACGGAGCCTCGATGCTTCGGCGGCCGTCGTCGCTTCCATCGAACACACAGAACCCTCAGGAACATCGGCACTCAGCGTTCTCCCTCAACGCACAATTCTGGAGGCGGTTGAGCGTTTTCTGGCTACGAAGGGAAGGATTGCCGAAGACGGAAAGTACTCTGGCGATGCTGAGCATGGCACTTGGAGAAAGTATCGTGGGAAACTCAATCTGCTTGTCGCCTTTTGCAGCAGTCAACGGATTTGTCGCTTAATTGACGTGAGCGTCGAATTGCTGGAAGACTATCGCAGCACGCGGAAAATTGGTCTTCGGACCTGGGCTGGTGAAATAAGGACGCTTCGAACGTTCTTCGGCTACTGCCTGAAAAGGAAGTGGATCGCCGGCAATCCCGCCAAGGAATTGCAAACACCGCGCAACTTGAAACCGAACGATGTCGTACCCTACACGGAACACGAAGAGAGGCAGATATTAATGGCCTGCGAGCGGATTGGTGGCGGCAAATACAACCGGAGCGGCGCTCGCTACGAACAGCTCCGCGCACGAGCCATGATCTTGGTTCTTCGGCACACAGCACTACGTATCTCCGACGTTTGCATGTTGAAGAAAGAAGCTGTTTCCTGGGATCCGAAGGGCGCCACTTGGCGCGTCTGGCTTCGCACGCAGAAGACGGGCGAATCGGTGTATATGCCGATCCCGGAAGAACTGAAGTGGATTTTGGACGCGCTCCCGTTGCCCCGGAACGCCGCCCAAGACTGCCCGTATTTTTTCTGGAACGGACAGACCTCGCGCCGGGCCGCCGTCGGAATCGCGGAACGGACGCTCGCCGCTGTCTTCAAGAAATCCGGCGTGAAGAACGCCCATGCGCATCGGTACCGGCACACGTTGGCAACGCGCCTCCTCGGGGATGGCGCCACGTTCGAGCAGGTGGCCGATATCCTGGGGAATACAACGGAAGTTGTTCGGAAGCACTACGGGAAGTGGTCGAAGGGTCGGCAGGCGAACATTGACCGGCTAATGTCGGCGCACTTCAAAACAATCCCCGCTACATTTCCAGTCACACCCGAGTCACACGAAAAACGGGGGCCCGTAAACTAATGAGCCCCCGTTACTTATTTTGGTGCGGAGAGGGGGACTTGAACCCCCACGAGATTGCTCCCGCTAGCACCTCAAGCTAGTGCGTCTGCCAATTCCGCCACCTCCGCATGGCTTGGAAAACTCTCTACTTCTTAGGGGGCGCCTGTTGCGGTACTTGTCCGTTCGGCGCCGGGCCCGTCTGCATCGGGACCGCCTTGCCTTGCCCCTTGGGGGCTGCGGGCATCGGCAGCGGCACGGTGCTGGTCTGGCCGCCGTCTGGCGTCACGCTTACCGATGGCGTGCCACCCTGTGGTACCGGGACCACAGACTTCGCGGGCGCCGTTTTTGTGATCGGCCTCGCAGCGGGCAACACGCTGTGAGTGCCGGCTGCGTTGCGCGTCGTCAGCACCGACAAAAACAGCGACGTCAGCATAAACAACGCCGCTGAGACCGTTGTGGCTCTCGACAGCGCCGTCGCCGACCCCCGCGGACCAAAGGTCGTCTGCGAGCCCATTCCACCGAACGCTCCCGCGAGATCCGCCGCCTTGCCGCTTTGCAGCAGCACGACGACAATCAAAAAGAAACAAACCACGATGTGAATCAGTGTCAGCAGAATGGACATACTTGGAACTCTGAACGCCCGTGCACCGGGCGAAGGGACATTAGTAGTATAGCTCAACCGGCAAGGTTGCACAGAAGGAACAGCCATGCGAGGCTAGCCGGATATGCGCAAATTACTACTGCTCGGGTCCGCATTCTCGATGGCTGCATTCGCAGACCAAGTCACTCTCAAGAATGGCGACCGGCTCACGGGGGCGGTCCAAACGTCCGACACCAAGGCGTTGACTTTGAAATCGGAATTCGCGGGCGCCGTCGCAATCGATTGGAACGCGATTGAGACCATTACGTCGGCCGCCCCGTTGTATCTCACATTGAAGAGCGGACAGGTGCTGGTAGGAACCGTGGAAACGGCGGCGGGAGTTCTACGCATCACTACGGCCGACGCAGGTACAGTCGCTACCGCAAAAGCGGAAGTGGAATCGATTCGATCGAAGGACGCACAGCAGGCCTACGATGCCAGCGTGGAGCGCCTCAAGAATCCGGGTCTGCTGGATCTTTGGAACGGCTTTGTCGAAACCGGACTCAGCTTGTCGCGGGGGAACTCCGACACGGAAACATTCAACCTCGGAATGAACGCGACGCGCGCCACCAAACGCGACACGCTCACGGTGAACTTCACTTCGTTGTACACGAAGACGGACGTGGGCAACGTCAGTACGCTCGGCGCCGAGGCGGTCCGGGGCGGGGTTCGTTACGACCTCAACCTATCGAGCCGGGTATTCGGATTCGGATTCACGACGGAAGAATACGACAAACTCCAGGATCTGGATTTGCGCGCTGTATTCGGCGGCGGATTCGGCGATCATGTCATCAAGAGCAACACCACCACCTTCGACCTGTTCGGCGGCGGATCGCTGGACAAGGAGTTTTACACGACGCTGAACAGGAGCACGGGCGAAGCGCTCGTCGGCGAGGAGTTTATGCACAAGATCTCGAAATCGACAATCCTCGACGAGCGCCTCACCTTTTATCCCAACGTCAGCGACCCAGGCCAGTACCGCGCGACATTCAACGGATCGGCCGTTACCACTATTAACAAATGGCTCGGATTCCACTTCACGTTGAGCGATGTCTACGTGACCAATCCGCCGCAGGGGATCAAGAAAAACGATCTGTTGTTGACGACCGGACTACGCATCACTTTCGCGCGGTAGCCAGTGGGGCGGGCCATCGGGTTTCGTGGCCTGCCTGTCCGAAAAGAACGCAGACAACAAAAATATCATGCCTAATTGCAGGCCAGGGCGGTAGAGGACCAGGTTGCGACGTCTATCGCCAGAAAACAGACGACGAAACCGATCGTCTGTTCCACCCGCTCGGACTGGTCTCGTGGTCTGGAGTCGCGATGTTCGTTAGAAAGCGAGCCTCCGCGCCACGCGCTACTTGCCGCCGAGTGCCGTTTGATACATCCCGGCCATCGCCTGATGGAACGAATCGAGGCAGGCCTTCTTCATATACAGCATGTGACCCGCATCGCAGTAATACATGCCGAGGTTTTTCTGGAGCGAAGGAGCGAGCTCCAAATGATCGGCGGTGTACTCGGCTGCGAAAAATGGTGTGGCCAGATCGTAGTAGCCGGCGCCGATGAGAACGTGCATCGCGGGATTCTGAGTCATTGCCTGGCGCATGCCCTCAGCCACGTTCAGATACTGATTCGTCGCGCTACGCCCGTAGCTCCACGGCTGCACCTTGCCGGTGAGAATCTCATAGGGCAGATCGCTGTCGTACTTCAAATCTTTGCGAACGTAATCGTTGAACATCGCGGTATAGACGCCGTAGACGGCTGCGTAGCTGGGATCGTACTCGGGGCGGTCGCCCGCGGCGTCGATGTCGATGCCCTCCAGGCGGCTATCATATCGGCCCACGGTGCGGCGCTCATCGCGCAGCAGCTCTTTTGTAAATCGGCCCAGGGACACGCGAAGATTCGCTTCGTCGATGAAACCTTCGGATAATCCGGTGAGGCGCGCCAGTTGCTTCGCCGTCGCGGATCGCTCCTGCGGCGTGAGATGGCTCCCCTTCATGAGCGCGACGGTGTAAGCATTTCCCGCGTACTGCCGTGACTCGTCGATAGCCTTCTGGAGATCCGCCTGAAGATCGGGCGGAAGCTTCTTGTGATACCAGGCAGTCGCCGTGTAGGAAGGCAAGTAGACGATGTAAGGCAGGTCGTTGCCGACCCCAAACAG
>JBEKUT010000084.1:0-32412 GCA_049514735.1 Bryobacteraceae bacterium
CATGCCAGGGCCGCATCTGAAGGAATTCCAAAAAAGAATCGCCGCGATGTATGCGGATGTACGTCGCCCGCGGAAGAGACGGGTGCTAGTAGCGCGCAAAGGACCGGCCAGGACAATCCATAATATCGAGCAACTGCAGGCTTTTCTCTCGATACACGATTTCGAGACCGTTTATCTCGAGGGTATGAGCATGCTGGATCAAATCCTGCTCTTCCAAAGCGCGGAGTTTATCATCAGCCCGCATGGCGCGGGTCTGGCCAATCTCCTTTTTTGCGAACCTGGCGCCAAAGTTATCGAATTAATGCCGTACGCCGAACTAAGGCCGTTCTTCTGGATGATTTCAGCCAAACTCGACTTAGTGCATGGCATGCAATTTTGTAACTCGGCCGAGGGCCAGGATTTTCAGTCCGCTATTCAAGTCGACATCGGCAAGTTGGAGGCGTTGATCCGCATGGTCAACGCGCACTTATAAGCTTCAGGACTACTTCAATAGGCCCTCGGCAGTCATCTGCGCCAATGCCTCACTGACTAATTGAGCGGGGTTTTCCTTCAAGCCGTACGCTTCCTCGATAAGCTTGACGATCTGTTGTTCGGAGTTCTGCCCGTTGCATAGCTCGAGAATCAATACGGCCGTTGCATTCAGGAAATGAACGCGGTCGAATTCGGGCTGATAGATGATATAGCCTTCTTCCGCGGGGTTGATCTCGAGGCCATCCACTCGTTGAGGATTCACTTGTACAGCTTAACCGATCGGCTCTGCACAGGCGAGTCATATTAGGAGATTATATTCGTCAGGCCGCTCGTGAAACCTACTCTACTGTTCGTGTCTCCCGTGGTTCCCTCACTCACCGGCAACGGTGTTGCGATGCGCGGCGGGGCGGTGCTTGAGGCGCTCGCCTATTCGTATCGCGTTTCGGTGCTGACGGCATTGCTCCAACCTGCGTTCACGAAGCATATGCCAGTTTCGCTGCGCCAGCTCTGCGAGGATGTGATCGAGATTCCAGCGGCGCAGATCGGCGGATCGGACGCATATGAACGCCAGCGCTTCGATGTCGTGCACGTTTTTCGCCTGTCCTCGCTTCAAGCCGCGGGCCCGTACCTTCAGGGGAGCCGTACGCAGGCGCGCCACTTGGACCTGGACGATATCGAGTCGAAGACGCGGCGGCGTATCGCCGCGCTGCAACGTCAGAATGGGCTTGAAACTTTGGCGCGCCAAACCGAAGCCGCGGCCCGCAACGCCGAAATGATCGAGGTGGTTGTGTTCCGGCGCTTTGGGCGTATCTACGTTTGTTCGGAAGGCGACCGGCAGGAACTTCGCGGGCGCTGCCAGGCCGAGGTTGTCGTGCTGCCGAACATAGTGCGGCCGGCGCCATTCTTACCGCCTCGCGCGGAGGACGGGACGTGGCGTCTGCTCTTCGTAGGGACGCTCGGATACTACCCGAACGAGGATGCCGTTGTTTACTTTTGCACGAACATTTTGCCCCGCGTTCGCGCCTTGGCTGCTTGCAAGGTTGAATTAGTAATCGCAGGCATCGGCGGATCGCCGCAACTCCGTGAAGTCGCGCGCGAAGCGGGGGCGCACCTCGCTGGCGCTATGCCCGATCTCACTCCCGTGTATCAGTCCGCTGACGCGGTAATTGTACCGATTCGCGCCGGTGGCGGCACGAGAATCAAAATTCTGGAAGCGTTCACCCATGGCCGCCCGGTTATCTCCTCCATGATCGGCGTCGAGGGCATCAATGCTCGCGGTGAGGAGCATCTGCTGATCGCCGACACACCCGAAGCTTTCGCCGATTGCTGTCTACGGCTCATGACAGATCGATTACTATGGCAGCGGTTGGCCGCGAACGCGCTGGAATTGACACATCGCGTTTATACACCTGAGATACTTCGAAGTACTGTCGAACCGGCCGGCCTGTTGTAAGTTCGTACTTTTTGCATTTCGGTACTACTAGTACTGTTGACGAAAAGTTTGTCTCATCGTAGAATTAAAAACCTAGCTCATTTGAGTCAGATCGCGCACCGGCAAAGTAGGAGGAGAGATGGACGAACTGGAAGGCAAGAAACGCCTCGTTGACCACGTTGAGCCCAATCGCAGGGGTTTCGTAAAACAACTTATCGGGGCTGCATTCGCGCCGCCCTTGGTCGCGACGTTTGCAATGGACAGCTTGACGGCCGGCGAGGCCGCCGAGCCGCGCCTCGCAAATGCCTGTAACGTGGAAGATGCCGGATATGTGGGGCCAAACGCCTTTCAATCGCACGTCTTCGACTCGACGAATGCGACCAGAAGTAACGGAGTCATCGGTTTCCTGATTGAGATTAATCCCATGGAGCCGAGATCTCTGCAAGCCGCCAGGATACTTGTCGGCATTTTGTTGACGCCCGGCTCAACCTATGAGAGCGGTGAACTCTACATCAACGGGATCCCCGTCGTCGCCCTGCCCGCAAACGGCGGATTTATTACTAGTTCAGACGTGCAGGCTCTATGCGATTTCGATGAACTGCTGCAGGCGCTGGCTGCGGGTCTGGTCAAAGTTGTGATCCAGATTCTGGTCCACGGCGCACCGTTCACGTTAACCGGCATCATACTGCCGGCGAGTCCAATTGTGATTACACTCACTCCGTCAACGCCTTAAATCCGTGCGCTGACTCGGTCGATTCTTTGTGCTACTAACAGCCGCACTGATCGTTCGAGATGAAGCGGAGCATCTGAGCGAATGTCTGGGATCCATTGAGAGCTTGGTCGACGAAATCGTGGTCGTCGACACAGGCTCTGCCGACAACACTCGTGAGATAGCCCGGAGCCATGGAGCTCGGCTGTACGAGTTCGCGTGGAATAACAACTTTTCCGATGCGCGGAATCATGGGCTGGATCTGGTCCGCGGCGATTGGGTTTTGTATATCGACGCGGACGAGCGCGTTCTGCCTTGCGACTTCCGTGCGGTTCGGGAGCAACTTGCCGATCCCGTTTACGCCGGCTACGAGGTGCTGCTTCGACCGTTAGCGAACTTCACGCCATATTGGATCTTGCGGCTCTTTCGCGGCGATCCGGCGATCCGTTTTCGAGGCGCCATCCACGAGAATATCTGGCCTTCGATTCGCGCCTATTGCGGGGGCGAGGCTCGCGTCGGCCGCAGCCCGCTTTTGCTCGACCACGCCGGTTACCAGGGCGATCAGTCCCACAAGCATCGGCGCAATCTGCCGTTGCTCCACGCGGCTCTCGAGGCAGATCCAACCCGCATCTATTGCTGGTGCCACTTGGCCGACATTCATACCGCCCTGGGTGAACCGGACCTTGCCATTCGCGCGCTTGAGACTGCCCTGGCGATGGTACGCACGAAACGTGTGCTCTCCGCCGACGACAGCTTGCCGTACGTCCGCCTGATTCATCGCGGCTTGGAAGCCGGGCGCGACGTCTCCGGTCTGATCGCCGAGGCACGGGATCGTTTCCCGGGGAATGCGCAGTTTATTTGGATCGAGGGTCGGGCCCACATGAGTTCCGGGCGCTACCAACTTGCAATTCCACTGTTCCAGCAACTCGTGGAGTCCGGTCAGAATGGCACGTTCGACCACTCCTCGGCCTACGATGCGCGCATTTTTGGAGTCTTAGCGTACGATTCGCTTGCAACCTGCTGTTTCCGTCTGCGCCGTTATGAGGAGGGCCGGCTATATTATCGACGTGCGGCCGAAGCCGCCCCCAACCGTCTGGATTATATTGCGAAGCAGGAACTCTGCGCCAATCTCGCGCGTGCCGGCGGCGGGAAATAACCGCTTCCGGACCGCTGTCACTCGACCATGCCGTTACTCGATCCGGACGTCGGGTGCGATTTGTCTAAGTGCCACGCTGTGCCCAGTATGGTTATATACTGGTTTCGCAAAGGGCTCCGCGGCGAGCTTGGGCCGCGTACCTCGAAGCCACGGCCAAAGGATCGCCGCAAGGATGGGAGCCCGAGAACATTCGGCGGCCAAGGTCATTCACGGTAACTCCGGCGCGCCCGCATGATCGAGCGCCACTTCTGGCGAACGAGCTGAATTGAGGCGCCTTCGCGCGCCCATAATCCTGACGTTTCTTGCCGTGTGTGTCAGCGCCCAGACCCGCGGCTGCGAGGCTTTGCCAGTGGCGAAGCCCCAGGATATTAATCTTTTGGCGCACACTGGTATCGAGCTCTCGCATGCCAAGCGCTACGATGCCGCTGCCGTTTGTTACCGCAAGGTCCTTGCCATCGACCCTGATATTCCTGAGATCCAGCTCAATCTCGGCCTGGCCGAGTTCAAGAGCGGACGCTTCCGCCCAGCCGGCGAGCTGTTCCAGACCGTGCCGAAACAAGACCCGAAAAACATGCAGGCGCGCATCCTGCTGGGAATGAGTTTTTATGGCGTCCGCATGTTCCGTGAGGCTGCGGCAAATCTCTAGACCGCGCTGACCGCCGACCCCGAAAACCCGCAGCTCCACTATTATTTCGCGCAGAGTCTGTTGTCGTCGTCCGATTACAAACGCTCCATCGAGCAGTTCGAGTGGCTGGAGCGCTGGATGGCTTGGCACGTCCCGAGGAAGCGATTGAGGAACTGAAGACGGCGCTCGCTAAGTCGCCGGCCGGGCCCAATTTGCATTTCGCCATCGGCTACATTTACTGGACCCAGCAGAAAGACGAAGACGCTGAACGCGAGTTTCGTTTGGAGCTCGCTCGCGATCCTGGAAATGCGCAAGCATGGGCTTGGCTGGCGGATGTCCTGATCCGTAAGAACGATTTTCAAGAAGCGAAACCGCTCCTCGATAAGGGCTCTCTCCCTCGACCCGGCCGTCCGCATTGCGTATCTCGATCGCGGAATCGTGTTCGCCCAGGACAATAGATACGATCGCGCCGTCGCTGCCTTCAAGGCGGCCATCAGGCTCGACAATTCCAAGACCGATGCGCATGTCCGCCTCGCACGCGTTTACCGCGACGCCGGCAAGCCGGAAGCGGCGGCCGCGGAATTGGCCATCGTGCGCCAGTTCGGCGAGCAAGAGAACAAGGACAGTCTGCGGAATGTGACGAGGCAACAGCTCGGGCTTGACCCCAACAAGTAGGCGTCTAGCGGTCTAACTAATTCGCCTGACGCCGTGCGAATTACCTGCGCCACCAGCTACTCGGAGAATTGGGTAATCTTGACGGCGCGTCCATCGGGGAACACGGCGCGGATCTCCAGATCGGCCCCAACGGCCTGAAGATAGCTGGCGAGCGTACTTACATACATGTCCGTACGCCGCTCCAGTTTGGAGACATCGCCTTGTCCAATGTGAAGCTCGTCGGCAATTCTTGTCTGGGTCAACTCTCGGGCCTTCCGCAGTTGGCAGAGCGACATTTCCTCAAGGAGGCGGCGACGCTCGACCTCACTCGCCGCCTGGGCGCGGGCGGACATCTTCGCTCGCAGCTCCCGAAAATTCTTAGCCATCTTCGGCCCTCTCCTTTTCGATCGTGTTCAAGTGGCGTTCAAATAGCCTGTCCGCAACAGGCACATTCTTCTCCGTAACGGGTCGCCCCAGGCCTGAGCACGCAGCTCTCTCATCTCCGGAAAGCGGGACGTTTTGCCTGTGAACGGAAGGGGAATCCTAGATTCGGGCCACGCTCCATCAGCAGGCCGATGCGAGCATCGACCTTTCCCTGATTGGCTTCGGACAATGTATCCCACCACTCTTCGAACTCATCCGTGAATTCGACCTCCCAGGCCAATCCTCAATATCGCGCAAGAGCAATATGGATTCCATACCATTGTTTACAACGCCATGCGATGGCCTGTCCTACGCTATTCGAGCAGGGATTCTACGGC
Source organism: Bryobacteraceae bacterium (assembly GCA_049514735.1). GTDB lineage: Bacteria > Acidobacteriota > Terriglobia > Bryobacterales > Bryobacteraceae > JAICMB01. Next base: position 5,809 of record JBEKUT010000084.1, read on the forward strand.
GGCCAAAACTTCTTCAGGCGAGATCTTTTCGAGATCGCCGGCGACGATGCGGACGCGCTTTCCGCGCGGGGCCCAAAGGCCGGGATCTGTCGGACCGAAAATTGCGACGACCGGTGTTCCAACTGCCGCCGCCAAGTGCGTGATGCCCGCGTCGTTGCCGACGTACGCTCTCGCGCCGGCCAGCCAGCAGGCCAGTTCGTAAAGGTCCGGGATCTTGACGGCGCCGGCTAAAGGCTCATGCGGCGCGGCACACCACGAGACCGGACCTTTGAGATGCTCGGCCACCGCGCGAAATTTTGCCATTTGCCAATTTTTCCGGGGACTGCCGGAGAACGGATGAATCACGATCGATCCGTTCTGAACCGGCTTCACATCGATTCGCGGAGCTTCTCCGAAGGGCGCGCCGACATGCTTCAGAAAGAAATCGACAACGTGCAACCCGTTACTACTTTGCGGTAACGCGGGAAAGAATTCGAACGGGAGCTCTAATTCTTTTATCCGCGCCCGGAATGCAGGCTGATTCGTCCCATACCAGGAAACGACGGAATCGAACGTCCGCAAGTAGCCGAGAAGCGCGATGGGCGGCTCCAGGCCAGGAATCGCCAGCCGGTCGATTGCCGAGGGCAGCCGCTGCACGCGGTCGGCGAAGCGAATCAACGGCACGATCGGGGAGGGCGCCCATACTTCCGTGTAATCGGTTTTCAGGTGTTGGAGGGCTGGCAGAGCGACAATGCAGTCGCCAATCGCACCGGGCCGAATGAGAAGTCGCCGCAACAGTCTTATTGTGCCCTACGCTGAAATTTCGAGCAATGAAGGATATTTCAACACTGTTGTAAGAGTGCTGCACTCATAAATGGATACGCGGGCGTTCCTGCCGCTGTATCGTTAAGCCGCCCCGTTGTAAGGCGGCATGCCCGAGAGCATCGTCAGGAAGGAGCCATGCTTATGAGTACTGACGAACGATACAATCAATGCGGCGATTACGCCCGCGTCAACGGATCCTCCGCATTATTTGCTATTGAGGACCAAGAGCTGAACCCAGATTCGTAAGAACGAACCTAACTTGATTCCGAGTGGTGCAAGTGGAGAACCTTTTCGAATCAGCGGCGTAAGTTGATGAAAATAGGAAGCGGCAGTGTGTGGCCCAGACGCAAGCGAAGGGATATCGCGCTGTGTCTGGGGGAAAGCGCTCAGGGGACGCTAACCGCTCGCTCCGGGTCGCGGTTCGGAATAACCGAACGGGCTCCGACCAACTCGTACCAGTTCAGGAAGGGCAGGCTCGACGGCGTGCATGCTTCCTGGTAGACGTTGCGGCAAAGTTGGCGGAAGGCGGCGTGGCGAGTCTCAATCCACACCGGCGCGAGCTCCTTGAGGCGCGCCTCGAGGAGCGAACCCACTGCAAATTCACGGGAGAAACCATATTCGATGGGAACCACCATGCCGTCGGCTTCCACCACTAGCGGGGTGACGCATTCGGAGAGGATCGTCTTGCCATCACCGTCCGCGTCGGCGTAAAAACGAGCGGGGAAACGCTGCACCAGCTCACGGTGAAAGACGTCAAGTTGCACGAACAAGCGATCTCCGTACTCCTTCCGGATGCGGTCGGCTTCGAGAAATGCGTAAGCGGATTCGACTTCGTCTGGCCGCTCGCCGATCAGCACTTCCGCCGCGCGGCCAACCTCCTCCAGCGGATGAATTTGAAAAAGCTTGGCGCCCTGTTCGAGCGCGAACTGCGCGCACCACTCCAGTTCATTGACGTTGTATAGCGTCAGCGTGAAGATGAACCCGAAATCGATGCCGCTCTTCCGTACGCCTTCGAGGTTCGCCTGCATGCGCTCAAACGCTTGGTGCGATGCACGCATACGATTGTGCGAATCGGGAATACCGTCCAGGCTGATGGCCAGCACATCGGTGCAACCAGCCAGCATTTCGAGCCGCGCCCCTTCGAGCAACATGCCGTTCGAAGTAACCGTTGTTCTGAATCCGAGCGATTTGGCATGCACGAGGAGACGGCCCAGATCCTTGTAGAGAATCGGCTCGCCCCCGGAGAAGCTGGCTACCTTATAACCTTGTTCCGAAGCATCGCTGATCGCGTCCGCGAGCAAGTCATATGACAGCAGGTCGCGCTCTTCGGGTCCGGATAGAGAATAACAATGGAGGCAGCGTAGATTGCATCGCCGTGTGGGGTGGAGCTGCAATATCGGCTGAAGCGTACACGCTGCCCCCTCCAACATTGAAGTTATTCCTCGCCCTGTGTGTTGCAGATCCGCACGGTGCAGAAATCGACGGTGGGAATTCCGTTGATCAGGATATTGAGATTGAGGGTGCTATCGTTCAGCCTGACGCATTGGTTCACCAACTCGCCCAATTGGTTCGCCGGGCATTGCAGTGTAGCGTCAAGTTCGAGGTAGGCGGGAGGAATCCCGCGAGTGAGCCAGTTCAGGATGGTGTAATTGACCGATGCTGGAAACGCGAGAGCTTTCTTGATTTCATCGACCGTGGGAATCTCGCCATTTCTTGGTAGATTTTCCAACAGTTTTTGGGAGCCTCGAACCCCGCGTTGGGGTAAGGGGTGACTGGTTGATGCCATGAAACTGTTCCTCCGTGGTACTGCTTGTACTGTCTGTACTATCGACTGCCAAAACAGTATGGAGGTATTTGTTTTAACTGTCAACAACATCGAAGTTGGAACAGACCATCGAGAGAAAGTTTCTTGCAATACTATAATTTCGTAAGTTAACTAACATCTCCTAGCCGATAGTCACGAGGTTCCTGGAGTGAGTGCGGACGGTAATACGCAGCCCCAATCGGCTAAGTTCCGAGCGTAGCAACAATGTTCGAGCGTTGATGGCGACCGGCACCTCGGAAAAGTCGCGGCCGCTGTCGCAAACAACGGCTGAAGCTGTGTACGGTTGCGCGTCGTTCCCCGCTGCCGCGGTGGAAAAAGTGCGCCGCTCCGTCGAAGCTTGTTGAACCGTCCTGGTAACCTGCCAGCCGGCCGATCGCGACCGGATGCGAGCGCCTTCGGTGTCTGGCAAATAGCGAAATGCCTCGATCAACGTATTGCGGAGCGAGCGCTCTTTCTTTACGTTCGCCCGGCAGATCGCGCAGGATCTCAGGTGCTGGATAATACGGCGACGCCGGTCGACGGGCACGCGGCGAAGGGCGTACAATTCAATTTCGTCGGAAGAAATATGTTGCGGCAAGCCAACCTCATCGGGACGGTAAAGCTATCATAAAACAATTTCCTGACGGGATGGTTTCAGGCCGCGGGCGAGGCTTTCCTTGGGCAAGCCGATCCATTGCTGGATCTCAAATGGATTATGATCATGCATTGGCAAGGAAGAAGGTGGCATCGGAGAAGGCGGCTAAAGACCAGTTCCGTTACGGCATAGGCGAATGGTACGGGCATCTGTTCGCACAACTGACGCCGGCGCAACGCCGGTCGTATGCCGGGATCCAAGCGCTCGACAAGAAAACGCGTCTACCTCAGCCTTGTCCGTTTCGATCCGCGTCGGTCGACAGCTCGGCTTGCAGAAAAACCGGAGGCGTCTGCTCGTTGCGCCTGTACCATCGGGCCGCGGAAACCGCGAATGTAACGGTCGCGCCGGGAGAACTGGGAATCTTACGTGCGACATGTCCCAACCGCTTTTTGGAAGGTAACCGTATCCTCCGGTGGATTGGCGAAGAACTGCTTGGATCGGCGGAGCCGCGCGTTGTCGGTGAAGTCGGATTCTTGGAGAGCGAGCGCGTGGATGAAGGGGCTGGTGAAGGCGATGATGTAGGAAGAATCGATCACGTGCTGGTGCATCCAGCCGCGGATCCGATGCGCTGGTGTGCTCTCGAAATCCAGGCTGTGTATTTTTCCGAACTAGCATGGGTGCTGAGTTCCAGATGTTGCGCGATCATGAAGGCGATAGCCTACCCTTTCCTGCGCGCCATCGCCGCCCCGATTACCGGAGCAGCGGACCAAAACGATTAATGCCGCAATTACAAATTAAGGTTCCCATCTTGCGCCGGTGGGGTGAGAAGGGGAAAGCGCCGTTCTCGAACCGGACTTCGTGCTCCTGGCGACCTTCGAGCGCGCCGTCGAGGGACTAACAGGCGGGTACCCAGGGCTAAGATTCCATTGCACCCGGCCACCGTGGATCTAATCTGAATCGAGGAAGCGCTGGACCCGTTTAGCGAGCGGGGCGGCTTTGAAGAGCTCGCATTCCCACAAGACGAGTACACGCCAGCCCAGGGCTCTAAGGCGCTGCTGATGGTCTTTGTCGCGTTCGGCGTTTCGCCGGAGCTTGGGCGTCCAATAGTTCTGCCGCGACCGGGGTTGATGCGCGGCCTTGCAGCCGTGAGCGTGCCAGAAGCACCCATGGACAAAGATGATCTTCTTGCGCCCTAAGAAGACGAGATCGGGCCGGCCGGGGAGCTCATGACGGTGCAGCCGGTAACGATACCCCAGGCCGTGCACGAGGCGCCGAACGAGAAGTTCCGGCGTCGAGTCTTTGCTCTTGATGCTGCGCATGTTCTCGCTGCGCTGCGCGGCTGTGATGCGGTCCACGACCGTACTATTTTAATGCCTGGCGGTCGAAAAGTGTTTTGCGCAAGTGGAGTGCGACAGCTCTTGCAAGGAGCGGTGGAACCGCGTTCCCGACTTGTTCGTATTGCGACACCCTGCTCCCGTGAAATCGGTATTCGTCCGGAAACGACTGGAGACGCGCGGCCTCCCGCACCGTGAGCGTACGGTCCTGGCTGTAGTGAAAGAAAGTCCCCCAATGAGGGTCGCATTTAGTGAGCACCGTCCCGCTCAAACCTTCGGGATCGAGGCGGCCATAGCGGCGCGTGTGGTCGCTCCGCCTGGCGCGCTTCATGCCCGCCGGCAGCAGGTCGTGCGGAATGTCTCGCCAGCTCCCCCCTGGAGGCACGTGCTTCAAGCGTTCAATATTTTGCGGCGAGAGCTTGCCAGCGACATGGTTGTACAAGGCACTAGTATTGGCGCGCAGTTCGCGTTGATAAGCCGTGCGCGGCGCTCTGCTGTATCCCATCTCCTCGCTCCCTCCCTCGACTTCAAGTTGGGGAAGATCGCTGAGTGCGTCTTTTACTGTAGTGTGTTTCGCAAGCAGACTATCGAACAAGCTCGGGGGCCGCGATCCGTTGGTTATAAGTGGCAGCCATGTCAGGTTTCTAGCACCCGTAAAGTTGGGCCGGACGGGCGCGAAATGGGTCGGCTCAGGGAAAGTGATCTCGCTTGGCAGGGTAGTGGCAATCAGGATGAGCCGCCATCTCTCCTGCGGCACGCCATAGTGGGCCGCGCACAAGATCATGTGCGCCGTACGATACCCCGCCTCCGTAAACAACTCGTAGATTGCCCGGATAAAACGTCCGTGATCCAGTGAGAGCAGCCCCGGCACGTTTTCCATGAGAATGACTTTTGGCCGCAGCCCTTCGAGTACCAGCCGGCCGTAGTGCGCGAACAGATGATTGCGGCTGTCTTCCGTGCTGCGCCGCGGCGTGTTGATGGAGAATCCCTGACAAGGCGGACCGCCGATGAGCACATCGACGTCGTTCTTGGAAACGCCGGCCGCACGAAAAATTTCTTTGGCGGTGAGGTGTTCTATGCTGCCTGGGAAGAAGTGCGTGCCCGGATGATTCGCCTGATACGTGTTGCCGTATTCCTGGCTCCGGTCGTTGGCGAACGCTATTTTAAAGCCAGCTTGCTGAAAGCCGATGGAGAGGCCCCCAGCGCCGGAGAACAAGTCTGCCGCGATCAGCGTTCCCATACCTCTCTCATCGGCCGTCCTTCATGTTTCTCGCACAAACAAAGTACACCCTTTATGTTTTAAACCAGTATACCGTCCATTGAGACACTTAGCACTCTATTGTCGGCTGCAAAGATCGTTGAGCATAAGAAGTTTACTCCAGAAGATGCAGCGGTTTGCACAGGAAGATCTGCTGCCGTTGCATGGCGCTACGCGGCACTGCTGTGAGAATGCTGTGGGAAGACCAGGGAGGGCCCGAAGTGTCGAGGTCCCGATGTTATTCTTCGCGCAAAGCGTCCATGGGATCGAGCCTCGCGGCGCGGCGCGCGGGCGCATAGCTCGCCAGCAACGCGACGATAGCGAGCAGGGCGACGGCTCCCGCGATTGTTGACGGATCGTAGGGCTTCAAACCGAATAAGAGGGAGCTCGCGGCGCGGCCGGCCCACAGCGCCAGGACCGTCCCAACAACGATTCCTGCGGCTAGCAGCAGGCCGGCTTCGCGCAATATCAAGCGCACCACGCTGCCGCGGTCCGCGCCCAAGGCCATGCGCACACCGATCTCGTTTCTGCGGCGCGCGACCATGAAGGCAATCACGCCATAAAGGCCGAGCGTCGCGAGGAGAGCGGCAAGCAGCCCGAAGGCTCCGGATAAAGTGGCCATCAGCCGATCCCGCATGAGGGATTCTTTGAGCTGCGCGGTCAGGACGGTAAAATGCAGGCCAGTGCCTGGAAAAACTTCGGCAGCCGCGCTTTTGATTCCCGCCATAATATCGCCGGAAGGTCCGGAAGTGCGCAGGACATAAGTAGCATCGGTGCCTGGATCGTCGTCCTGCTCGATGGGGCGGAACGCGATGGGCGGAAAATCTTCTTTCAGATCGTAGTACTTGGTGTTCCTGACGAAGCCGACCACCTGATAGACGTCATCCGGTTTGCCGGCCTCCGCTTGAATGCGAAACGATCGTCCGACGGGATTAGCGCCGCCAAAAAGTTGCTTTGAGAAAACTTCGTTGACGATTGCAACTTTAGGCGAGCCGAGCGTGTCGCGCTGATCGAAATCGCGGCCGGCCAGAAGCGCGGTGCCCATAGTCCTGAAATATCCGGAACTGATCATGTCGATATTGATTAACTTGGCCTCGCCTCCGGATGAATCCGGCCTCGCCATCTCGTTCCAACCAGAGCCGCTGATGGGCGTGAATCCCGTTCGCGCGGCCGAGAGAATGCCACGGCCGGCGCTGAGACGCTGCGACATTTCCTGGAACACAACCGGCCGGCGCGCCTTGCTGTAATGGGCGCGGCTGAAATCCATATCTACGGCGATGATTCCTTCGGCGCGAAAACCGGGGTCGACGGCGAGCGCGTTGCTCAAGCTGCGCACGAACAGCAGCGCTCCCACCAGGAGGACGAGAGACAGCGCCACTTGAGAAACAACGAGGGCGCGCCGCCAACTGAAGCGCTCACGTCCGGCGCTCAGGCCGCGGCCGCTCGCACGCATCACAGAGGCGGGCGCAATGCGCGTGGCGCGTAAGGCGGGGAGCAGTCCGAATAGAAGACAGGTGGCGATGGCAAGCGTGGCGGTGAAACCGAAGACGCGGATGTCGGGGCTGAGATCGACGAAAAGATCGTTGCCCGAAGTGCTCAGGAATGCGATCAGGCTGCGGCTGAGGATTTGCGCCAAGGCCGCGCCGAGCGCCGCGCCCAGGACGGCCAACAGCAGGCTTTCCGCCAGAAGTTGGGCGATCAACCGGCTACGGGCCGCGCCAATCGCCTGTCGCACGGCGATCTCGCGCTCACGAACGCTGGCGCGCGCCAACAGGAGATTCGCGAGGTTGGCGCAGGCGATCAGCAGCACAAGTCCCGCGGTTGCCAGCAGCAGCCACAGCGGATTCTCATATTGGCGGCGCAGTCCTGAAACTCCGGTCGCGCCGGAGGTCACTTCCAATTTGTTCGCGAGATATTTCTTGGCCTCATCGGGTTGGTAAGTGGGTGGCAACGATGCCTGCATGATGCCGGGAGAAAGCGCTCGCAACTGCGCGGATGCGCGCTGTATAGTCCAGCCTGGCTTCAGGCGTCCCATCGCCGATAGCCACCACGCCGTTAGACTCGGCGCGCGGCCCTTCCCATCGTCGGCCATCAGCGCGCCCGCGCATAAAGGAATGGCGACATCGTATTGATAGCCGACGTCCACTCCGAAAAACGAGGCAGGTGTGACGCCGACGACCGGGAACGCGTGGCCATCGAGCATTACGGACCGGCCGAGCACATTAGGATCGCCTCCGAACTGGCGCTGCCAGAAAGCGTAACCGATGACCGCGCCGGGAGAGCCACAACCCGGCTTGTCGTCTTCGGATGTCAAAACGTGGCCGAGAATCGGAGTGACGCCGAGGCCTCGGAAGAAGTCGCCGCTGACATAAAGACCTTCGGCGTAGCGAGCCTCGCCTCTGTCGGCCAAGTTAAAGCGGGACGCGCTCCAGGCGAAGGTATCCGAAAAGGCCTGTTGTTGAGTGCGAATCAGTTCCCAGTTCTTGTACGTGAGTTTGGCGCTACGAGTGGAGAACCAGCCGTTGCGCGTAGCGCCTTTCTGATAATCGACGTACGCCAGCTCCTGCGGATTGCGCACCGGCAAACTGCGCAGCCGCACCGCATCGACAAGCTCGAAAATGGCGGTATTGGCGCCGATGCCGAGGGCGAGCGACAGCACTGCAACGGTTGTAAATCCCGGGTTGAGGCGAAGCTGCCGCGCGCCGTAGCGCAGGTCCTGTACGAAGGTCTCGATTCGCATCCTATGACACAGACGAACGAAGGCTTCGGATGGTTGGCAGGAAACGCTCGCGCGTACCGTAAAATGCAAGAGTGGCATCCGAGGACGCGGCTCTGTCCGCCATCTCAATTCGCGGTGTCACCAAGCGTTACGGAAAACTCACCGCGGTGAAGGACCTCAGCCTCAATGTCGCTCAAGGCGAGATCTTCGGCTTCCTCGGCCTGAACGGCGCGGGCAAGACCACAACGATTCGCATCTTGCTCGACCTGTTACGGCCGGGCGGCGGCACGGCGCATATCTTCGGACACGATTGCCAGCGTGACGGATTGCGGGCGCGGTCCGCAATCGGGTATTTGCCCGGTGAGATGGGCATCTATTCCAATCTCACCGGTCATGAAGCGCTCGATTTTCTGGCGGGTTTGCAGGGACGCAAAATCGATCGCGGAGTGCGGCGAGAGCTTCAGGAGCGCCTGAAAATGCCGGACTCCGACCTGCGCCGCAAGCTGCGCGAATACAGCACGGGCATGAAACGCAAGCTCGGGATCATTCAGGCATTCCAGAGCGATCCGCGTCTGCTGATTCTCGATGAGCCGACCGAAGGACTCGACCCGCTTATGCAGGAGTCCTTTTATGATTTGCTGGACGATGTCAAACAACGCGGCCGGACCATTTTCATGTCGTCGCACGTGCTCACGGAAGTGGAGCGAGTGTGCGGCCGCGTCGCAGTTTTGAGGAAGGGCGAACTGGCGCTGCTGACCAGGGTGGGAGAAATACGCCAGCTCGCGCCTCGGCGGGTGCGCGTCAGCTTTGCGGAGGATGTCGCACTCGTGCCGGATTTGCCGCCGTCCAACGAGATGGTTCTTAACGAGCCGCGTGTCTGGACGCTACGCGTACACGGAGAGATGGGACCGCTGCTCAAGATTCTTTCTCCTCTTCCCGTGCGCGACCTCGAGATCGATGAGCCACGCCTGGAAGACGCGATCCTGGGATATTATCGCGAGGCGAAACCATGAGAGCGCCGCTGTGGTTGCTCGGCCATTCCATCAAGCGGGTTCGCAACATGGTGGTGGCCACCGGACTCCTTCTGGCCGCATTTCAAGTGGTTCTGATCCTGGTGGCGCGATCCATACAGACGTCCGGAGGATTCGAGCAGTTGAGCGCGGTGCTGCCTCCGTTCGCACGAGAATTGATGGGACCCGCAATGGCCGGCATCATGTCGTTCGCAGGCATCGTGTGTCTGGGCTATTTTGACGTGGCGGTGATCGGCGCGTTGGTGGGGATGGCGATCGCACTGGCAACGATTCCCACCGCCGAAATGGAGATCGGATTCATCGATTTAATCCTGGCGAGGCCGCTGGCACGCCACTGGGTGATCACACGAACGGTGGTGGTTTGCATTCTGGCGGCGGCCGCGATGCTCACTCTCATGATGGCGGGCACCGGGATGGGACTTCACTTCCTGGCGCCGCCAAAGGCCGAGTGGCCCCCCTTCCATCAGGTCCTGGCACTGGCGGGTAATCTCGGAATGTTGATGCTGGCATGGAGCGGCGTTGGAATGGCCGTAGGGACGGCATCGAGACGGCGCGGGGTGGCGGGCGCGATTGTGGGATTTTTGGCGCTGGCGGCGTTCTTGCTGGATTATGTCGGGCGGCTGTGGGAGCCCGCGGAAAAGATCGCGTGGTTATCGCCGTTTCGTTATTACAATCCGTTCGAGTTGGTGATGGGCAATCCGCTGCCTTCGAAGAACATTATCGTGCTGGGAGCAATTTGGGTTGTCGGATCGATCGCCGCCTATATCGTTTTCTCGCGCCGCGATATTTGAAGGATCATTCCTCGCGCAGGGCAACCATGGGATCCATTCGGGCTGCACGGCGCGCCGGGAGATACCCAGCGAAAACTCCACCCAGTGCCAGGATTACGAACGCACCGGCCAGCGTGGCGGGATCGGTTGGCTTCATATCGAAAAGAAACGACCTTATGAGGCGAGTTGCGGCCAGCGCAACCCCAGCGCCTATACCCAATCCAATGGCGACCATTAGCACGCTCTCGCCAAGAACCATGCGCACGACTTTCGATCGCCCCGCGCCCAGAGCCATGCGAATACCGATCTCGCCGCGCCGCCGCGCCACGTTGTACGACATCACTCCATACAGGCCGATGGTCGCAAGCAGGAGGGCGAGCGCTCCGAAAAAGGTGCTTAGCAGAGCTAGAAGGCGCTCGGGAGACAAGGACTGCGCTACCTGTTCCGCCAAGGGGGTGAACTGGACGGTTATGCCGCGATTCACCTGCTGCACCGCGGATTTAAGACTGGGGATCACATCCGCAGGGCTCGATGCCGAGCGGATCTCAAAATCCTGAGACAGACCGAGACGGTTAATCGGGGTTTGACTTGCCGCGAGATACGCCGTGGGAGGAACGTCGTCGCGCAACGAAACATATTTAGCATCGCCGGCCACGCCGACCACTACGATAGGCGGTCCGGTGGTGTTTCCTTCCTGCAAGCGAATGTGTTTGCCAAGTGGACTGCTCTTGCCGAAAAACTTTGAAGCCATAGCTACGTTTACGATCGCGGCCAGTTCCGAACCTGCGCGGTCATGATCGTTGAAATCGCGTCCGGCAAGCAGCGGAGTTCCGAGCGTCTCGAAGAACCGGCCGCTCACACTATTGAAATATACGTCGGTGTCGTCGAGCGACTTGGCCGCGTAGCCATCCACGACAACGTACTGGTCCCATTGACTGAACGATATGGGAGTGAGCGCGGATGAGCTGGCCGCAGACACGCCCGGCGTAGAGCGCATTTTACGAAGGATTTCATCGTATAGAATGGCGCGCTGCTCCGGGGTGTAGTGGCCGTTGCGAAGCCCCACATTCATTAACAGAACACGCTCCTGCCGAAAACCCGGATCGAGATTCGTGAGCTTCAGAAAAGATCCGAGCAGCAGTCCGGCGGCTACGAGCAGAACCAGCGACAGCGCCAGTTGTCCGGCCACCAGAGCTTTTCCGAGGTTGAAGCGGGAATGTCCTTCGATGGTTCCACGAGAGTTCGCTTTCATGGCCGAGTGCGGTTGGACGCGCGTCGAACGCAGGGCGGGTGCGACGCCGAAGAGCAGCGCGGTGGCGATCGCGATTCCCACGGTGAACGACAGGATTCGTCCATCCATCGCCAGATCGAGGAACACCGGCACGCTTCTACTCGACAACAAACTCACCAACAGCCGGCTGGACCATTGTGCAAACAGGACGCCGAGAAGAGCGCCGGCGGCAGAGAGCAGCAGACTCTCCGTCAGCAGTTGGCGTATCAGACGCCATCTGCCCGCGCCCAGCGCAAGTCTGACCGCGATCTCGCGCTGGCGCACCGTGGCGCGCGCCAACAATAGATTCGCAACGTTGGCACAGGCGATCAGGAGCACGATGCCGACTACAACCATCAGCGCAAATAGAGCAGCGTGATACTGGAATCGCAAACCGGATAAACCGTTGGCCGCAGGGACGAGGTCGAACTTTCTCTTCAGATACGACTTCTGCATGTCGGCGCGCCAATTCGGCGGCAGGGTGGCTCGGAAGATGGACGGCGCCAACGTGTTGAGCCGTGCCCGCGCCTGTTGCGGGGTAACTCCGGGCTTCGGCCTGCCGATGACAAGCAGCCACCAGGAGGAGCGATGGTTCAGACTGCTTTCTTCTCCTCGGATGATAGGTTCGCTGCAGATGGGAACAAACAGGCCCGTGGACCGGCCCACTTCAACACCCGAAAATCCAGGTTGCGAGACGCCTACAATTTCGAAGGGGTGACCTTCGAGTGAGATGCTCCTGCCAAGCGCGGCGGTGCTCCCTCCGTACTCGCGTTGCCAGAAATCGTAGGACAGAACCGCGCTAGCCGGACAACCACGCTTGTCATCCTGGAGCGCCAACGTACGTCCGATGAAGGGACGTACGCCGAGGGCGTCGAAGTAATCGCCGCTGACCCAATCGCCGTTGGCAAAGCGCGCCTCGCCGCCTGGCGACAGATTGAAACGCTCCGTGCCGTAGGCGAAGAAGCCGGAGAACACATCCTGGCGGCCGCGAAGTTGTTCCCAGAGCGGATTGGTGCTCGTGCCGCCCCACCCGGCGATCCGCAGCTGCAGCAATTGCTCGGGATGATTCACCGGCAGATACCGCAGCAGCACCGCGTCGATAAGGCTGAAGATCGCGGTATTGGCGCCGATGCCGAGAGCAAGCGAGAGAATCGCAACAGCGGAAAACCCCGGACTCGCGCGCATTATTCGCAGTGCGTAGCGAACATCCTGTCCCACCGATTCAAGCCAGCCGAGGATATCGATTTCGCGCGTCTTTTCTTTCTGCGCAACGTAGTTGCCGAACTGGCGTTTGGCATGCGAGATTGCTTCCTGCTCACTCCAGCCCAAGGCCATAAGATCGTCGATGCGCTCTCTCATATGGAACGACATCTCGCGATCGATCTCTTCGGAAACGCGATCGTGCCGCCACAGATTTCGTAAACGTTTATGCCAGCTCATATCCCAGAACCTTTTGAACGCCTTTGGTAAGGCGCGCCCAGCTTTCTTCTTCGCGCGCAAGCTGACGCTTGCCTTCAGCGGTAAGCGCATAAAATCGCGCCTGACGATTCTTCTCCGTTGTGCCCCACTCCGCACGCACCCAGCCATCCTGCTCCATGCGATGCAGCGCCGGGTACAATGAACCTTCTTCGACGCGCAGCAATTCCGATGACACTTGTTGGATATCGCATGTGATGGCGTAACCATGCATGCGTTTTCCGCGAGCCAGGGTCTTTAGGACGAGGAGCGCGAGGGTCCCTTGCAGGATGTCGTTTTTTTGCTTGGGCATTGTTACCTAACTAGCTATACATAACTAGCTTGGTATACAATACCACGAGTTGTCAAGGTGCCGTAGCAGGCCCTACGTTACCAGCTCAAGCCGTGCCCGTATGGATACAGCGCATGATAGCCGGGATCTCCGATGTGCATGCTTGTCGACGAAGCAGCGGGCCAGGTGAACGATAGCTTGCCCATCGGTTTGTGCGAACCGAAGAGAACATCGGTAACTCCATCGCCTTCCGCTCCGGGGAGCCATGCCGCTACCACGGCGTCCGCTTTCGAAAGAATGTCGTCGATAATCATGGGACGTCCCGAAATCAGGATCACGACCACCGGGAGACCGGCGCTTTTCAATTGATCGACAACGGCAACGTCTGCCTTCGAGAGATGCAGGTCCGTCCGGTCGCATCCACCACACTGGTTTCCGATATTGTCCGCACTCTTCCCGGCTACGTGAATGCGCGCTGCCGGTTTCAACGGCAACACATTATTGTCGTTCTTCACCACCACCAGCGATTCGCTTACGCACTGCCGCGCTACGGCGCGATGCTCGGCCGATCCAAAGCTCTTGTGAAGGCCGCGGTCGGCCAGTTGAGAGCGTTTCGGGTCCATCAACCCCATCGCGAACTTCACGCGCAGAATACGCGTCACGGCATCGTCGATGCGCGATTGCGGCACCGTGCCCTCGTTCACCAATTCGCGTAATAGATTGAAGAATTCGGGATAATGTTCCGGGATCATCACCATGTCCATTCCAGCGTTTATGGACGTCGCGATCTGTTGCTTGTATTCGCCTGGCAGTTCCTGGAGCGCCGCGTAATCGGAAATGAGAAATCCGTCGAAGCCCAGTTCGGTCTTGAGGATTTCCGTCAGAAGCCGGTGGCTTGCGGAGCACTTCACACCATTCCAACTGCTGTAGGAAGGCATGATGGAAGCCGCGCCCGCCTGCAGCGTCGTGATGTAACCGGGCAGGTGGATTTTGCGCAGCGTCGCCTCGTCCACTTGTGTGTCGCCCTGATCCAGCCCATAGCGCGTTTTCCCCATCCTCGGCAGGCCGGTTCCGAAGGTGGTTCCTCCGTCTCCGATGAAGTGTTTGGGACATCCCAGGACGGAAAGCGGATTGTCCAGTCCCTCATATTGAAGACCGCGCAGCGCGGCCGCGCCCAACGTCTTAACGAGATCGGGCGATTCGCTGAAGCCTTCGTAGATGCGTCCCCAGCGGATATCCTGCGGCACGGCCACGCAGGGAGCAAAGCCCCAATTAATTCCCGTTGCGCGCACTTCTTCGGCCGTGATGCGCGCGGCGCGCTCGATGAGGGCAGCGTTGCGGGTGCATCCCAGGCCGATGTTATGCGGGAACAGCGTCGCGCCGATTACGTTGTTATTCCCGTGCACGGCGTCGATGCCATAAAGCAGTGGAATGCGCGGCGTCATCTTGAGCGCGCGCGACTGATACCCATCGTAGAGATCGGTCCACGAATTCAGATCGTTCCCGGACTTGGGATCGGAGTCGCCTCCGCTTAAGAGCGACCCGAGATGATACTTCTCGATGTCGTCGAGCGATTGAAGAAACGTTTGATCGGGCTGCGTCATCTGCCCGATTTTTTGATCGAGCGACAACTGCGCGAGCAATTGGCGCACCTGCGGATCGAAGTCCGAAAGTTTGCGCGGCTTCCTGGCCGCGGCGCTGGCGTTGCGCTGTCCAAAACCGGCAGCGAGAAATGCGAGGCTGCCCAAAGATCCAGTGAGAAGTTGGCGGCGGGTGGTAGACATTTCGAAAATATAAGTATGACGTAAATCGGAAGCGCAAAGGCCGCGAGCCTGCGGCTGGCCCTTTCTTCTTTGCCGGCAGGCGGCGCATAGTAACACCCAAAAAGGTGCTACTTTCAAAAAGGTCTACCATGCTCGACATCACCAAGGACATCCAGTCGCTCACTACTTTCCGCCGCCGCTCCGGCGATTTCATGAAGCAGCTAAGAAAAAGCAAGCGGCCAGTGGTGTTGACGGTCAAAGGTAAGGCTGCAGCCATCGTCCAGGACGCCGAAGCCTACCAGCGGCTCCTCGACATCGCAGCCCGCGCCGATGCGAACGAAGGCATTCGCCAGGGCCTCGAAGAGGCACGCACAGGAAAGGGAAGACCCGCCCGTGAATCCTTTGCAGAGTTCAGGGCGCAACATGGCATACCCGGTTAATATGATGCCGCGAGCCGAGCGCGGCCGTGAGAGCATCTACGCCGCCATCGACGCCGACCAGTCAGACGCGGCGTTACGATGGTTCACAGAACTGCAGCGGGCGATCTTCAATCTGGAGGAAATGCCCACCCGTTGCCCCGTCACGCCGGAAGACGCGCGTCTAAGACATCTGCTCTTTGGCAGGAAGCCTCACGTCTATCGTGTGATCTACCAGATTTTCGAGAAGCGGAAAAAAGTCGATGTTCTTCACATCCGCCACGGCGCGAGGCAAGCATTTGAATCCGGCGATTTGAAGTAGGAAATCGCGATGAAGCCGGTGCCCCATTTTGCGCGAGTGCCTCAAAACCGCAGGTCTTCGCCGCCGCGCAATGGCAGCCGCAGGATATCGTGCTTGGTTCGGTCGAACGTTACTGGCGCCAGTGTATTCGCGTAAGGCCGGCGAAGTTGCAACGTGGCAATCGCGCGATCGGGATTCTGTTCGCCACTGGCGCTTATGGCCGTCGCTGCGGGAGCCCCGATTGGAACCGCGACTTCCTTGCCGTTCACGGTCACCGCGAAGTGCGGGACCACCGCAACGTCTTGCGGGATCATGACGCACCTTGAGCAATCCTGGGGATTCTCTTGAAGACGGGAGGTCATCTCGTCGAGCGCCGCTGGAGTGGGCGCGCCAAGGATCGCAATGTCATGGTCCGCTTTCGAAATTCGTGTCAGAAAGAAAAGGCGGAAGTAGGCGGCGTCGGGCGCAAATACAAGATAATCGATACGCGGCCGGGCTTCCGTGTTTACTTGATCGCCGGTCCGCGATTCACCGGACATAAACGTGAAGCGCTCGCCGCTGCCGCCGGGCCGAGGTTCCATTTTGTACCAGACCGTCTCATAGCCGAGAAAATTGGAAGTGGGTTTCACAACCACCGCTAGAGAACGATCGCCGCTGCCGGTGGGGCTCTCGACGACGAAATTGTCTCTTTGTGCGGGATCGCGCAGGATCGGGCTGACAACCTTGAGCCTGCTCCCGGCGGCGAGATCGACGTAGCCGCCTTGAAGCGGGCCGGGGTGCAAGAGCGAGTCGAACACTTTCGGATCGAGCGGAAGAGTTTCTGCAATTCGAGTCGCGAGTTGCAGACCTGCACCCGTCGCGACGCAACCCCGTTTTTCATACGATGCAGCCCAGACAGCGAGCCCACCCGGTGGAAGTTTCAGCAGTTGCTCCCGTTGCGCTGTCACGCGTATGCTCCGCGCGCGCAACGCCACACGAATCCCTTCGTCCGAAGCGGCACATGTAAGGTCCGCCGTCGTGCCCGCGGGAAACTGGAGAGTCCGCGTCGTCACACGGGCATCTTTAGCACCCGGCGGAATCAAGATGCGCGTATCGGCAGTTGCGACGTAGCGATACATCGAAATCCGCCGCGAGGCGCATCCTGAAAACATCGCGAGGAACGTTATGGCCGCTAACAACGCTCTCATACGGATACTCTACAACGATGAAGCTGCGGCTACCGCCTCCAATCACATCGATGCTCACATTTACTAACCCGCTCTTGACTCTCGGACAGAAATGTCCGACTATAGCATTGTGAAGGGTGCGGAATTCGAGCACCGCGTCCGGAGGCTCGCCCGCCGAAAGAATATCGCTTGCGTATTCCTGCCCGACAAGGGCAAGGGAAGCCATGGCCGTCTGTATTTCGGTGAATAATTTACCACCCTCAAGGATCGAAAGAAAGAGATAGGCCGCGGCCTCACAATCAAAATGTGCCGTGATCTCAAGATCGATCCGCGTGAGTTATAAAGGAGTCTCATGTTTGCATTTGCTTATCCCGCGAAGTTTACATCCGGAACAGACGGCCGCATACTAGTCCAATTCGCCGATCTTCCCCGAGTCGCAACGGATGGCAAGGACGAACGCGAGGCGTTTCAAGAGGCCATGGATGCTCTCGGATCGGATCTTTCAATCCGCCTTTCCCGCCGCGAAGAAATCCCGGTGCCGTCAGCGCCCAAGCGTCGCCATCGAATTGTCCCGGTGCCCCTCTGGCTCGCGCCGAAATTGGCGCTCTACCTTGCGATGCGCGGCCAACAGGTCAACAACTCGGAGTTGGCGCGTCGCCTCGGTGTACACGAACGAGTCGTCCGCCGCATGCTCGACCCTCAGCATGCTACGAAAGCCGAGAGAATCCAGGCCGCCTTGGCAGTTTTGGGCAAGCAGTTGACGGTGGAGGTCCGCGACGCCGCTTAGCGTTCCCGAGCCTCCTCTAACGAAACTCGCGTTACCACTCCACCCATGCCAAATCATCGACCTCGCGAAAGTGCCGGTCCCGCGTAACCAGACCGAGTTCATGAGTATGAAGGTCGGCCGGAGTTCGCGGCTCCAAAGAACAACTCGCCTAATACGATGGCCGGAATGAAGACTTCAGGCACCCGGTCGAGGTTCGACAAAACCGCTTCATCGCCTTCGAGGAGAGCGATCACGATATTCGTGTCGAGCAGAAACCTGCCACTCGCAGGCATCCACGCGCTCGCACTCTATTTCCACCGCTTGGATCATTTCCCGTGCCGAGACCACGTCCAGGGAACCCGAAAACGAGCGCAGCATTGCCCCGCTCTCGCCCTTAGCAGTCGACAGCGTCAAAGAAGTAATGAACCGAAGCACCTGCTCCTGCATCTCTGGCGGCAGTTTATCGATTCGGGCGACAATCTCATTTCTGAGCGCCATGTTCGAACCTCTTCCTCAAGAATACGACCAACCGCTGCCGAACAGCAGTCGCCAAGATTAGCTATTTTAATTTCTTGCGATATCACACCCGCGCAAACTTGCTCGGTGGCCCAGGTCGCTGTTCCTAAGACCCGAAATACGCACGGAAGGACGACGCCTTAGTCTCGCTTTGCGGACAACAACCTTGTTCGGGGCATATGTCCAAAATCGATCGACAATATTCGGAACCAGTCGGTCTCAGAGAGGGCGATCGCGTAGTCTTGGAGACCGCTCCGCGGCGTCGCCCAATAATTATAAAGCAGGGTCCGAGCATGAACCTCAACTCAGCATCTCGAAATGGAAATTGATCTGCTCGAAAAGAGGAAGACGGCGCTTTCTTCCGATCTTCAGTACAAGGAACGACAATACAACTTGAACATGCCCTGTGACGAGGAGATCGTGACCGGCTTTGACGTAGAGCTTGCCGAGAACGTATTCAGCTTTATGAAATTCAGGGAGGCGATAATTCGCCCGCTACAACATCAGCGTCCACTGGGCAGAATTCACCTAGCTCAAAGAATGGCTGAAATATCTGAAGTTAACAGGATTTCCAAACGCGTTCACCACGATTGTTTAATTTTAATTTTCGCCCTATCTCCAAGCAAAAGCAAGATTTACCGAAGCCAGCCTCTCACACGCCGAGCAAGAATGTTCGGCCCAACAGTATATATTCAAATCGAAGCCAGCCGCCCTCGCCGACAGGTGTTCGGAGGCCCAGGCATCACAGCTCTTTCTAAGCCGAAATATCAAATGCGAAACGGAGTGCGGAGGCAGATACCCGGTTCCAGCCTCCGCAAGGCCGCTCTGGAATCAGCAACCCACGAAACATCAACAGCTTAACTCGGTGTACCCACTCTTACGCCGGCCGCAACTTCCGCACCAGCAACTCCGCCAGATTCAAAGCAATCGCCAAGAACAACAGCCCCGGCCAAAATCGCAGCGTCGACGCAATCGCCCGGTCACCCGGATCGAACACTTGTTTCGGCCCCGGATTAAATCGACCACCCGTATAACCCGCAATCTGCTGCAACAAAAACTCATTCGACCCGAAATCGGTCAATTCCTGCTCCTGCCGATACAATCCCACCTCTGGAAACGCGCGCGTCTCATTCAAAGGACGCACCCGAAACAGACCCTGCCGCTGGCCCACTGACACGCGCCCGCGATAAGCGCCATCCGCGATCTTCGTAATCGGAACCGGCTCTTCGAAACCCGCCGGGCCCACCACATAAATACTGGGCGGCTTGTCCGGATCGTCCACATCGCGCCCCAACCGGTAATTCACAATCAGGTCGCCGCTCGCGCTATCGTACTCCGCCTTCGCCTCGGCCGCTTGCGAATGTGGCAGCAGATCCCGAAACATATTCGTCCAAAATTTGTCGAACCCGTTCCACGTCACCCAATCGGCCGCCCAGCGGCTCTTCGCATCCGACGCGAACACCACCGACCGCCCCAAACCATATTGCCATCGCACTAACAGCGGCTCTTTCTGATCGATCTTCAAAATCGTATCCGCCGTCGGCTTCGCGATGAATCGCACATAGCCCTTCAACGCCGGCGCGTTTTCAATCCCGACGCCTTCCAGAATTTCGGTCCGCTTCTCCACCACTGGCTTCAGGGTCTTCTCCACCGCCGTGGACCCCGTATGCTCCATCACGTCGCGCAATAGAATCTGCTCGAGCCCCGCGGGATCGTTCAGGAAATAAGACTTGCCGCCCGCCAGCCCCGCGATCTTTTCCAGATACGCGCGATTCACGTCCTGCCCCAAACCAACCGTCGAAATGGTCACATGCTGCTGCTCGGCGTCTTTCGAAAGTTCCAGGCTGTCGCCTTCTTCCGAAATTCCATCCGTCAACAGCACAATATGTTTGAACGTCGCCTTGGCCGGCTGCACCTTGTGATACGCCTCGCTCAACGCCGGAGCGATCTGCGTTCCGCCATCCGGCGTGATCCCCGAGATCAAACGTTTGATCAACGTCTTGTCTTCGGCCCGCCGAATCGGAACGGCCCACTGAAACGAATTATCGAAGATCAGCACTCCCACCAGATCGATGGGCCGCAGATTATCCACCACGCCCAGCGCCGCCAGCCGCGCCAGCTCGATCTTCTTGCCTTCCATCGATGACGACTTATCGATGATCAACACAACAGCGGTGCCTTCCGGCGAACGCGGGGGCGCGAGTTTCGCCGGCAGCGCGCGATCCAGCGCGTCCTCGGTCTTTTTCTTATCGTCGTAAATGTTGTGCTCGCCGCCGATCACCAGCAACCCGCCGCCTTGCTTCTCGAATTCCTCGATCTCACCCTTGCGCGCTGCAGGTAGCGATTCGAGATCCCAATTATTAAGAACCACCACTTGGTAATCGCTCAGCTTGCCATGCGATGGATCGTTAGTCCGGTCGACATCGAATTGAGCCGCGTTCAAAGCCTGCAAGAGATGCGCTTCCGAACCTGGCGGATCCTGCGAAAGATACAGCACGCGCGGACGCCGCAGCGTCACGGCCTGCGCGATGTTCGCATCGCCATTCACATCGGGAGCCTTGATCGATAAAGCAATGTTGAGCGCGCCTGGAGTCGCCAGGCTCGCATTCACGTGCAATTCGTTCGAGCCTCGTTCAAGCGCGACTGGGTTCGAACCCAGCAGCTTTCCTTCCGCGCGAATCTCAACGACGCCCTTCGTCGCCTGCGGCGAGATGACCGTCAGGTTGATAGGAAAATGTTCGCCTGTGAACGCCAGCGTCGGCATACTCACCGACTCGATTCGCAGGCTCGGCTCCGGCCGTCCGCGCAAAGCGAACGTGTCGATGGGAACACCCAGGTTTCGCGCCTGCCACGCCGCGCGAGTAATACTCCCCGCGTTTTCCTTTCCGTCCGACACCAGCACGATCCGCGGAATCAGACCGGCCGGAAGCGATGCCAGTGCGCTACGAACTCCCGCCTCCAGGTCCGTCGCCTGCGCATCTTCGCCGGTCGCGCGCACCAGTTGCAATCCGGATTTTCCATCCGAAACCAATTCGCCAGTGTTACGAGCGAACGGGACCACGCGCACCCAGTTGCGTCCGCGAGCATGTTCGATCCCCTCGGCCAGTTGCGTCGCGCGCGCCAAATCGTCGTTCGTGATGCTCGCCGACGTGTCCACAAGAACAGCGACGGCCATCTTGTTTTCGGAAGTGATCAGCACTGGCTCCGCGATCGCCACCAGAATTGCGGCGAACGAAAGCCCCTTCAGGATCAGCGAAGTTTTCCGGTTGACCCGCCGCAGCTCAAAAAACATCCAGATCAACGGAGCCAGCGCGGCAAGAAGAAAGATCGGATGTTCAAATCTCACGACGCCTTCCTCCAACTCGTCCGCGACGCAGCACCCGCTGACGCTCTCGCCGCTGCCCTGCGCCACCGTCTTCCGAACAGCATCCAATCCGCAAACAACCCCGCGCCGCCCAGCAAAGCGAGCCATTGCCACAAATCGCGCGATGCAGGTTCCGATGGAAAACTCGACGGGATGCCATGCCGGGCGCTCGCCGGATTCCAAATCGTATCGCCCGCCTGCGGCAGCGTCAGCGAGTACACCATTTCACGCGCGCCGGAGGTCACGCGTACGATTCCGGGCGTGTCCGTGAAGAAACGCAGATTGCGGCCGTCCACCGTGAACGGCACTGGACGCCCGCTCTCGTTCGTTACGTGAATCGTCGCGGGATCGGCCGCCGATTCCAAATCGACGTTCACAGTCCCCACCGTTCCCGCCGTCAGTTCCGTCAAACGAAACATATCCGGCGCCATCCAATGCAGAATATTCGCGAACAACAGCGGCGTCGCCAATTCGTATTTCAACGGCGAATTGATGGGATGGAATCCCATCACCACCGTCTTCCACTTCCCTTCGCGCGCGGCGATCACCGGACCGCTATCCGTCTCCGCAATGCCGATATCGCCTTTATCGAGCCGGAATATTTCGGAGCTTTCGAGTTCCACATCCTTCGCGCGCAGCCCGGTGCCAAGCGGATGGTCGGAGCTCCAACTGACCAGCCTCAATTTGCTACCCGTACTCCGAACCGAAATGGGCGAAGAGCGGGCCGGCGGCGCGATCCATACTGCATCGGTTTGCGGCGCGCTCGCGGGAGCAAATCGATCCAGGATCACAATGCCCGAGGCCGAGTTGGGGTTGAACCTCGCAGTGGGCAGAAAATTTACTTTCACCGCCGGAATCACGGTGAACACCGGCCGCAGCAGATCCGGTTCATCGGAGTAAACTGTCACCGGCAGCGTCTGCAGAGCCGGCAATTCCAGAACCGCGCGATCGTCTTCCGGGAACGCATCGCGCGCCAAAATCCGCGCCTCGATCCAACCGGCCGACCGCGTCCTATATTTAAATGTTGCGGTCTCTTCACCACCCGCGGCCAGCGTGAGCCGCTTCGATCCGACGGGCGCGCCGCCGAACTGCACCAGAAGCGGAACGGTGTGCGGTGTCCTTCCGTAGTTCTTCGTCGCGACAAAAATCTCCCAAGTCTCGGGATCGCCCAGCGACCGGTGAACGCTCACCTTGCGCAATCCGACGTTCTCAGCCGGACCGGCCACTGCCAGAATACGCAAATTCCGCGGCACACGCACCGACAGCGGTTCGTCGCCCGGAACGCGTCCCGCGCCCACGAACACAATTTCGCCCGCTCGCCTGGCGCGCAATGTCTGAGCTTGCGTGGCGAACTCCAGGGCCTGGTCGATATTCAGCGCCGACGCTCCCGGCTGCGTTTCGTCGATCGCACGCAAAATTTTGGCTCTGTCCGATTCGAACAGCGTCGCGGGCATCGGCAATTCGCCCGCGCGCACCACCATCACTCGATCGTTTCCCGGCAGCGCGTTCACATAGGCCCGCGCCCGTGCTCGCGCCTGCTCCATCAACCGGCCGTTCCCATTGCGCGCCGCCATCCATGCCGACGAATCGAGCAGCAGGACATGATCCCGGGAAGTGCGGTCCGGCGAACCCAATCGCAACTGCGCGATCGCGAGCAGCAGAAATAGCAGGCTCAAAAGCTGCAAGATCAGCGACCATGGCTGCTGCACTTTCCGCCGATGCCGCATCTCGGGAGGCTTGTCGTTCACGCGGAAAAATCGCAGCGTCGCGACCCGCAATTTACGCCGCTGCCGATCCAGCAAATACAAAGTAACGACCGTGGCGGAAAGCGCCCCGAGTATTGCCAGGAACTCCGGCAGCGAAAGATTCAGAAAAAACATGACGTCCTACTGGATCGCGCCGGAGCGCACCAGCGGCCCGAATACCGCTTCTTCAATCGGAGTACTGGTAGGAACGCTGATATAGCGCCCCGAGTTGCGCAGCCCAACCCGCTGGATGTTCTGCGCAAATTGATCGAACGCGGCGGTGTAATTCTCCCGCGCCGCGGCATCGAACGCCACTTCCATTTGTTCCCCGGTTTCGCTGTCGGTCAGCTCCAGTTGACCGTCCCATGGGGGCTCGCGATCCTCCGGCGCAAACACGTGCACCAGGATCAACTCGTTCCCGAAATCGGCGAGATATTGCAGCGGCTTCTCGCAATCCCGATCGTCCAGAAAATCCGAAATCACGATCAACAGCCCGCGTTGCGGATACCGGGAAATGAATTGCCGCGCGACCTGGAAATAATCGGTCCGCCCTCCAATGGTGAGCCCGCTGAGAAAATTCGCGGTCGAAACAAAACGGTGCCGGCCGCCCGTCGAGACAAACGAATCCTTGAGTTCCTCGCCAAAAGGCTGAATGCAAATCGTGTCCAGGCGAACCAGTCCGATATAACAAATCGCCGCGGCGAGCCGGCGTGCGTAATCGAACTTGTTGGCCTCGCCGGTATTCATCGAATCGGTGGTGTCCAGTAACAGGCGAACCGGAATGCGCGGCTCCACCTGGAACATCTTGAGAAACAGTTTTTCCAGACGCAGATAGGCGCGCCAATTCACCGCTCGCAAGTCATCCCCTTGATGAAAATGGCGATGCTCCAAAAACTCCTGACCCGGACCTGAAAATCGGGAAATGTTGTGGCCCCCGACAAGACCTGGGAACGATTTCTGCCACTGAATGGCGAGCCGCTCCAGTTTATGCAGGAACTCCGTTTCGACAATCGGCTGCTGTGGCTGCATGACGTTCGCTCTCTACTTCGCTACCGCCGATGAAACATTCGAGATGATTTTGTTCAGCACGGTTTCGGGCGTTTCTCCATCGGCATGCGCGTCGAAATTCAAAATGATGCGGTGCCGCAAAATCGAAGGAGCGAGAAAACGCAAATCGTCGATGCTGAGATTCAACCGGCCGCGCATCAGCGCCAGAACCCGTCCGCATTCGATCAGCGCTTGGGCGCCGCGCGGCGAGCTTCCGTAGCGGATGTATTTATTCGCGATCTCGTGCGCGTAGGGCGTTCCAGGCTGTGTGGCCATAATCAGATCGATCGCGTATTCCTGGACGTGCGGCGCAATCAAAACGTCCTTACAGACCGCGCGCAATTGAATAATAGTGTCCCGATCCATCATTGGGGAGACAGATTGATCTTCCCGCTGTACGGTCAGATCGACGATACGATTCAGCTCCGCGCGCGACGGATAATTCACTAGAATCTTCATCAGGAAGCGGTCGAGCTGCGCTTCGGGCAACGGATACGTGCCTTCCATCTCGATCGGATTCTGCGTCGCCATCACCAGGAACGGCGCTTCCAATTGGTGCGTCGTGGTGCCGCTGGTCACCGTTCTTTCTTGCATCGCCTCCAGTAGCGCCGATTGCGTTTTCGGAGTGGCGCGATTGATTTCGTCGGCCAGCACCAGATTCGAGAAAATCGGTCCGGGTTGAAATCGCAGGTTCTTAGCGCCGCGGTCGTCGGTGTCGAGCATCATACTTCCGACGATATCGGCGGGCATCAGGTCGGGCGTGAATTGGATGCGCGAATATTTCAAATGCAGCACGCGCGCCAGCGTCCGCAGCAGCGTCGTTTTGCCCAATCCCGGCACGCCTTCCAGCAAAACGTGCCCGCCCGACAGCAGGCAAATCAAGACGCCGTCCACCACATCCTGCTGGCCGACGATGACTTTGGCTATCTCTTGCCGGACCTCATTCAGCTTAGAGGTGGCAATTTGGAGGGCGGAATCGGTGGGCATTACCTCATTTTAGACGCCCCATGTGCCCGCGGGTTTCGGCCGTCAGCTCACTGACGTTCCATTACCACAACCGTGCTATCGTAATCGCCGCGCAGGTTCAGATCGATTCCATGCCGCATCAGATACGCGCCGCTCTGTTCGGACGCCCTGCCGTCGAGGTTCGTAACCTTATATACCGCGCGTTCGTCGAGTCCGCGAAGATACAGAGTCGGCGGCGGCGTGTTGTATTGCTGCGAGTGCCGAAACGCAAATAGAACAGCCTGTTTCCCGTCCGCATCGACGTACTCATTCGCCGTAACATCGCTGGTGCGCGGCGAGAGCAGCCGGTACAGATCGCCCGTCTGCACCGTGTCGCGGATCTGTTTATAAAGCGCGACCATGCGCGTCGCCAGCGCGGTATCGGCGTCCGAAAAACGATTGAGATTCGATCCGATTCCCAATGCCCCCTGCATCGCGACCAGAAAACGGAATTGCAGCGGCGTGCTGCGGCCGTTCTGGTTAGGAACGTCTGTCACCCATGCCGACATGAACTTCGCCGCGTAAGCCTGCGAAAATCCTTCCTGGATTTTCAGCCGGTCCAGAGCTTCCGTATTGTCCGATGTCCAGAATTCGTCGACTCGCTTCAAAATGCCGAGATCGACACGCCCGCCGCCTCCGGAGCACGACTCGATTTCGAGTTGCGGGTGCGCAGCACGCAGCCGGTCGATAATGTCGTACAGGTTCAGGACGTACTGCACCCACAGTTTTCGCTGCGCTTCGGGAGGTTGCTCCGGCCATCCCGGCTCGGAGAAGATGCGATTCATGTCCCACTTGAAATAGCGGATGTTGTATTCCGTCGCCAGCTTATCGAGCACTCCGAAAATGTAATCCCGAACATCGGACCGCGCCATGTTCAGCACCAGTTGATTACGCAACTCGCTGCGCGGACGACCGGGGAAATTCATCGCCCAATCCAGATGCGCGCGGTACAGATCGCTATCGGGATTCACCATCTCGGGTTCCACCCACAGCCCGAAATCCATCCCGAGACCGTTCACGTGATCGATCAGGGGCTTCAAACCGTTCGGGAATTTCTGCGTATTGACGAACCAGTCCCCCAACCCGGCATGATCGTTGTTGCGCTTGCCGAACCAGCCGTCGTCCATCACGAACAATTCGACGCCGAGCTTCGCCGCTTTATCCGCGAGCTGCTCCTGCCCAG